>JBJHAV010000393.1:0-1513 GCA_050480685.1 Planctomycetaceae bacterium | reverse complement strand
TTCTCCACCTTCGCCACCACCTCGGCGCCGTCGCGCTCCAGGCGCAGCACGACCCCGTCAAAGGGCGATTCGGCGCGCTGTTCGAAGTCACGCCCGGCCATGCCCATGCGGCGGTTGGAGTCGAGCTCCTCGAAGGTGCGCAGCACCCGGCTCGGGCGCGCGCCATCCACCGCTTCGACCCGATCGGTCCAGGAGACGGACCAGGTTTCTTCGATCCCGCTACCGCCCATGCCTCCGGGCAGGTCCACGGGGCGGCCGTCCTGTTCGACGCGCATGTCGACGGTTTCGAGGGCCACCTCGACGCGGTGCTCGACCCGGTAGGAGGCTTCGGCCGCGTAGCGGGTGGTCAGTTCGTCGAAGGCGCCGCCGAGGGCCAGGGCACCACCCGCGGCGAGGGCGAATAGGGCGGCGGCGGAGCCGGTCCGGAGGGGACGCAGGCTGCCGATGGGAGCGCGGTGGCTGGAAGACGACATGGTTGGGCTGGGTTGGGGGTCGGATGGGTGCGGAAACAACGCAGGGGCGGGAACCCACGGGCGGCCCCGGGGTTCCGCCCGGGGCGGGAACCCGCCGGGCTTCACAGGGCTTCGTACGCGGCCACGTCCTCGAATGCCACCTCGATCTCCCGCTGGCCCATGCGCACGGCCAGGCGGCCCCGTTTGCGGTCGACGCGCAAAACGGGGCAGCGGCGGCCGTAACGCGGCAGGAAGACCTGGTCACCCTTGCCCAGGCGCGCCAAAAAAGCCTGGCGCCGTTCCGTCAGAGCCGCCCGGGCCAGGGCCTCGCCCAGGGCCGACCGGGCCTCCTCCAGGGCTGCCCGCTGGGGGCCAGTCAGTTGGGCCGCCAGGGCTTCCAGGCGCCCGAGCGGGCCCCGGCAGGCCGCGAGCCGCAGTTCCAGTTCCGCCTCGATCTCCGCCAGGAGCTGCTCGCGGCGCGCCTCGAACTCGGCGCGCTCCTGGGCCAACCGCGCCCCTTCGACCCGCGCCTCGGCCGCGCCGGCTTCGGCCTCGGCCCGGCGCGCCTCGGCCTCGGCGCGGGCGCGCGTCAGGTCGCCGATCAGCTCCTGCACACGCGAATCGGGGGGATCCAGATGGTCCTCGGCCGCGGCCAGGATTTCGCCCGGCAGTCCCAAACGGCGGGCCATGTCCAGCCCGTGGCTGCGCCCGGGCCGGCCGACCAGGAGCCGGTAGGTGGGCGTCAGCGTCGCCTCGTCGAACTCCACGCTGGCGTTTTCCGCCCGCGGATGGCGCAGGGCGTGTTCCACCAGCGGAGCCAGGTGCGTCGAAGCCAGGGTCGGCACACGCCGCGCGAGCAGGTGTTCGAGCACCGCCGCCCCAAGGGCCGCCCCTTCGCGCGGATCCGTGGCGCCGCCGACCTCATCGAGCAGGAACAGCACGTCGGGAGCCGCGCGCTCCAACCCGGCGATGAGGCGCGTCAGGTGCGCCGCGAAGGTCGAAAGACTCGCGCGCACTCCCTGGCCGTCGCCGATGTCCGCCACGACGGCGCGGTAGAGCGG
>JBJHAV010000392.1:0-1596 GCA_050480685.1 Planctomycetaceae bacterium | reverse complement strand
GTCCCGCTGCGGCGCCGGCTGGCTCGGGGCCGGGGGCGGGGGCGGCACGGCCGGGCCGGGCGGGGCCGGCTGCGGCGCCGGGGGGGGAGGCTCGTCGGCCAAAGCCAAAAGCGCGGGCGCCGCGGCCGGCCTGGGTGCGCCCTGGGCCTGGAAGGGCGGTGGCTCCGCGAGGGCCCGCGGCCCGGCCGCCAGGGGCGAATCCCCCGGCCGCAGCACCCACCAGGCGAGACCGAGACAACCCGCCGCCAGGAGCACGGCGAGCACGATCAACAGGTGCTTGCGAGCCATCCTCCCAGGGTAGTCGAAGGGGCCGCCGTAGGGGGGCCGCACGCCGGCTGCTAGGTTGTGGCCATGGACTTGGCCGACCTGCGACGGGAGTACGGCGAGCGCGGGCTCGTCGAGGAAGAACTGTCCGCGAGCCCCATGGACCAGTTCCAACGCTGGTTCGACGATGCCCAGCGGGCGGGAATCGAAGAAGCCAACGCGATGGTGCTCGCCACCGCCGACCCGGACGGACGGCCCAGCGCGCGCGTGGTGCTGCTCAAGGGCCTGGACGAAAGCGGTTTCCGCTTCTACACCAACTACAAGAGCACCAAGGCGCGCGAGCTCGAAGCCAATCCGCGCGCTTCGCTGGTGTTCTTCTGGTCGGGCCTCGAACGGCAAGTGCGCGTGGAAGGCCGCGTGGAGCGCACCAGCGCCGAGGTTTCCGACCGCTACTTCGCCACCCGTCCGCGGGAGAGCCAACTGGGCGCGTGGGCTTCGCCCCAAAGCCGCGCGGTCGCGGGCCGAGGGGCCTTGGACGCGTTGCTCGAAGAAACGCTCGCGCGTTTCCCCGAGGGCGACGAAGTGCCGCGCCCGCCCCACTGGGGTGGCTACCGCCTGCGACCGGAACGCATCGAGTTTTGGCAGGGGCGCGCGGCGCGCCTGCACGATCGACTCGTGTACCGGCGGGACGAAGGCGGCTCCTGGCGCGTGGAGCGGCTGGCGCCGTGAGCAGCGCGGTGACCGGCGCCGTGAGCTGCGCGGTGACCGCACGCGCGCCGTGGGTGATCGCCGCGCTGCTCGCGTGCGCTCCCCTGGGCCAGTCCTTCGTCGCTGGTGACGACGATCAAGACGTTCCCCTGATCCTCGTCACCTCGCCCGGCACGGAGATCCGCAGCGACGCGCGTGTGCGCTTCGACGAGCGGCTCTTCGAGGTCGAGGACGACCAGGCCGTGCTGATCGTGCGCACGCCGGGGGTCTACCTGGAGTTCGAGGGGCCGCCCCTACGGGGCGCGGCGCCCGGGCGCGCGCCCGAATCCATGACCGGCATCGGTGTGCTGGTGGAAGCCAAACACGTGACCCTCGATGGGCTGGAGCTCGACGGCTTTCGCGTCGGCGTGCTCGCGCGCCAGGCCGACGGCCTGGTGCTGATGAACTGCCGGGTGCACGGGGGCTTTCGCCAAAAGCTGCTCTCCACCTGGGAAGCGGAGGATGCGGCCGATTGGCTTCGGCCCCACGAAAACGACGAACGGGAGTGGCGCCGGCGCTACGGCGCAGCCTTTTGCATCGAGGACAGCCGCAATGTGCTGGTGATGCGCTGCCGAGCGCGCGGGG
>JBJHAV010000391.1:0-1659 GCA_050480685.1 Planctomycetaceae bacterium | reverse complement strand
GTCCCCGTCCCCGTCCCCGTCCCCGTCCGCGGGCTCTGCCGGCGGGCCGGCCGGCGCGGCGCTCGAACCCCAAACCCTGGCCCAGGCCCTGCGGGCCCGGCAGCCGGCCCTGGCCGAGGCGATCGAGCGTTTTGTGCGCTTGAGCCTGGACGGGGAAGGCCGCGTGGTTTTGCGGCTGGAGGGCGGCGCCGAGTCCGACCGGCGGCTGCTGGAAGACCGCCGGGGCCGCCGGGCGATCGAACGGGCGGTCGCCGATCTGCTCGGACGCGACGCGGAGCTGCACTTCGAGGGCCTCGAAGCCGCCCCCAAGGCGGACCGCCGCGCCCCGGCCAAGGCCACCCAGGACCCCTTCACCCGCCGCGTCGCCGACCTATTCGGCGGTCAGGTGGACGAACATTGACCCGCCCCGGGTCGGCCCCCGCGCGTGAGGCGAAGGGGGACGGCCTGTCCCCGGACCCGATCCAAGCTCCGTTTCGACCCAGGCGGCGAGCCGCCCCAACCGCCCCCGCTCCGGGGGCACAACCAGTACGCCCCATGGCCGGATCCTTCGGAGAGATGGGAAACCTGCTCAAGCAGGCCCAGGAAATGCAGCGCCAACTGGAGAACGCCCGCAAGGATCTGGCGCAGACCGTCGTGCAGGGCAGCGCCGGCGGGGGCGCCGTGCGCGTTGAGGTCAGCGGCGATCGCAAGCTGCTCAAGCTCGAAATTTCCGAGGAGGTCGTGGCCGGCGGAGACCGAGCGCTGGTCGAGGACCTGGTGCTGGCCGCCGTGCGCGATGGGATGGAGCGCGCCGAACGTCTGGCCGCGGAGCAGCTCTCGAAACTGACGGGCGGCATGCAACTGCCCGGGTCCTTCTGAGCCGCGCCGGCCGCCGCACTCCGCGAGTCCACGGTCCGCTTCGCCCATGGCCTACCCCGAACCCCTGGAGCGTTTGGTGCGCGCCTTCGAGGGTTTTCCGGGCATTGGCCGCCGCAGCGCGGAACGGCTCGCATTCCACGTGTTGCGCGAACCCAAGGCGCGGGAGTTGGCCGCCGCCATCGAAAACGCCGTGACCGGCGTGCGGCGCTGCCGCGAGTGCCGCAACGTGAGCGAAGGGGACCCCTGCGCCCTGTGCGCCGACCCCGAGCGGGACACGCGCACGATCCTGGTGGTGGAGGAGCCGCGGGACGTGGAGGCCGTCGAGCGAGCGGGTGTGTACCGCGGGCGCTACCACGTGCTCCTGGGCGCCCTGAATCCGTCCGACGGAACCGACGCGCGGCACTTGGCGGTCGGACGGCTGGTGGAGCGGGTGGCGAAGGGCGATGTGGCCGAGGTGATCGTCGGGACCGATCCGGATGCGGAGGGGGAAGCGACGCTGCTATTGGTGCTCGAAGCTTTGGAGCGCGCCCGACTCGAGGTGCGTGTGACGCGCCTGGCGCGCGGCCTGCCCGCGGGTAGCGCCATCGAGTACCTGCATCGGGGGGTGCTGGAGGATGCCTTGGAGGGGCGCGTGCCCCTGCGCCGACGCGGTACCCGGCCGGACTGATCGAGAGGTCGGGGTCGTTTGGGGCCGTGGAGGCGCACCGGGGCCGCCGGCCGTGGGCGCTCCGCACAGCGGGACGGCCCGCCCGGGGCGCTCAGGTCCGGCGCGGTCCCCGTCGATAGCGCCGCGGTGAGCTC
>JBJHAV010000390.1:0-1723 GCA_050480685.1 Planctomycetaceae bacterium | reverse complement strand
GGGAGGGCCTTGCCCGGGGCCTGCCGGGGGGCGAGCATGTGGACCCCAATCCCGCGAACCGAACCCCCGAGCATCCCCATGGAGTCGATCCAACCCGCCGAACTGCAGCGCCGCCTCGCCGAGGGCGAGCCCCTCGTCCTCCTGGACGTGCGCGAGGACGAAGAGCTCGACATCTGCCGCATCCCCGGATCGGTGCACATCCCCCTCGGCGATCTGCCCCAGCGCCACAGCGAATTGAGCAGCGAGGCGACCATCGTCTGCATCTGCCACCACGGCCGGCGCAGCGCCATGGCGGCCGGTTTCCTGGCCCAGGCGGAGTTCAAGCGCCTGGTGAACCTGACCGGCGGCATCGACGCCTGGGCCCAGGAGGTCGATCCCTCCATGGCGCGCTACTGATCCGGGCCCCGGTCCGCTCCCTTGCCCGCCCCATGGCCGAAGAACACAAACCGACCGCGGCCGACAAGCCGGCCGCGCCCCGGGCGCCCGCCACCCGGCGCCACCGCTGGGCCTTCTTGGCCTTGGCGGCGATTTTGCTCATCTCCGTGGTGGTGCGGGCCTTCACCGGGGCCGGAACACCGCCGCCCGAAGCGGCCCGGGCGCCCCTCGGGCTCCAATCCCAGGGGCAGGGGTTTTTTCCGGGACTGCCGCCGGCCACGGAAGCGGCGCCCGAAGCGGAACCCCAGACGGGTCTCTTGGCCGCCCTGCCGTACCTGACCGAGGGCAGCTTCTTCGCGCTGATCGGCTTTGCCCTGGGCTACGCCAGCAAGCTGGTGCTGAAGCTCGGCCTGGTGCTGGTCGCGCTGCTCTTCCTGGCGGTGCAGGGCATGGTTTGGGCCGAGGTCGCCACCGTGGATTGGGGGCTTTTGATCGAAAAGCTCAACACGCTGATCTTCAACGTGGGCGGCGCGGAATCCGCGCGCGAGTGGCTCGAAGCGCGGGTGCCGAGCGCCGGGGGATTTTTGGCCGGGTACCTGCTCGGGCTGCGCCGGGGCTGAGCGCCACGGGGAAGGGCGGGGCGAGCGCGGGGGCGGGCGCTACCCTTGGCCCATGAAAACCCACTGGCGCGTGCTGCTCGGGATGGGCCTGGGGATCCTGCTGGGATTCCTGTTGGCGGCGGTCACGGAGGCACCGGCTTGGAGCGGGCTGCGGCTCGAAGCGGACGGGGAGGCGGGGCTGGTGGTGGCGGAAGCGCGCGGCCCGGCCGCCCGCGCGGGCCTTTCGGCCGGGCAGCGCCTCGTCGAGGTGACCGAACGCCGCGGGGGAGAGCGCGAGCAGCGCACGCGGCTCGCCGAGCCGGCGGAATTCGCAGCCGTCCTGGCGCGCCAGGAACAGGGCGCGCTGCTGCACCTGACCCGGGACGACGGCCGCGAGCTGGGCCTGCAACTGGCCCTGGACCCGGACTCGACACGCGCCCGTTGGTTGGCGCCCTTCGAGTTCGTCGCCGATCTGTTCATCGGCCTCTTGCGCATGTTGATCGTGCCCCTGGTGCTCGCGTCGGTGGTGGCTGGCGTCGCCAGCGTCGGCTCCTTGGGCAACCTGCGGCGCATCGGGCTCAAAACCTTCGGCTACTACGTGGTCACCTCGCTGCTGGCGATCTTCGTGGGCCAGGTGCTGGTCAACCTGATCCGGCCGGGGGATGGCGCGGCCCTGGGATTGCCGCTCGCCGAAGGCGGCAGCGAACAGCTCAGCCTGATCGAGATCCTGCGCCGCATGGTGCCGGACC
>JBJHAV010000389.1:0-1794 GCA_050480685.1 Planctomycetaceae bacterium | reverse complement strand
GGCTTCAGTAGCTCTCCTCCGCGCTCGGAAACTCGCTGGCCTTCACATCGCGCACGTAGTCGCCGAACGCGCGGCGCATGTCCGCGCCGAGGCTCCCATAGCGCCGCACGAAACGCGGATGGAAACGGGTGTAGAGGCCGAGCATGTCGTGGCTGACCAAAATCTGCCCGTCGCAGGCGGCCCCCGCGCCGATGCCGATCACCGGAATGCTCAAGGCGGCCGTGATGCGTTCGGCCAAATCCGCCGGCACCTTTTCGACCACCACCGCGAAGGCGCCCGCTTGCTCCAGGGCGCAGGCGCCGTCGAACACTTCCTCGGCCTCGGCGGCGCTCGTGGCGCGCACCTGGTAGGTGCCGAAGCGGTGGATCGACTGGGGAGTCAACCCCACGTGCCCCATGACCGGGATGCCGGCTTCGACGATGCGGCGCACGGTGGCAGCCACGGTGCGCCCGCCTTCGACCTTGACCGCCTCGACGCCGGCTTCTTGCACCATGCGTCCGGCGTTGCGCAGGGCCTCGTCCGGGTTCACCTGGTAACTCATGAAGGGCAGGTCGCCGACCACCAGGGCTCGCTCCACCGCCCGCGACACGATCGCGGCGTGGTAGATCATGTGCTGCATGGTGACCCCGACCGTGGTGTCGTGGCCCTGCACCACCATGGCGACCGAATCCCCCACCAGGATCACGTCGATGCCGGCTTCGTCCAGGGCCTCGGCCATGAGCGTGTCGTAGGCCGTCAGGGCGGCGATGCGCTCGCCGCGCTGCTTCATCTCGAGGAGTGTGCGCGTGGTGACCTTGCGCGCGCGGCCGCGGGCCGAGCCTCGGCCGGAGCCGCCGCGGGCATCGCCGGAGTCCGGCTCGGGTTGACTGCTCATGGGTGGCGAACGAAGGGACCCGGGGAGGGCGCCGTGGGGGCATGCCCTGGGGCCAGGCTAGCAACCCCCTCGGGACGCCGCACCGCCCCGGGCGGCGCAGACGACGGGATCGGCCGTCCGGACTGCGCCCGGGCGGCCCGTCAGCCGATAGACTGTGGGGCCCGAGCGCCTGCTTCTCCGTGCCGACACAACCGAAAAGACCCAGTGCCGGCCCCGAGGCCGCTTCTTACCTGGCCCCCGTTCTCGCGGACCTGGGGCACACGGCCGCCGATCTCGCGCCCGGGGACGGCCCGCGGGCATCCCTGGCGACCCCGGCGGCCGAACGCAGCCCGGAGTCCCTGGTGGCCCTGGCGGGCGAACGCCTGGGGGAAACCGGGGCCCTGTTCCTGACCCTGGACGCCCAGGCGGACGAGCGCGAGCTGGCCCTTTGGCGCAACCGCCTGTGGCCGCTTCTGCACGCGGTCGCCGTCTACCGGGTGGGTCCCGCGGGCTCCAGCCGCCAAAGCCTCTCGGGCCGGGCGGATTTGGCCGCCATCGACGGGGAGGCTTTGACGGTGCTCGTCCTGCGGCGCACCTCCCACCTGCTCTCCCCCGAGGCGACGCGGGAAAAGTTCGACCAGAACGCGGCCGGTTGGAACGGGGATCCGGGTGGACCGGGTTACCCGCACTTCCGCTGGATGCGCCGGTTCGTGGGCCGCTTCGCCCCCGTGCCCGGCGAGGCGCGCATCCTGGACTTCGGCTGCGGTGCGGGCTGGTGCGGTATCGAAGCCGCGTTGGCGGCACCCTCGGCCCCACGCGCCCTGCACTTTTTCGACCCCAGCCCGGAGATGGTGCGCATCGCCGCGGACAACGCTCGCGCGCAAGGGGTGGCCGCGGCCGAGGGGCGCGTGGGGTTCGGCGAAGCGCCGCCCTTCCCGGCC
>JBJHAV010000388.1:0-1821 GCA_050480685.1 Planctomycetaceae bacterium | reverse complement strand
ACCATGCTGCGCTTCGCCGACTCGCTCAAGCAGCGCGGCCTGCTCATCAATGCCCAGTCGTTGCGTTCCGACGTCCAGGGCGTGCGTGTGCAGGTCCGCAACGGCAAGCCAAGGCACATGGACGGCCCCTTTTCGGAAGCCAAGGAGATGGTCGGAGGCTTCTTCCTGCTCGATTGTGACGACCGTGAACTGGCTCTGGAGATTGCCGCCGAGTGCCCGGCGGCCGAGTGGGCGACGGTGGAAGTGCGCGAGCTGGGGCCGTGTTTCACCTGAGGCAGCGCACGACGCGGGTGCGATGACCGACCGGGAAGTTCATCGCACCGTCGAGGCGGCCTGGCGCATGCAGTCCGCGCGGCTGATTGCGGGGCTTGCGCGCATGACCGGCGACGTGGGCCTTGCGGAGGAACTGGCGCAGGACGCCCTGCTCGCCGCGCTGGAGAACTGGCCGAAGACGGGGATCCCGGACAATCCGGGTGCGTGGCTGATGGCCGCGGCCAAGTACCGGGCCATCGACCACTTCCGCCGCAATCGGCGTCTGACCACCAAGCACGAGCAACTCGGGCACGAACTGGAGCTGGCCCGCGCCCCCGATCCCGCGGAGGCCGATGCCGCTCTGGACGATCCCGTGGGCGATGACCTGTTGCGGCTCATCTTCACGGCTTGCCACCCGGTGCTGTCCACCGATGCCCGCGTCGCACTGACCCTGAGGCTGCTCGGCGGGCTGAGCACCGACGAGATCGCCCGCGCATTCCTGGTGCCCGAACCCACGGTGGCGCAGCGCATCGTGCGCGCCAAGCGCACCCTGAGCGCCGCGCACGTGCCCTTCGAGACCCCCCGGGCGGAGGAACTGGCCGAGCGGCTCGCTTCGGTGCTGGAGGTGATCTACCTGATCTTCAACGAGGGCTACGCCGCCACCTCGGGCGATGACTGGGCGCGACCGGGCCTGTGCGAGGAGGCGCTTCGCCTCGGCCGGATCCTGGCGGAACTTGCGCCCAGCGAGCCGGAGGTGCACGGCCTGGTGGCGCTCATGGAGATCCAGGCCTCGCGCCTGCGCGCCCGGGTGGGTGCCTCGGGTGAGCCCGTGTTGCTGGGAGAGCAGGATCGCAGTCGCTGGGACCGGCTGCTGATCCGTCGCGGCCTGGAAGCCCTCGGCCGCGCCGAGGCGCTCGGACGCACCCTGGGGCCCTACGGGCTCCAGGCGGCCATCGCGGCCTGTCACGCCCGGGCGCGCACCCTGGAGGACACGGACTGGCCCCGGATCGCGGCGCTCTACGATGCCCTGATTCAGGTCACGCCGTCGCCCGTCGTGGAACTCAATCGCGCGGTGGCCGTGTCCATGGCCTTCGGGCCGGAGGCCGGACTCGAACTGGTGGACAGGCTGCTGGAGGAACCGACACTCAAGCGCTACCACCTGCTGCCCGGTGTGCGCGGCGACCTGCTGTACAAGCTCGGACGCAGGGAAGAGGCGCGGGAGGAATTCAAGCGGGCCGCGGCGATGACGCGCAACGCCGCCGAGCAGAGGCTGATGCTGCAGCGAGCCGCGGAGTGTGCCGGGGATCAGGGGCAGGAGTCGTGATGAAGAAACCGTTTCCCCGCGAAGGTGCAGACCAACAAAGGAGATCCATGTTCAACCGCCATACGTAGGTTGGGGTGAGCAAGGCGAACCCCAACAGCCGTGGCGAGATCTGTTCCTGATGTTGGGGTTCACTCCGCTTACCCCAACCTACGCGTGCTTCCTGGTGCAAGAATGGCTTTGCCGTTCATTCCCCCCGGATGCGCCGAAATGTCGTCGACTTGCACTTGGGGCACGGGGGATGTGGC
>JBJHAV010000387.1:0-1839 GCA_050480685.1 Planctomycetaceae bacterium | reverse complement strand
GTGCCCTCTACCAGCGCTTCTTCGAGGGCCTGGAGCCCTCCGAGATCGCCCGGCGCGAAGGGGTGCCCGCGGGCACCCTGCGTTGGCGCCTCTCGCGCGGGCTCGAGTTGCTGCGCGATCGTTTGGACGCCCGTCACGGCGGCGATCGCCGCGCCTGGACCCATGGGCTGGTGCCGCTGCTCACGCCGCACATCCCCGTGGCTTCCCTCGGCGCATTCGTTTCCGTTCCCCACCTACTGACCCAGGTTTCTCCCGCTATGAAGCTCCTGCTGCTCGCCCTGCCCGTGGCCGCCGCCGCCACGATCTACTTCCACCTGCCCGGTTCCGCTCCACCGCCGTCCGCGCTCCGTGCCGCCGCGCCCCAGCCCGCGTCGCCCCCGGCGGCCGAGCCCGCCGCTGAGCAAGCACCGCCGTCCGCGAACAACAGCCGTATGCCCGTTGCGGTCGCCGAGACCCAGGATGCGCCGTTCACCCCGGCTCTCTTCGCCTGGGCTGCGCAGGAAATGCGGGCCGGTTGGGCCATGGAGCGTTCCGACCCGATGCCCCAGGCTCTGCTCGATGAGCAACTCGGCGAGTTCGAGGAGCTTCTCCGCGCGCTGCCGCGCTACATGGGTCATCAGCGGGCGGAGGAGCGCACCCAGGTGGAGAGCCTGTCCGCCCACGGACGTGTGTTTGGGATCCTCACGGAGTTGGAGCAGGGACGCCTCGGGCCGCAACTCGAGCTGGTTTCGGATACCCGCGCGTTCGGCTCGCTCTTCGAGCCGCAGGTGCGTGCGGGAAGCGTGGATGCCCGCGCCGCATTGGCCGATCCCGAAGTGGAGCTGGTCGACGGAGTTACGCTCACCCTTCCGGCTGGCGTGTTTCGTTTGGATCGCTTGCAGGAGGCCTTCAGAAGCTTCCCGCGGGACGTCACGATCGCCGGGGCCGGCCGGGATGCGACCCTCCTCGTCCTGGGCACGCTCTCGACCGGTGAAACGGTTCGCAACCTCGGTTTCCGCGACCTGACCGTCCACACCGACAACAACTACCTCTTCGATCTGCGCAGCAAACCGGCCGCAGTGCACATGGAACGCGTGCGCCTGATCGGTTTTGACATGGGAGCCGGCAGTAGCTGCGCCTTCGGGACGAGGGGGCTCGCGCTCTTCGCCCGCGATTCCATCTTCGAGGGCGGCTACGGCAGATCCCCTCAGCATGGCAAGATCTTCGACGTGCGCACCGATGCCCTCATGGCGCGCTTCGAGAACTGCCACTTCGACCTGGTTGCCCTGGATCTCTGGCGGCTGCGGCCCGCGGCGACGGTGGTCTTCAGCAACTGTCGCATGACGCGTTTGTTGGACTGGCAGGGGCTCGGCAATGTGCTCGAATCCATCTCCGAACGGCCCGGGCTCGCAGCCATAGGCAGCACGTTCGAAGGGTTTGAGCGCCGTGGGCCCGAGGGAGAGATGAAACCGGTACCCAGCAAGGATCTCGACCAGCTCTTTCCCGGCTGGCGCGAGCGCTGAGGGTCGATTTTGTCGGGCGGTCGTACCTCGCACGCCGCCTGGGCTGCCCGCCGCCGGTCCGTGGGACCGGCGGCGGGCAGCTTGGCTCCCGTTCAGGGAACGAGCTGCAGGGTCGCCGGAGGGCTCGCGAAGACCGGGCCGGAGAGGCCGACTTCGACGAAGGCGTGGTGCAGGGTCGCGCCGGCAAGACTCGGGGGCAGGCCGGGGGGCAGGTTGAGGGTCGCGCGCGCGTTGCCCGCGCTGCCCAGGAGCCCCAGGGTGCCCACGAAGGGCGGGGAGCCGGCGGACTGCAGGCTGAACTGGAAGTACGCGTCGAACTCGAGCGGCAACACCACTC
>JBJHAV010000386.1:0-1840 GCA_050480685.1 Planctomycetaceae bacterium | reverse complement strand
GAGCCGGAGCCGGAGCCCGGCGACTGAGACCTACGCCCCGCTCCTCGGCAGCATCCAGACCAGGTCCCAGGCGAAGGTGACCTGCAACTCTTCCAGTTCGGCCAAACGCTCCCGCTCGCCTCGCCGCGCGCCGCGGTAGCTGGCCTCCAGTGCGTCCGCCAATTCGCTCCCGGCCAGGGCGTGGTGCTCCTCGACGGATTCGGTCGCCTCGACGCGGAAGACCAGCGCAAACGACTCGATCGCAGCGGCCGCGCGGTTGACTTCGCGCCCTTCCCCGAGCACCGCAGCGCGCAGCTCCAACAGGTCGCGCGGACCGGGCACCGCGACCAGCAGCCTGCCCGTCGGCGCGAGCACCCGCGCGAATTCAGCGGGCTGCTTGGGTCCCTGCACACTGACCAAAACATCCACCGAGCCGTCGCCCAGGGGCAAACGCCGATCCGCGTTCGCCACCGCGAACTCGACCCCTGGGAACCGGCGGGCCGCGCGCTCCACCCCGGACACGGAGAGGTCGATCCCGAGGGCCGCGGCGCCGCCCGCGAAGGCCTCCTGCAAGGCCGCCAGCAGGGCCCCGCTCCCACAGCCGAGTTCGGCGATCACCGGCCCGCGCCCCTGCGCCGCGAAGGACCCCAGCACCCGCTCCGCGACCCGCGCGCGCAGCCGGTCGCCCACACCCCGACGCTCCAACCGCTCCCGCGCCAGGGAAGCCTCGGGGCGGTCCCCGGCCGCCCGGGAACGCCGATCCCCCGGCTGCAACAGGTTCACATAGCCGGCCCGCGCCCGGTCGAAGCTGTGGCCGCGGTCGCAGGCCAGGGCCCCGCCGGCCCCCGAGGGCCCGCGGGCCGCGAGGGCCAGCCCGCAGCCGCGCACGGTGCAGTTCCAGGGACTCGGGGGCCGGGAGAGCATCACGGGGGCACTCTCGCGCGCGGGCCGGCGGCGGACAAGGGAGCACCCCTGGCAATCGCACCACGCAGCCCTTACAACATAGTTGGGCGAACGCGCGGCCCGCGGCCGTACAACGGGGCTGTTTTCCGGGCCCCCGCCCCCGTTCCACCCGAGCCCAAGGAGGGCTTCCCATGCGCGCGACCCTCGCCGCACTGTTCCTGGCCGCCGGCAGCGCGGCCGCCCTCGCCTCCCAACCGGGCGACGAGATCGTTTGGTTCGCCGACTTCGACCAAGCCACCGAGCGCGCCGCCGCCGACGGCAAGGACCTGCTCGTCAAGTTCACCGGCTCCGATTGGTGCCCGCCCTGCAAGCGCCTGGAGGCCGAGGTTTTCTCCCACGACGCCTTCGCCTCGGCCCTCGCCGGGGACTTCGTGCTGGTCAAGCTCGACTACCCCAATGGACCCGAAGCCCGCGCCAAGGTCCCGAACGCGACCCGCAACCGCGAGGTCCTCCAGCAGTTCGGCATCCAGGGTTATCCGACGGTGCTGTTGATGACCGTCGACGGTGTGCCCTACGCCCAAACCGGCTACCGGCCGGGCGGCGTGGAGCCCTACCTGGCCCACGTGCGCGAGATTCAGGCGAGCGGCCGCGAGCACCTGAGCGCGGTGCTCGGGCTCGTGGAGCGCTTCGAAGCCGCCGAAGGCGACGAGCGCCTGGCCCTGGTGGGCGAGGCGGCGGATGTGCTCGCGGACATGGACGCTTCGCCCCTGGCGCGGCGTTTGGCCCCGGTGGTGCGCCACGGCGCGAAGCTCGAAGGCGAGCAGCACGCCGACCTGGTGGGCCGCTGCCTCGGCGCGCTGCTGCGCTCCGGGGTCGCCGACGCCAACGACCTGGGCGCGGCCCGTGTCTTTGACGCGGACAACGCGAAGGGCCTGTTCGAGCGCGCGGTGCTCGCCGA
>JBJHAV010000385.1:0-1853 GCA_050480685.1 Planctomycetaceae bacterium | reverse complement strand
CACTTGGCCGGGCCGGGCCGCCGCCTGGGCCAGGTCCAGGGTCGGCGCGGGCGCTTCGAAGGCGCGCGGCGGCCAGCGCACCAACTCCCCCAGGCTGCGGATGCCCACAAGCGCCAGGGCGCCGGCCCGCGCGGGCCCCACGCCGCCGAGGCGCGTGACCGGATCGTCGGGCCCCGGCGGAGTCTCGCTGGGCGTCTGCTTGCGTTTCGCCGCCGGGCTCATCCGCGCGCAAACAGCCGGCCGAGGACCGCCTCCGCGGGGCGGCCTTGCACATCGAAGCCGCGTTCGCTGCTGGCGCTGCCGTCCACGCGCCACGACCAGATCAGGATACCGCGCAGTTCCGATCGCCGCGCGGACGCGCCGCGCCAACCGGCCAGGAGCGCCTGATGAAAACGCGCCTGGGCCAAAGGATCGGTGTCACCCCGGCGCAGCCAGGGCCGACCCCAGGCGCGGTCGGTGGCGGGACAACCCGCTCCCACCACGAGCACCGGGCGATTCTCGCGGGCACCCACCGAAGCGGCGTGCTCCAGGGTCCCTTGCAGCAGCGCTTCGAGTTCCGCCGGGGTCGGCGGCACCTGGGCCCCCATGGGCGCCAAGGCGGGAAAAAACTCGAGCGCCGCGTAGTCCAGTTCGCCCCAAAAGCGCACCCACTCGAGCTCGTCGGAAGCGCGTGCCACGTAGGTGAGCGCGCCGCCGAAGGCCGCCCGCGCGCGCGCCGCCGATTCGACCCAACCGGCCACACGCGTGGGTTCGAACGCGGGGTCGAGGCGCGCGTCGCGCATGGGGATCGTGGCCGCGGGCAAACCGCTTGCGATCGCCAGGAGGTCGGCGCCCGCCAGCTCGCCGAGCAGCGCCTGGTGGATCAGGAAACGGTGGAAACGCTCCAGATATTCGGCCCATTCGGCGCCCGTGGTGCGTTTGGTTTCGCCCGCCAGGTGCGCGTGTTCGCCCTCCAGGAAGTCCGGCTGCAAGAGCACCGCCAAACCGGCGTCGCGCGCCGCGACCACGGCCGCGAAGAGCTCGGCGTCGAAACGCTCGGACCGCGGGCCCAGGGCTTGTCCCGGAAGCGCTTCCCCGACCGGGGGTTCCCAGGCGCACCAACCCAGGGTCACCAGGCGCGCGCCGCGCGCGGCCAAATCGGCCAGGCCGTCGGCCGCCGCCGGCTCGAGCCACGCCCCCGGGCGCCGGGCCACCTCGACCCTGGCCCCCGAAAGGTGCGGAGCCCCATCGAGTCGGTCGCGGCGCGCTGCGCGGCGCTCCGCGAGCACCTCCCCGTGGGCCGCCGCCAGGGCATCGAGACGCGCCGCCCAAGCCAGTTCCAACTCCTCGTCGGCCTGTGGGAACCGCCGCCCGCTCCAGGCCCCGAGCAACGCCTCGGCCCCGTCGCGTTCGAGCAACAGCCCGAGCAACAGAGCCCGCTGGGGCGCCACCCGGTGGGGCGATTCGGCCGGATCCAGGGGACCTTCGAGCAGTTCCTGGGCGCTCAGGGCCAAGGCGGCCCGGTGCAGGTGAGCGCCCCACTCCCCCAGGGGTCTGCCCCACCAGGTTCCCGCCGCGAGCACCCCGAGGCCCTCGCGCACCCACGGGGCGCGCGGTTCGCCCAGCCAACGGGTGAACTCCGCTTCGACCAGCACCCGCCCGCCGTCGTCGGGCAGGCCGGGTGCGAGCAACACGTGCACGCTGCCGCCCGCCGGGCTGACGAGCCCCAGGTCCAAACGCTCCACCAGGGTCAGGAGCGACGCGCCGCTGCCGTGCACGGTCGGTCCGATCCATCCCGGTCCGGGCGAAGGCGGTGTCACCGGCGCCGGCCCGGCCTCGGGGGAAGCGGCCCAGCGCCGCGCCCGGGCCAAGGC
>JBJHAV010000384.1:0-1932 GCA_050480685.1 Planctomycetaceae bacterium | reverse complement strand
ATCGAGGCCCCCGGCGCCGCCCCCGCCGGTCCGCGCACGGCGGAAGAGGTGCTCGAACGCCACGACGCCCTCGCCGCGGCGCGACGGGGAGAGCCGGCCGAAGCCGCGACCGCGGCCGCCGCACCCGGCGCTCGGCATTCCGCGCCGCCGGCCGCGGAGGCCGCCCAGACGGATGGGGCCCTGGCCGCGCGGGTCACCGCCCTAGAGGCTCGGCTGGCCGCGGTCGAACGCCGCATGGCCGAGTTGGAGCGCACTTGAGCCGCCCCTCCCGCCCCGGGCGCAAGCCCTCCCAAGCGCCCTCCGCCCCGAAAGGCGCGCGCGAATCGTTTTTCGTCACCGCCGCGCCGGGCACCGAACCGCTCTTGCACGCGGAGCTGGCCGAACTGCGCCTCGCCAAACTCGAACGCCAGGTGGGCGGCTGCTATTTCGAGGGCACCCTGACCGACGCCCTGCGCGTGAACCTGTGGGCGCGCACCGCCGTGCGCGTGCTCATGCGCGTGGCGCGCTTCGACGCGCCGGATGAGGATCGCCTGCACGCCGGCGTGGAAGCGGTGGCCTGGGAGCGCTTCCTCGGGCCCGAGGGTTCCCTCGCCGTGGACGCGCGCGCCAGCCAATCGGCCCTCGACCACACGCTCTACATCGCCCAGCGCACCAAGGACGCCATCTGCGACCGCTTCCGCACGCGCCACGGCACGCGGCCGAACGTGGATCGCGAGGAACCCGACCTGGCCGTGCACGTGCACCTTTCCCGGGATCGCTGCACGCTGCTGGTGGACACCTCGGGCCCCTCCCTGCACAAACGCGGCTGGCGACGGGCCCAGGTGCGCGCGCCCCTGGCCGAAACCCTGGCCGCCGCCCTCGTGCTGCACAGCCCCTGGGACCGCCGCCAGCCCCTGGTGGACCTCTTCTGCGGCTCGGGCACGATCTTGATCGAAGCCGCCCTGATCGCCGCCAACCACGCCCCGGGCCTCTTCCGCGAGCGTTTTGCCTTCGAGCGTTTCCCCGAGTTCGACCCAGCCGCCTGGCAGGCCCTCCAAGCCGCCGCCCGCGCCGCCGTGCGCCCGACCCCGAAACTCGTGCTGCTCGGCCGCGACCGCGACCCGCGCGCCATCAAAGCCACCCTCGCCAACGCCGAAGCCGCCGGCCTGGCGGACCGCATCCACCTGGAAGTCGGCGAAGCCCTCGACTTCGAACCCCGCCCCGGCTGGAACGCCGCCTACATCTCCAATCCCCCCTACGGCGAACGCATCGGCCGCGACCTCCCCGCCCTGGCCCACGCCCTCGGCACCCACCTCACCGAAAAAGCCCGCGGCTCCCACGTCACCCTCCTCATCCCCCGCGGCGCCTCCCCCCACTTCGCCCTCCCAAACGCAAAGGAGCACCCGACCCTCAACGGAGGAATCGAGTGCTCCTTCCTGTCCGGCAGTCTGGACTAGGCGTTGAGCTTTCCTAATCAGCCGGCAACTCCTATCCGAGGCTGACCAGGACAGCAGGTTTCACTGTCCGCTGCCCAGGGGGTTGAGAAAGCTGACCGTCGCCCCGAAAGCCTCGTTGATAACAAAAGTGTCGGATGACTTGTCCCCGGGACAAAGGGGGCAGGCTTGAACTCGAACTTGGTAGCAAGAACGATAACGAATCCTCAAGACATATTGCCCGGGCTGTGCATCGGAAAGCACAGTCGCGAAAGCAATCGCCCCCGATGAAGTATCGAGAACCCCACTGACGAAACCCGTCGGGCCCTCGAGCTGCACCGAAACAGAGTTGGAGTACTTGGCCGCACAGGTGTAGGAGGCATTCGCCCCCAGAGACCATGCATAAAAACTGGGCCTTCAGGCTTGAGGGTGGGTTGAAGGTGTGAGATCCAGGCCGCCAAGGTGGAAGAGGATCGCGTTCTTGAACCGCTCGCGGTTGCGGAAGCCACAAGCCATGCGC
>JBJHAV010000383.1:0-1948 GCA_050480685.1 Planctomycetaceae bacterium | reverse complement strand
TGAACGGCAGACTTTCGCCGGCGGCAATGAGCAGCTGCATCTTCACGATGTCGATCCCGGTGACCATCTCGGTGACCGGATGCTCAACCTGCAGGCGGGTGTTGACCTCGATGAAGAAGTGCTCGCGCGCCTCGACGTCGTAGAGGAACTCCACGGTCCCCGCCCCGCGGTAGTCGACCTGCGACACCATCCGGCGGGCATCCTGCGAGATCCTCCTTCGAGCCTCGTCGTCGAGCACCGGCGAAGGCGCTTCCTCCAGCAGCTTTTGGTGTTTGCGCTGCACCGAACACTCGCGTTCGTAGAGGTGCAGCGCATGGCCGTAGTTGTCCGCCAGCACCTGCACTTCCACGTGGCGCCCGCCGGCCAGGTAGCGCTCCAGATAGAGGCTGCCCGAGCCGAAGGCCGATTCCGCCTCGCGCCGCGCGTCCTCGAAGGCACGCCGCAGTTCGCTTTCGTCCGCCGCGCGCCGCATGCCGCGCCCGCCGCCGCCCGCGTCGGCCTTGAGCAGCACCGGGTATCCGACTTCGCGCGCCACCGCCAAGGCCTCTTCCACGTCGGCCAGGGACCCGTCGGAGCCGGGGATCACCGGCAGGCCCGCTGCGCGCATGGCGGCTTTGGCGGGGGACTTCAGCCCCATGCGCAGGATGGCGTCCGGGCGCGGGCCGACGAAGGTCACCCCGTGCTGTTCGACCAGGGCGGCGAAACGCGCGTCCTCGGCCAAAAATCCCCAGCCGGGGTGCAGGGCCGAGCAGCCGCTCTGCAAAGCCGCTTGCAGCACACGCTCGCCGTCCAGGTAACTCTCCCGGGCCGCGGCCGGCCCCAGGCAGACGACCTGGTCCATCAGGTCGAGCCAGGAGGCCCCCAGGTCCGCTTCCGAAGCCACACCCACGGGCACGGCTCCCACTTCGCGTGCCGCGCGGGCGATGCGCGCGGCGACCTCTCCACGATTGGCGATCAGGATGCGTCGGAACACACGCGGAGCTTAACCTGGGCAAGGGGCGCGCCGCGGCAACGGTTAGGCTGGTCCCGTGCGGACGGGAGTCGGCGTCAAGCGGCCCAGGAGCCGGTGGAACCTCGGGCGGGGGACCTGGGGGCCGTTCGCGGCGCTGCTCGGCGCGGCGCTGCTCGGCGCGGTGTTGCTGGCGTCGGCCGGCTCGGCGGTCCGCGGCGACGATGGGGTCGGCCTTTGGATCGAGCGCCTGGCGGACCCGGCGGCGGCGGAGCGGGCGCGGGCCGAGCGCGAACTTGCGGCTCGGCTTGAACCGCATCACCTGCCCCTGGTGAAGGCCGCCCTGGGCCAGGGCAACGCGGAGCGACGGGTGCGCCTGGAGGGGGTGCTCGGCGGTCACCCGCGCCTGTTCGGGCTGGCGGTGGCCGTGGCCCGGGCCGGGGGGGCGGTGGGGGAGTCCGGACGCGCGGCGCTCCTGGCCCAAGTGGCCCTCTGGCAGCCCGGGCTCGAGCGACCCACGCTGTCCGGCCGCGCGCTCGAGGCCAGGTTGGCGGACCTGGAGGACCTGCGACCGGAGCGGCGTTGGCGTTTCCCCGAAGGGTTGGACGGCCGCGACGCGTTTTTGCTGCTCGGGCGCCGGGCTGGGCCTTCGGTGGAGTTGGTGCTCGATCCGGAACTCGCCCGGGCGACCCGTGTGGCGCTGCGGCGGGGGGCGGGCGCGCGCAGCCCGGAGGGCCCCTGGGAGGCGTTGGTGGTGGAGTTGGCCCGGCGCCATGGGTGGGCCCTGGATGGGGCGGAGGCCGCGCCCGAACGGCCCGGGGAGCCCGGGGAGTTGATCTGGGTGCGCCTGGTGCGGGCGCCCTTCGCGGGGCGCGGGAATCCGGCGGCGCATCTGATCGAGTGGCTGCTGGCCGCGGGGCCGCCCGCCCCGGGCGCCGACGCCCTCGCCCGCGCGATCGCGGCGGCGGCGGCGCGCGCGCTGGCGGCGACCGGCTGGCC
>JBJHAV010000382.1:0-1990 GCA_050480685.1 Planctomycetaceae bacterium | reverse complement strand
TCGCCAGCACTCCCCGGACCACCCGATCCGCACCGAGCAGGATCCCGGGCAACCTTGTGCCCTGGTAAGGGACCGTGGTCTCCCAGACGGCGGTGCCGGAACGGTCGACCCGCTTCAAGTTCGCCGGCGGTCTGGCGACCGGAGACGGAGGTCCCCCAAAGGACAAGAGCAGCAGGTCCGAATTCGGGCTATCGGACAGCGCCTGCAGCACCGTTGCATGCGGTAGGCGCAGGCCCAGGTCGCCGATCCGCCCATCCCATCCATAGCAGACCGTAGCCGAAGACTCCCTGACCGCAAGCTGGTCGGGAGGAAGGAACCCAGTGACGAAGGTGTTTTCCGGGCCGGCCCACTCGATCCGCTCCAACCTCGGGCCCGCGACGAGTGGCGCCGCATCCTCGTCCAGCGCGAACCAGGACGATGGCGCACCCAGCAGCGCCGCCGCCGTGGCGCCAAGCGCGATCCCCAGGCGTGAGACCAAACTCATGGTGGTACTCGGTTCATGGGAAAGATCCAAAGTGCGCTGCCCTGCGAGCCGTCGAATCAGATGCGCCTGCGAATTTCGGGCAACGTGTCGGTCCCCATGGGCGCGATACAAGCATCGTATCGCCGATCGGGGAACTCCGCTCGGACCGCATTCGCGCCTTCCGCCAGGCGTCCACAGGGTCGTTGCCGAAAAATCCGCCCCGTGCGCTACTCTACGGGCCCACCGGACCCTCCCGGCCGCTGGCGCGGCGTACGTTCCGCACGGACATGCCCAAGGAACCCGACTTCGACCTGACCGCCGCCCATCGTTTTTTCGCGGCGGATTGTTTCAACCGCGCCTGGGATTTGCTCGACCTCGCGGAGCGAACGCCGGAGCAAGAACGTTTGCTTGTGGCCGCGGCCCAGGCTTCGCTGTTCCACTGGCTGCAGAGGCCCGATTGCGGCGAACAGCAGCTCTCCGTGGCCCACTGGCAACTTGCCCGCATCCATGCCGTGCTCGGCAACGCCCTGCAGGCGCGCCGCGAAGCCGAACGGTGTTTGCAGCACAGCCGCCACTTGGCGCCCTTCTTTTTGGGTTACGCCTACGAAGCCCTGGCCCGAGCCGCACGCCTGGAGGGGGACGCCGAAGGCCTCGGCACGTACTTGGCCCTGGGCCAAACCCAAGCCGCGAAGGTCGAACACGAGGACGAACGCGCGCCCCTACTCGCCGACCTGAGTTCCCTCGCCGGCTGACAGATGGGAAAATTTCAGCTCGGCCGAAGCGAAGGCGCAGCCAGGTGCCGTTTGGGCCGCCATCCGCGGCCGTGTGCCCTACCAGCGATTCAAGAACAGGCGGCGTTTGGTACCGCCGATGGCCGAGGTTTCGAGCGTGGGTTCGGAACTCTGACTGAAGCCGAGCCGCGTGCGTGGAGTCACGGCATGCCCAGGCCACAAGTCCCAACCTCCGTGCCACTCGAAGACAGGCGAAGGCTCGGGAAGGCCGAGGATTCCGAAGGAAAAAGCGCTGGAGTGCATACCCGGACCAAAAAAGCTCATGCCCATGGACACGGTGGGGTCGTCGACGAACTCGAACGAAGGTGACAGGGACAGGCCCGCCTGGTGCGTACCTGCGGCACTCTCCCAACGCAAAAATCCGCCTTCAAGCAAGAGGTTTCGCCCCACGCCTCTGATCCGAACCCGGTCGGCGACCAGCTCCCATCCACCATCCACCTGAATCAATACCTCCCGTGCCGGTGGATCCTCGCTTTCGGCGGGCCGGGGAAGGAACACGGCGATCGCGGCGGCGGAGACGACCACCCCCGTGAGGAAAGCGAGAGCCGCGTCGCGCCACGCGGGCGCGCCTTGGGCTTTGACCGCATGGCTCCCATCACTCTCCAAATCCGTAAGCGTCCGGCGCCCTGCTGAAGGGGCCCTGGCGGGGTCGTAGTGGCCGGTTTGGGTGCGGCGCGGGGCGTCCGAGTCCAGGGACTGGGCATTGGCCGCGGGGCTGCCCGTGGCCCCGGCCGCC
>JBJHAV010000381.1:0-2012 GCA_050480685.1 Planctomycetaceae bacterium | reverse complement strand
CAGCTACCCGGCGAATGCCGGGTAGCTGCGTGTGGAAAGGTCCGCCGGGGGGGTGGAGTTGGCGCCAGGCACCGTCCCCTCCTACTTGCAGGGCCTCTGGGGGGCGTGGGTTCAGCGGAAGGCGGCGAGGCCGGTCAGTTCGGCGCCGACGGCCAGGGTGTGGATGTCGTGGGTGCCTTCGTAGGTGTACACCGACTCCAAATTGCACATGTGCCGGCCGGTCTGGTACTCGAGGCTGATCCCGTTGGCACCGAGCATGTCCCGGCCGATGCGCGCCTGCTCCAGCGCCATGCGCACGTTGTTGCGCTTGGCCAAGTTGACCATCGCGGGGGTCATGCGGCCCTCGTCCTTCAAGCGGCCCAGGCGCAGGGCCAAAAGCTGCCCCAGGGTGATCTGGTTGGCCATCTCGGCGAGCTTCGTTTGCGGAATCTGGAAGCCGGCCAAGGGCTTGTCGAAGACGATGCGCTCCTTGGTGTAACCGAGCACCTCGTCGAACACCGCGCAGGCGGCGCCGAGGGCTCCCCAGGTGATGCCATAGCGCGCTTGCGTCAAGCAGCCCAGGGGGCACTTGAGGCCCTCGGCCAGGGGCAGCCGCGCGCTCTCGGGCAAACGCACGTCGTCCAAAACCAGCTCGCTGGTGATCGAAGCGCGCAGGCTCCACTTGTGCTTTTGCTCGGGCGCGCTGAAGCCCTTAGTGCCCTTCGGCACCAGGAATCCGCGGATGCCTTCGGGACTGCGCGCCCAGACCACGGACACGTCGGAGACCGTGCCGTTGGTGATCCACATCTTGCGGCCGTTGAGGATCCAGTCGGATCCGTCGCGCTTGGCGGTGGTCAACATGCCGCCGGGGTTCGAGCCGGCGTCGGGTTCGGTCAGGCCGAAGCAGCCGATGGCTTCACCGCGGGCCAGCTTGGGCAGCCACTCGCGCTTTTGTTCCTCGCTGCCCCAGGCGAAAATCGGGTACATGACCAGCGAACCCTGGACCGAAACGAAGGAACGCAGGCCGCTGTCGCCGCGTTCCAGTTCCTGGCAGATCAGGCCGTAGGAGACGCTGTTGAGGCCGGCGCCGCCGTACTCCTCGGGGATCGTCGGCCCGAAAACCCCCATCTCGCCCAGTTCCGCGCTCAACTCGAGGGGGAAGGTACCCGCCTCGAAGTGCTCCATGACCAGGGGCATGAATCGCTCGCCGACCCAGGCGCGCACGCTGTCGCGCACCATGCGCTCCTCCTCGGTGAACTGGTCGTCGAGCAAGAGGTAGTCGAGTTGGCGGTAGGCTTCCATCGGGCGGCGGGGCGGGGTATCGGCGGGGGGATCGGCGGAGGAACGGGTCGGGCGGCCGGGCCGGCGCGGGGGTCCGCGCGGGACTGGGAGGGCCTTCCCGATCCCGGTCCTTATAGCATGCTCCACGGCCCCTCCCCATGCAGCGCACAGCCTCCCAGGGACATCCGAGCGACCCGTGCCCGTGCCGGCGCTGCGGCTACCCGCGCGCCGCCGATCCCTGCCCGCACTGCGAATCCGGGCCGCCCCACCCGGATCTGGATCGCCCGCCGGCCCGGGGCCCGGCCGCCCTGTGGGCCGGACTTTGGGCCCTACCCATGGGGCTCCGACTGCTCCTCACCCAACGCGGCCTCAAGCGCTGGATGGTGCCGCCGCTGGCGCTGACCGTTTTGGCCTTCGCCGCGCTTTTGGTGTGGATCGGCGCGACCTTGTCGGGCTGGCTCGAAGCCTCGCTCTCCCCCGCCGCCGAACTCTTGCCCTGGGCGCCGTCCTGGGTGGCCGCGCCGGTGCAATGGACGGTGGAGCGCGGCTGGGCGCTGCTCGCCGCGAAGGCGACCGCTTTCCTGGCCCTGGTGGCCCTCGGATCGGTGCTCTGGTGGTACTGCTTCTCGGTGGTCTTCGAGGTGCTCGCCGGGCCGTTCCTGGACGAGATCCACGGACGCCGGGAAGAGCGCTGGTTCGGCGCCGATCCGCGCGCCGCCACGCGGCCGACCGAACTGAGCGCGACCCAGCGC
>JBJHAV010000380.1:0-2017 GCA_050480685.1 Planctomycetaceae bacterium | reverse complement strand
GACGTGAGCCGCTTTCGGTCCGTGTGATCGACTTCTGCGGCGTGACCTTGACCAGGCACGTGGATTGCGGCGTCTGATAAAATCGCACGGGTCGAGGCGTAACCATGCCCTCCGAAAAATCATACATAGGCGCGCTTGTTTCTTAGGTGCTCCTGGAGGAGTTCAGCCGCGCGTGCGCCATTTCGTTCTTCGATGGCATCAAGTATTCTTCTGTGTTCCTCAACGGCTTGTTCCCATCGATCCGGCGACATATTTGCCTGGAAGCGCGCGCGGCGGGGGTTCCGGTGATCGCCTCGGACGTGCCCGGCATTCGCGCCGTGATCGAACCGGGCCGCGACGGTTTGCTCGTGCCGCCCGGCGATCCCCAAGCCCTGGCGGATGCCATGCGCGAGTTCGTGCTGCACCGTTTTCCGCGCCGTGTGCCCGCCGGTTTGCCGATGGAGCTGGAGGCGCACACGGATGTGGTCGAAGCGCTTTACGCGCGCGCCCGAACGGCCCGCGCCGCGCGCCCCGGAGCCCCACGCCCATGAGTTTCCGCCAAGGACGCCCCGCGATCGGCATGATCGGCGCCGGTTGGCCGCCGGATGTGGGCGGTGTCGAAAGCCACATGCAGGATCTGGCCCGCGAACTCGTGCGCCGGGGCCGCCGGATCGAGGTGCTCTGCCTGGATCTTTCCGCCGAGCCGGACGATTGCCGCCTGGTGCGCCGGGAAGTGGAGCCCGGAATCGCCGTCACGCGCATGGCCTACCGCTACGGCGACCACCGCGCGCTTTCCGACCTGGCCAACAACCCGCGCACCCAGCGCGCCGCCCTGCGCTGGCTGCACGGCGCCCGCGTGCAGTGGTTGCACGTGCACCACCTGACCGGCTTCGGCGCCGGGCTGCTCCCCAGGCTGGTCGAGCGCGCCCCGGTGCTGATGACCCTGCACGACTACTGGTGCATCGACCCGCGCGGGCAAATGTTCGATGAATCCCTGGGGCCCCAGGCCGCGCCGGACGAGGGCCTGCTGGCCGCCGCGCTCCAGCGCACCTGGGGGCACCTTTTGCCCTCCGGCGGCGCACCCGCGCTGGGGCCGGAGGGAGAGCCCCTTCAGCCCGCGCCCGGCGCAGGCGAGGACCCCTTCGCCCTCGACCGCGCCGCCGCCCGCGCCTACGTGGACTTCGGCGTCGTTTGCCTGTCCCGCGCCACGGCCCTTTGCACCCCTTCCGCCGCCGCCCGCGAGATGTTCGTGCGCGCGGGTCTACCGCGCGAATCGATCGAGGTTGTCGAAAACGGCATCGAAGTGGATCACCTCGCTGCCCAGGTGACCGAAAGCCGGCGCCGCCTTGCGCCGCGCGCCCCGGGCTCGCCCCGGCGGTTGGGGGTGCTTGGCACGGTGCTGCCCTCGAAGGGCACCCTGGAGTTGGCCGAAGCTTTTGCCGCGGCGGGGCTGGCCGGGCGGCTCGAGCTGCACGTGCACGGCAACCTGCCGCCCTACCACGGCCGCGCGGACTACACCGCGCGCCTTTTGGCGCTGGCCGAGAAAACCCAGGGGCTGTTTGTGCACGGACCCTACTCCCGCGAGCAACTGGCGGAGCTGCTCGCCGGCCTGGATGGTGTCGCCGCGCCGTCGCGCTGGGAAGAGGTCTACGGTTTGACCGTGAGAGAGGCCCGCGCCGCCGGTTTGCCGGTGCTGGTCAGCGACGCCGGCGCGCTGCCGGAGGTCGTGCGCGGAGGATGCGGCTGGGTCGTGCCCCGGGACGATCGGGGGGCGTGGATGGAAACCCTGAAGCGTTTTGCCGGCGATCCCAGCTTCCTGCGACCGGGCTGGTTGCAGCGCCTCATGCCATCACTCCACGCCCGTCGTGTGCGCCCCCGCACCGTGGCCCGGATGACGGATCAACTGGAAGAGATCTACGCCCGCATCCGCACGGGCTGGCCCACCTAGGACGGGGTCGGTGGGTGGGGACGGTGCCTGGCGCCAACTCCACCCCCCTCCCACAGGCAAACACCCGGCTTTCGCCGGGTGTTTGCCCTG
>JBJHAV010000379.1:0-2262 GCA_050480685.1 Planctomycetaceae bacterium | reverse complement strand
CTGTCCGGCACCGAGGTCGAAGCGCTGCTCGACTGGGTACGGATGGGCGGCGATCTGGTGGTGACCTTCGTCGAAGCACTGGAGAACGAAACCCTCATGCTCGTGCCTCGTTCGCGCCTGAACGAGCGCGTGGACGAGGTGCTCTCCGGAGCCAGCGTGCCGACCGGTGAATACGGGCTTCTGCACACCCTCGGGGACGGTCGTGTGCTGCGTTTTCGCGGAGCTCGGCGCCTGGCGAGCGGGCGCATCGGCGAGGGAAACGCGGGAGTCGACTTCGTGCTGGAAGTCGCGCGCCTGGCCGCGGGGCGACCGATCCTGTTCGACGAGAGCGCCCACGGGCATGGGGATCGCGTCGACGTCAGCGCGCGCATGGCGGCGTTCATGACCGGCACGAATCCCGGGCGGGCGCTGCTCGGCGGCCTCATTCTCGCCGCCCTGGCCCTGCTCGCCGCCGGTGCTCGCCGGGGGCCGCCCCTGTCCCCGTTCCGATTGGCCTCGGGCGGCCGGTCGAGCCTGGAACAGGCCGAGTCCCTGGCCTTGGCCTGGCGCGCTGCGCGGGCCGTGCGGCGCCCCACCCGGGTGCTGCTCGACGACCTGGCCGAACGGCTGCGCACCCGCGATCTCGTCGGCTGGTGCCGCAGGCGCTTGGAACAGGAGCGCGATCCGGAGACCATGGCCGCCCTCGAACGGGTGCTCGCCGCCCGCCAGCTCGGTCGGACCCGGGACGTCCCGGAACTCTTGGCCCTCTCCCGCGCGATCCGCCATCTGTCCTGAACGCCCCCCCATGTCTCGCACCGCCCCTTCGCCCCTCGACGCCGGGGACGCCGCCCAAGCCGGCGAACGGCTCGGCTCCCTGCTCGACCAACTGGACCGGGTGCTGCTCGGGCAGCGCGAGGTGCTCGAACAACTGCTCGTGGCGCTGCTCGCCGGCGGGCACGCGTTGCTCGAAGGTGTGCCCGGGGTCGGCAAAACCCTGGCGGCCGCCGCCTTGGCACGCGCCCTCGAACTGCGTTCGGGTCGCATCCAGTTCACGCCGGACCTGATGCCCAGCGACGTCACCGGGGTGAACATCTATTCCGGTGCGGACGGGCGCTTTCGTTTCCAACCCGGGCCGATCTTCGCGGAGCTGCTGCTGGCGGACGAGATCAATCGCGCACCCGCCAAGACCCAATCGGCGCTGCTGGAAGCGATGCAGGAGAGTTTTGTCACGGTCGACGGCACGCGCCATCCCCTGGGCGAGGTCTTTTCGGTGATCGCGACCCAAAACCCGGTGGAATACGAGGGCACCTATCCCCTGCCCGAGGCGCAACTCGACCGCTTCCTGCTGCACATCCGCGTGCCCTATCCGGATGCGGCGGCGGAGCGGGCGCTTTTGACCGCCAGCCTGGAGGGTTTTGACGCGGCCGTGCCGGAGACCTTCGGCATCGACGCGCCCTTGGCGCGCAGCGAGTGGTTGAACCTGCGCGGCCGGGCACGCGCCGTGCGCGTCGAACCCAAGCTCGTGGAGTACGTGGTCGAGGTGGTGCGCGCGACCCGCGACGACGACCAAGTCACCCTGGGCGCCAGCCCGCGCGCCGCCGTCGCGTTGCTGCGCGCCGGACAGGCCCAAGCCTTGATCGAAGGGCGCGACTACTTGACGCCCGATGACGTGCGGCGCGTGGCCGTGCCGGTGCTGCGCCACCGTTTGCAGGTCGAACCGGACGCGCTGATCGAGGGCGCGGACGCAGCTTCCCGGGTGGAAGCGACCCTCGCGCGGGTGGCGAGCCCCCGGTAGGGCGATGGTTCGCAACGCCGGCAAGGGAGCGACGGCAGACACGGCCGCGGGCGGCGGTCGCGCCGGTGCGAATGCGCATCCGGAAGCCGCCCGGGCGCCCTGGCCGATTCCGATCCCGACCGCGCGCGCCTTCGGGCTCGCGGCTGGCTCGCTGGTGCTGCTCGCCCTTTGGCCGCCCTTGGGCGTCGCGGCGCTGCTGGCCCTGACGTTGGCCGCAGCCCTCGACGGGCGCGGCGCGCGGCGCTTCGGCATGCCGGCGGGAGCCGTCCAACTGCCCAGCCGCGTGGGCCAAGACGCGCCGCTCAACGTGCGGGTGGAGTGGGTCGCGCCCGCCGGGCGCGAGGTGATCGGGCACTTCACGCTGGAGGTGGAGAGTGCCCTGGCGACGGACGAAGCCACGGGCCTTGAACCCCTGGCCTTGGCGCCGGGGGAACGCTTTGCATTCGCCCTGCCGCTCTCCTCCGCCCACCGCGGGCGGCGCAGCGTCC
>JBJHAV010000378.1:0-2273 GCA_050480685.1 Planctomycetaceae bacterium | reverse complement strand
GCACCATGCCGCTTCGGGCGCTAACGGTCAGCCCGCGCGCGGCCTCGGGCACCTCCCACAGCACCAGCAGAGCGCGCGGCGCGGGCCCTTCGCCGTCCAGGGGCGCGAGGGCCCCGTCCGGCGTCACGGCGAACACCTCCTGGTAGCCGCACTCGGGTTCGATGACCAGGTCGTCGAGGGTCTCGCCGCGCTCCAGGTGGTGCAGCACCCAGACCAGGCGATAACCCGGTTCCCCCGGCTCCGCCGCCACCAGCCGCGCGGGCACGGCCAAGTCGTCGAGTTCTTCGATCGCCGCCGGCAATGCGCGGCGCGCGCGGGCCAAGCGCGCGCGGCCGGCGGCGTCCTCGCCCTCGCGCTGGGCCGCGCCGCGCACCACCCGGCGCACGACTTCGCGCTCCAGGGCCTCGGGGCCCAGGGCTCGCCGCCCGAAGATGCCCCCCCCGTAGACCGCGAGCAGGCCGTCGCCTTCGCCCGGATCGAGGGGCACGAGCACACGCCAGCAGCGATAGGGCTCTTGGCTGAGGAACTCGCGCAGCACACGCAGCAGCATCACCAGGGCTTCCGGGCGGCCGGCGTAGGAATTCGCATCCAAGCGCAGGGTTTCCGTGCGATCGCCGCGGAACTGGCCTTCGAGACGCGGGCCGGGCCCGTCGCCGGGCGGAGCCGACAGGGACACCAGCAACCGCTCCAAACCCGCCAGGAACGCCCGGTGTTCCTCGGCCGTGGGCGGCGGATCCTCCGGATGCAGCGTCCAGGGACGGGGTCGCGCGCCCGCCGGGCCGGGGCCGTGTTGCCAGGGGGTCGCCATGGGCTCGTGCGGGGGTTTTCCGCGCCGGGAGTGTACGCAGCACGCGAAGCCGCGCCGAGCCCCTGGAGGTCGTGGCCCACTGTGCCTATTTCCCATGGGGGCGGCGCGCTGCCTTCGGGCTCGGAAAAGGCGCCTCGGGGGTTACCTTCGAGCCCGGTGCCGCCCGATGAAGCTGCGACGCCCCGCCTGTCGGCCCGGCCAACCCGCCGAGCCGCATTCCAAGCCCACGCACCCGAACGCCCCGACCCACCATGTGGCCCATCGCGCTCCTCCTCGCCCTCGTGCTCGCCGTCGCGCTCCTCTACGCCGGCCGCACGTGGCTCGCCTGGGTGCTCGCCGGCGCGCCCCTGATCCTGCTCTGGCTGGTCCAAGGGGGCCACGGATCCTGGTTCGCCTGGACCGTCGCCGGACTCTTCACCGCCCTGGCCGTGCTCACCGGTCACCTGGAGTGGCGCCGACGCATCCTGTCGCCCCTGGTCATGAAGGCCATCGCGCCGATCCTGCCGCGCATGAGCGCCACGGAGAAAGCGGCCCTGGACGCGGGCACGGTCTGGTGGGACGCGGACCTGTTCTCCGGGGCGCCCGATTGGAAAAAACTCGCCAAGTTCGAGGCTCAGCCCCTCTCGCCCCGCGAGCAGGCCTTCCTCGACGGGCCGGTGGAAGAACTGTGCGCGATGCTCGACGAACACGCGGTCGAGCGCGACGGCGATCTACCCCGCGAGGTCTGGCAGTTTGTGCGCTCCAAGGGCTTTTTGGGGATGATCATCCCCGAGAGCTACGGGGGCTTGGGTTTCTCGGCCTACGCCCACGCGGCCGTGGTCACCAAACTCTCCAGCCGCAGCGTGGCCGCCGCCGTGACCGTCATGGTGCCCAACTCCCTGGGCCCGGCCGAGTTGCTGCTGCACTACGGCACCGAGGAACAAAAGGACTACTGGTTGCCGCGTTTGGCGCGCGGTGAAGAGCTGCCCTGCTTCGCCCTGACCGAACCGAACGCCGGTTCCGACGCCGCTTCGCTTTCGAGCCGCGGTGTGGTCTGCCGCGGTCAGTGGAAGGGCCAAGACGTGCTCGGCATGCGCCTGACCTTCGACAAGCGCTACATCACCATGGCGCCGGTGGCGACGGTGATCGGCCTGGCCTTCCAACTGGAGGATCCCGAGCGCCTTTTGGGCGGCGACGAACATCTGGGCATCACCTGCGCGCTGATCCCGAAGGACATCGCCGGCATCGAAATCGGCCAACGCCACGACCCCTTGGGTGTGGCCTTCATGAACGGTCCGATCCACGGGCGCGATGTGTTCGTGCCCCTCGGGCGGGCTGACGACGATCCTCAATGGGCACGCTGGCACCATGGGCTCAAGTACGGCTTCGCGGGCGCGGGTGGCGGAGGCGTGTATTGGAAGTTCCTGCGCAACGTCGAGCGTGGCATGCGCGTGTTCGGCTACGTCGGTGGAGCCGGCTACATCGC
>JBJHAV010000377.1:0-2274 GCA_050480685.1 Planctomycetaceae bacterium | reverse complement strand
GCATCGTCGCCGCGGCCATGAAGAACGAGCACTACGAGAGCGAGTAAGCCTATCTTTCGGCGCTGGCCGACGCGCTCAAGGTCGAGTACGAGGCGATCGTCCACCATGGCTTTCTCCTTCAGCTCGATGTGCTTGTCCTTAACCAGCAAGATCGCCGGGAAATCGCGGGTGTGGGGATTTTTACCAAAGGCGTTGAAGGCCTCCATGGCCAGTTCCCGGGCGTACTTGGCCAGGATCGAGGCCAGCGCCGTGGGCAGGCTGGCGGATTCCCCCTCCTCCACGAACCGCACCCGCAGGCGACCCGGTCCGCCCCGCTCCACGAGGTCGTAGGCGGATTCCCCCGGCTCCTCGCGCACCAGGCGCACCCCGTGGCCCAAAAGCCCGCGCGCCAGGAGCGGCCCGTACTTCGCCCGTCCCCCTTGGCGATCGATGACCAGCTCCGCTTCGCGCCCGCGCGCGAGTTCGGCCAGGTGCGCGATCAGGCCCAGGGTTTCGCGCCACAAGAGCGCCGACTTGTTTTCCTCGCAGGCCGCGAGCCCGGCGTTGTAGTCGCCCTCCGGCAGGGCGCGCACACCCGCCGCCACGAGCCGCACCGCGCTTCCCGCGGCCGCGCGGCGCAGGCGTTCGGCGGCGAGCTCCAGGGCACCCCGTTCGCCAAAGAGCGGCAGGGCGCGCTCCAGCCCGGCGTACCAGGGGTGGCGCTCCAGCCAATCGTCCGGGGGGCTGAGTTTTCCCCGGAAGAGTTCGATGCCGCTCTTCGGCACCCCCGCGCGGTCAGGCGCCAGGGCCAGGAACGAGAGGGCCGCGTCTTCGAGTCGCCGCGCGCCGCGCGCCGTGCGCACGCCCAGGCGCTTGGAATCCGCCACCACCAGGCGCCGCTCCCCCCGGCCGGGATCGCGGGCCACGGCGGAGGAAAGCAGCTCGTAGGGATCCCCGTCGCCGGGAAGCTCGAACAGGGCATACCCCAGGGTCAAGGGCCCCAGCAGCGGCCCATAACCGGCCTCGTCGATGCCCCCGAGCCAGCGGGTCACGGCTTGGATGGGCCGCCCCGCCGGGGCGCCTTGGGGCCGGCCGGCGGCGCCGCGGGCTCGCCGAGCGGCGCGCGCAGTTCGGGATCCACTCGCCCGCGTCCGCGCCACAGCCCGAAGGCGCACACCAGCGCGAGCGGGATCGAGATCAACTGGGAGGTGGAGAGCAGCCCGTCGAACCACAGTCCGCGGATCGAATCCCCGCGGAAAAACTCGATGCCGAAGCGCAGGAGCGCGTAGGACAGCCCGATGGTCAGGGACACCTGACCGTGGTAGCGGCGCCTGCGCAGCATCCACAGCCCGATGGCGGCCACCAGCAGGGCCTTGGCGCTCATCCACGGCTGGGTCGCCCACAGCACCTGGTCCGCCAGGTGGTGCTCGAAGAGGCTCTCCGTGTTGTTCTCCAGCCACTCCAGCGAAGGCACGCGCAGCACGATCGGGAAGGGCAGATTGGCGAAGCGCTCAGGCACCACCCGCCCGTAGTCGTCGCCCACGAGCAAACAGCCCACGCGGCCGATGGCCTGGCCCACGAAGCCACACACGAGCCCGGTGTCGAGGGCCGGCAGGGGCCGCATGCCGGCGCGGTTCGCCGCCCACAGGCCGAGCAGCACCGCACCCGCGAAACCCCCGTACATGGCCATGCCGCCCTGCCACAGGTAAAAGGCTTCCCAGGGGTATTCGAGCACCCGCGCGCCGAAGGAGCGCTCGCCCGTGGCGCCGCCCAAATACCGCGCCACCTCGACGCCCACGTACATCAGTCGGCCGCCGAGGAGCACGCCGACCAAAATCCAAAAGGAGACCGAGTAGCTGCGCTCGGGGTCGTGGACCGGATCGCTGCCGTAGCGGCGCAGGAGCTTCGGCCAGAGCCACTGGGTGGCGACCAGGAAGCCGATGGCGACCATCACCCCGAAGGAACGGATCGGGAAGTTGCCCAGCTCGAAAAGGATCGGATGCATGGCGGCGCGTCACCCTAGCGGGCGGGCGGGCTTCGGGCGAGGGGGGGCCGCGAAGCCCCTGGAGGCCGCGGGGCCCGGGCGGTATGCTCTTTCCCCCTCGAACCCGGGGTCCGCACCGCGCGGGCCCGGCTCGGGGGCGGTCCGGCGCTCGCCAGCGCCCGGCCGCGGAACGTTCCAGTCGTTCGGACGGGCCCGCCCCGTACCCCCCCCCCCCCGAACCAACCAAGACCCCCCGAAAGCCAAAGGCGTACTAGAGGGCCCCGAACACAAACAAGACCGCCAACGTCCGC
>JBJHAV010000376.1:0-2283 GCA_050480685.1 Planctomycetaceae bacterium | reverse complement strand
GAGGAACTCGCCCCGAAAGGGGCCGTCCCCGTCTCGAAGCTGGACGACGACCGCGCCGCCTTTCAGGCGGCGGGGAGGGGGAGGCCGCGCTTCGCGGCCTATCGGGGGAGGCTCTCCTCCCCCGCAAAGGAATCAGCGCGGGTCCTTCGCTTTCCTATTGATTCGCGGGTATCGACCCGCGCTGAGTCGATCGCCGCGGGGCCTTCGAAGCGGCACCTTGGGCACCGTCCGGTGCGCCGGGCAGGACGCGCGGCGGCGCGGGGCGCTGCTGGGGGCGCGCGGGCAGTTCGGTGATCGAGAGACCCTCGGAAAGGCGCTTGCGCGCGCAGGCCTTGCAAAACCCGAGCAGGCGCAGGTCGTGATCGAGCATCACGAACCCCTTCTTTTCGGCGGCCTCTTCCTGGAGCTGTTCTATGCGCTCGTCGAAAAACTCCTCGATGCGCCCGCACTCAAGGCAAACCATGTGGTCGTGGTGGCGGTGGCCGAGCACGTGCTCGTAAAGCAACTCGCCCCGGCCCGTGTCGAGGGATTCGAGGAAACGCCCTTCCACGAGCAGCCCCAGGGTGCGGTAGACCGTCGCGCGGGACACGGCGGCTCCCTCGTCCTCCAGCCAGCGGAAGAGGGTCTCCGCGGTGAAGTGCTCGTGGGTGGCGAAGGCCCGGTCGAAGATGCGCGCCCGCTGGGCCGTGAACTTGAGGGACCGGGAGCGCAAAAACTCCTCGAAGGCATTGCGCAGCGCCGCTTGGTTCACCGGATCAGGATCCGCGCCCGCCCGTCCGGGTGCAAGCGCGATCCGCCGCCGAAGGGCGCGGGTGCGCGGGACTGGGCCGGAAAACCAGGCTCCGGGCCGCGAGCCCGGCCCCGGGGCGGTCAGCGCGGCGTTTGGGGGCGCAGGCCGATGTCCCGCCGGGCCTGCTTGCCCTCCCACCACAGGGTGTCCAAGGCCTGGTAGGCCCGTTCGCGGGCCGCCTCCAGGTTGGCGCCCGTCGCGGTGGCGCAGAGCACACGCCCGCCGGCCGTGACCACGTGCTCGCCCACCCGTTTGGTGCCGGAGTGGAACACCACCACGTCCTCGATCGCCTCGGCTTTCGCCCAGCCCGTGATCGCATCCCCCGAGCGCACTTCGCCCGGATACCCCTGGGCGGCGCCGACCACACCCACACAGGCGCGGTTCGACCACTCGGGCGCCTCCAACTCCTCCAGCCGGCCCTCGGCCGTCGCCAGGAGGTAGGGCACCAAATCGCTCGCCATGCGGCGCACGACCACCTGGGTTTCCGGGTCGCCGAAGCGGCAGTTGAATTCGAGCACCCTCGGGCCGCTCTCATTGACCATCAAACCCGCGTAGAGCACACCGCGGAAGGTGATGCCCTCCAGGGTCAAGGCGTGCAGGGTCGGCAGCAAAATGCGCTGCTCGATCTGCCGCATCAGGCGCGGCGAAGCCCAGGTGGCGGGCGCGATCACGCCCATGCCGCCCGTATTCGGGCCCTGGTCGCCGTCGAGCAGTTGTTTGTGGTCGACCGCCGGATCGAGCACGGTCAACGTGCGGCCGTCGGTGATCGCCTGCACGCTGAGTTCCTGACCGGTGAGGAACTCCTCGATCAAAACCTCGCGGCCCGCTTCGCCCAGGCGGCCCTCCTCCATCAGGGCGTCGACCACCGAACAGGCCTCGCGCGCGTCGCGGCACACGAAAACACCCTTGCCCGCCGCCAACCCGTCGGCCTTGACCACCTGGGGCCAACGTTCGAGGCCCTCCAGGTAACTCTTCGCGCTGCCCGAGCGATCAAAACGCCGCGCGCCGCCGGTCGGGATGCGGTGGCGTTCGAGCAGCTCCTTGCAAAAAATCTTCGAGCCTTCGAGCCGCGCGCCCTCCGCGCCGGGGCCGAAGGTCGGCACTCCCGCCGCGCGCAATCGATCGGCTAGACCGGCCACCAGCGGATCCTCGGGACCCACGACCGCCAACCCGACCCCCTCGCGCCCGCACAGGGCCACCAGCCCGTCCAGGTCCGTGGCCGCCACGGGGCAGTTGCGGGCGACCCCCTCCGTGCCGGCATTGCCCGGGGCCACTAGGACCTCGGTCACGAGCGGGGATTGGGCGATTTTCCAGGCCAGGGCGTGCTCGCGGCCGCCCCCACCGACGACGAGGACCTTCATGGGGGGATGCCCCACGCAGGCGCGAACGGCGCTGCCGGGCGCGGGCGCGGCACCCTAGCAGGCAGCCCCCCCCACCGCCAGCCAACAGGGCTGCTCCTTGCCCTCCCCGTCCACCTCCCGTCAGCCCCCCCT
>JBJHAV010000375.1:0-2326 GCA_050480685.1 Planctomycetaceae bacterium | reverse complement strand
GCCGTGCTCGAAGCGCGGCTCGCCGGCGCCGGGGACGCGGCTTCCCAGCCGGTGGCCGAGCGGGCCGCCCTGGGCCTCGCGCTTTTGCGCGCGGGCGACCGGGAGCGGCTCGAAGCGCTCGCCAACGGGGAGCCGGCCGGCCCGGTCCGCGCCCTGTGGGCCAAGGCCCTGGACCAGGGCCGGGCGCCCCAAGGCCTTTGGCGCGAGCTCCACACCGCCCAGTGACTTCACCCGGGCGCCCCGGCGCCCCCGTTCGGCGAGGGGGTATCCTCGCTGCCCTCGGCCCGATCCTTTGCGGTCCCCCTTCCCCTCGACCCCGACTCCCATGCGTTTTTTCGATCCCCACGTGCACATGACCAGTCGCACGACCGACGACTACGAGGCCATGGCGGCGGCGGGCATCCGGGGCATCATCGAGCCGGCCTTTTGGCTCGGGCAGCCGCGCACCACCGCGGGTTCCTTCGTGGACTACTTCTCGAGCCTCCTGGGCTGGGAGCGCTTCCGGGCCGCCCAGTTCGGCATCGAGCACTACTGCGCCATCGGCCTCAACAGCAAAGAAGCCAACAACGAAGCGCTGGCGCGCGAAGTGCTCGAACTCCTGCCGCGTTTCGCCCTCAAGCAGGGGGTCGTGGCGGTGGGTGAGATCGGCTACGACGAGATCACGCCGGCGGAAGAGCGGGCCTACGAAATCCAGCTCGAATTCGCCCGCGAGCACCACATGCCGGTGATGGTGCACTCGCCCCACCGGGACAAAAAACGCGGCATCCGCCGCAGCATCGAAGTCGCCGCCCACGTGGGTGTGCCCATGGAGATGCTGGTCATCGACCACAACAACGAAGAAACGGTCGAGGACGTGCTGGAAGCCGGCGCCTGGGCCGCGTTCACGATCTACCCGCACACCAAGATGGGCTCCGAGCGCATGGTCGAGATCCTGCGCCGCTACGGGCCCGAGCGTTTGATCGTCGACAGTTCGGCGGATTGGGGTGTTTCGGATCCGCTTTCCGTGCCCAAAACCGCGGCTTTGATGATCGAACGGGGCATCGAGCCCGCCGCGGTCGAGAAGGTCACCTGGCAGAACGCCATCGACGCCTACAAGGCCTCGGGTCAGATCGACATGGAACGGCTGCTCGGGTCGCCGAGCATCGACCAAAGCCGGCTCTTCGCCGACAACTCGGTGCTGCGCGGTCAACCCCCGCGCGTCGACGGCGCGGTGCCCAACTGAGCCTCCCAATTGCCGAGTGGAGCCACACACACCGGGCGATTATCCATGCACCCACCGCTCGTCACCGGCCTGACGATCGTCCGCAACGGGGTGCGGCTCGACTATCCCTTCGTGGAGGCGATCCGCTCGGCCCTGCCGATCTGCGACGAGTACCTGGTGGTGGTGGGGGAGAGTGACGACGGCACGCGCGAGGCGGTCGAAGCGATAGGCGATCCGCGCCTGCGCATCGTCGACACGCACTGGTCCGTGCACGTGGAGCCCAAGAAGTGCACCCTGGCCCAGCAGACCAACATCGGCATGCACCAGGCCCAGGGGCGCTGGTGCCTGTACCTGCAAGGCAACGAGGTGCTGCACGAGGACGACCTGGAGCACGTGCGCGGGCTCCTGGAGCGCCACGCTGCCGATCCGCGCGTCGAGGCCCTGCTGTTCGAGCGTTTGACCTTCTGGGCCGACTACGACCACGTGCTCGTGGCCTACCCGGACCTCTACAAGTACACGGTGCGCGCGATCAAACCGCACATCGGCGCCTATTCGATCCGCGACGCCATGAGCTTCGCGATCTTCGACGGCTGGTCGACCCACGGCCGTTATCCGCGGGCAGTCGACAGTGGGCGGTTCCTCTACCGCTACTCGCGCGTGCACTCGCCGGAAACCATGCTGCAGGTGGCCCGCGAGGCGGTGCACCGCGCCGGCGGCAAACCGCCGGATCCGGATTGGATCTTCACCTCCAAGCCGCGGGACTTCATCCGCCCCTGGTCCGGCGGCCATCCGGCGGTGATGGCGAAGCGCCGCGCGGCGCTCGGCCGCCAATACGACCCCGCCGATCCGCGCGTGCGTTCCAAGCTGACCCGCGAGGAGCACTGGCGCCGGGTGGAAACGGGCCTGCTGCGGCGCTTCGGCCCGCCCCGTTCCCAGGGGCAGCGATTCCAATTGGTCGGCAACTTCGCCCCCAAACGCCGCCCGGGGTGAGGGAGCGGAGCCGGGCGCGGGGCTTTAGAACGCGAAGGCGACCGTCAGGTAGGCCCCGCTGACGAAAACCGGCTGCAGGTTCTCATCCAGGGCCACGAAGGCGTGGCGGAACGGGATCCAGAAGAACCCCGGCAC
>JBJHAV010000374.1:0-2356 GCA_050480685.1 Planctomycetaceae bacterium | reverse complement strand
CCCCTCTACAAGCCCGCTCAGGGGGGCCAGTTCGGGTCTTGGGGCGACACGCCCTGGGGGACTGATTCGGTTCGGATCGGGATGGCTCCAGGGAGGCCCGGGCGCTGGTCGAAGCCTCTCTCGCTGCCCCATGACGCCCCAGCCCCACCCCTCTCCCACGTCCCACGGTCCGGCCGGTCCCCCTCCCGGGCCTGCTGGCGTCGTGGTCGCCCCGGCGTCCGACACGGCCCCGGGGGTGGAAGGGGGCCGGATCAGCGCGTCGCGGCCCGATTGGTCGCGCGAGAGGCCCCAGCGCGCCTGGGACCCCGCGCGGCGCCTATTGCGGGCACTGCGCGGCTACCAAGCGGCACGCGCGCGCAGGGGACTGCTCGGCAAGTTGCTCGGCGCGATCACCGCCCGCCGCTGGGTGCTGGAGCATCGCTTCTGGAGCATCGTCGCCGGTGCGGACATACCCCTCAACTGCCAGATCGAGGGGGGACTGTTGATGCCGCATCCGATCGGCGTCGTCGTGCACCCGGAGGCGCGCATCGGTCCCAACTGCCTCCTACTGCAAGGCTCGACCCTGGTCGCCGGTGTGGTCCTCGAGGGCCACGTGGACGTGGGCGCCGGAGCCAAAATCCTCCGGCCGGTGCGCATCGGAGCCCATGCGCGCATCGGCGCCAACGCAGTGGTTCTCGATGACGTGGCCCCGGGGGAAACCGTGGTCGGCATCCCGGCCCGTCCCATCGGGATCCGCTGAAAAGGGCCGGAGCCGCCGCGCAGGAGGACAGCGCGGCGGCCCGGCGAAACCCCCGTCAGGCGCTGACGGGTTCAGGAGCTCCCACCCGAAGGGAGCTCGACGCGATCAACCGCCGGAGGGCAGCAGAACCGCGTCGATCAGGTGAATCACGCCGTTGGCCAGGCGAATGTCCACGGCCACGATCTGGGACTGGTTGACGAACACGCCCCCGCTTTGGCTGACTTGGAAGAACACCCGCTCGCCTTGGACGGTGAGCGCGCCACCCAGTTGCACCACGTCGGAGGCCTCGAAGACCCCACCCAACACGTGGTAGAGCAGCACGTTCGTGAGCGCCGGGATGTCCGCCAACAATCCGTCGAGAGCGCCGGCGGGCAGTTGCGCGAAAGCGCGGTTGGTGGGCGCGAAGAGCGTGAACGGCCCGTCACCGGCGAGGGTGCCCGCCAAGTCCGCGGCCAAAACAGCCGTGGTCAGGGTCGAAAGGAACCCATTCGCGGCCACGAAGTCGACCAGGGTGGTCGGCGCCGGATCGAGCACGCGGTTCAGGGCATGCAGCACCCCGTTCGAGGCGGCGAAGTCCGCCCCGATCACGGTCGCCTGGTCGATGAACAAGGCGCCCGGGATGGTGTTGATGAAGACCGAGTTGCCCTGCAGGGTCGTGGCCGAATCCAGGGTCACGACGGTCGCCGCGGGCACACTGCCCGGAATCACGTGGTAGGTGAGGAGCTCCGCCAGTGCAGCGGGATCCTGCAACAACGTGCGCACCACACCCGCGGGCAGGGCCGCAAAGGCATCGTTCGTGGGCGCGAGCAAGGTGAAGGGACCCTGGGTGTCCAAGGTGTCCGTCAGACCCGCCGCTTCAATCGCCGCCCGCAGCAGGGAGAACTCGGGACGGGAATCGAGCAGGTCGATCAGGGTATTCGGTGCATCGTTTGGGCTCAGCACCGAAGCGATGGTGTGCACCACACCGTTGGAGGCGAACGTGTCCACCGCCAAGATCTGCGAGTTGTTCACGAAGGCATCCGCACCGCTCACGCTGAAGGCGACCTTCGGACCGAGCAGGGTCGGTTGTTTGCCACCCTGTAGAACTTGGGCAGCGGCGAATTCGCCCGGCAACACGTGATAAAGCAGGATTTCGGCCAATGCGGGCGGATCCGCCAAGAGGGCCGGAAGCGCGCCCGGCGGCAGCGCGGCGAAGGCCGCATCGTCCGGCGCGAAGACGGTGAAGGGACCAGGCGACTTCAGCGCGTTGATCAAACCACCGGGAACGATGTCCGCTTGGTCGACCGCCTGGATGGCAGTCACGAGGGTCGAGAAGTTGGGATCGCCGAGCAACGTATCGACCAGATCCAGGGAGGTCTGGCCAAACACGCGGTCGGAGAAGGCCGGCAGCGCCAGGGCGGCCAGCGCGATCGGAGCCACTTTGTGACGAAGGAACATGACAGGGAGAGGGAAGAAGCCGTGCACTCGAAGCGCGCAGACGCGCCGTTCCCGGAAGCCGCACACGCGGCTGCCCCCCGGGAACACGGGCCCCTTCGCCGGGAACTCGGGCAGCGGATGCAGCTTGATCGACGATTCACGCACCGCTGCCCGTGGTTGGGGACGGTGCCAGGCTCCCAC
>JBJHAV010000373.1:0-2362 GCA_050480685.1 Planctomycetaceae bacterium | reverse complement strand
CGCGGGGCGCGTTTACCGCGCGGATTCCAACTGGACGGTCGCGGCGAGCCGGTCCGGGTCGGTTTGACCCGCGAGTGGGTGCTCGACGGGCTGCTGCCGACGCGATATGCGCTGGTGGCCGATACGGTGCCCGCGCGGCTCTTGCCGGGCTTGCGCCAACTGGTGCGCGCCCACACCCTCGGGCCGCACTCCTTTTGGCTGCGGCCCACGGGTGCGCGCGCGTATCCGGCGGGGGAGATGGCGGTGCTCGGCCGTTGGGGCTGGACCGACGACGAGGGCCAGCGTTCGCCCGAGCCCCTGGCGGGTTTGGAGCACCTGGGCCACGCGCTCCTCGAAGAGTTGGAGCGCGAAACCGGCGAGGTGCTGCGTTTCGGGCGCGCCGGAGCGTTGGAGCGCGCGCTGATGTTGCCGCGCCGTCCGGGCGTGCAGCGCGGGTACTACCTGGACCATCGCCGACCGGTGGCGCCGGCGGTGGTCGAAACGACCCTCGACCTGGACCTGGTGCGCTACACCGGGCGGCGTTTGGAACAGGCCCTGGAGGATTCCCGAGCCGCGGGCGCGATGGCGATCGTGCTCGACCTGGACACCCGCGAGGTGTTGGCCCTCGAATGGCGCGAGGCCTACCGCAGCACGCTCTACAGTCCGATCCAGCGGCTCTTCACGCCGGGCAGCACCTTCAAGGTGGTGACCATGGCCCTGGCCCTGGAAGCCGGGCTCGTGCGCCCCGACGAAGTGCTCGACGTGGGCCAGGGCAGCTTGGCGCTGACCAACGATCGGGGCCGCGTGGTGCGCCGCATCGGCGAAGCCGAGGGTTTCCGGCGGGGCTACCTGACCGCGGCCGAGTGCCTGGCGTTTTCGAGCAACTCCGGTCTGGTGCAGATCGGCTTGCGTGTGCCCGTGGAGACCTGGAAGCAGGCCACACGCACCCTCGGTTACGGCGTGCCCGCCGCGCGCGGCCTGTTGCCCGCGGGTGCCTACGACCCGCCCGGGCGCATCGGCGAACCCGAGGGCCGCGGCGGCAACGCCTGGGCGCGCACGCGCAGCCACGCGTCGGTCAGCTTCGGCGATTCGATCTCCCTGAACCTGGTCCAACACGCCACCGCCATGGCGAGCCTCTTGGGCGGTGGGGAACACACCCCCCTGCGTTTCGCCCGGGCGGTGCACGTGGACGGCGAACGCCTGGAACTGCCGCGCCCCGAGCGGGTGCGGGTCGTCTCCGAACGCACCAGCCGCGAGCTGAATCGCATGCTCAGCCTGGGCGCGGAGGTGGGCACCGGATCGCGCCTGATGCGCCCGGACGGGTGCGATTTGGGCACCAAAACCGGCACCTTCCAGAAGCTGCGCAACGACGTTTGCAGCCACCTGTGGGGCGCGGCCTACGAGCAGGCCCTGGACTCAGGCAAGGCCTGGGACGACGCCGCCGAGCACCGGCGCCTGCGCGGGCGCTTCGGCGACGGGCGGCGGGCCTGTTATGTGTCCTCGATCGTGGCCGTGGGCGCATCCCCGGACGGCTCGCGCCGCGCCTTGACCCTGGTGATCATCGACGACCCCCACGCGCCCGGCCAACCCTTCGGTTCGCGCCACGCGGGGCCGGTGGCGGTGGACCTTCTGGCCGAAGCCCTCGGTTGGACCATCGACGGGCAAGCACCACCCGCGAGCCTGCCGGGTGGACTGTGGCCGATGGCGCTCGGTCCGGCGCGGGACGCGTTGTTACCGTGGCGCCCGGAGGAGGGATGAGCATGCGCCTGGAAGAATTGGTCGAGCGGATCGGAGGTCGCGTGGATTCGCGCGAGTCCCGCTCCGCCGACGTGCTGCGCGTCGAGCTCGACAGCCGGCGTGTGCGCCCGGGCGACCTCTTCGCGGCGCTGCCGAGCGCGGTCTCGGGGGGCGCGGTCGCGGGCGGTGCCGCCGGCGGGGCGCGATTCGCAGCCCAGGCCCTCGAACGCGGCGCGGCTGCGCTGCTCGTGCCCGAACTCCTCGACCCGATCGCCCTGGGCGGACGCGCCGCTCCCCAGTGGGTGCACGCCGACGCGCGCCGGGCCACGGGCCTGGCCGCCGCGGAACTGCTCGGGCGTCCGGCCGCGCGCTTGACCACCCTGGCCGTCACCGGCACCAACGGCAAGAGCTCGGTGGCGCACCTGGTGCACCACCTGCTGGCGAGCGCCGGTCGCCGGCCCGCCTGCCTCGGCACCCTCGGGTACCGCCTGGCGGACGGGGAGCTGCCCGCGACCCACACCACGCCGGACGCCTGCACGCTGCACGGCCTGCTCGCCCGCCACGTGGGCGCGGGCGGCGATGCGGTTGTGCTCGAAGCCAGCAGCCACGCCCTCGACCAGGAGCGCCTAGCGGGCCTCGAACTGGA
>JBJHAV010000372.1:0-2393 GCA_050480685.1 Planctomycetaceae bacterium | reverse complement strand
CCTGGGCGCCGAGCGCCACCAGTTGGGATTGGCCGCCGTCGCCCACCAGGCAGACGATGCCGTGATCGTCGATGCGGTAGAGCTGATCGAAACCCAGGCGCAGGGGCGGATCGAGGCGCCGGCTCCAAAGGGCGTCCGTGCGGCCGGGAAGGTGCGCTTCGATGCGGTCGAGGCGACCCAGGTAGAGCGGACCCGCGGCGACCGGCGCGCGGCCCAAAAGCACCACCGGTCCGCCGATGGTTTCCGACGGCGCCAAGTCGGCGCCCAGGGGCGCGGGCACGGACGGGCGAAGCTCCGGCCAAGCGCCGGCGAACTCACCCAGGCGGCGGCCGGTGTGGGGCGCGAGGTCCAGTTCGAACTCGGGCCAATCGCGGGCCAGCGACGCCAGCACCATGGCTTCCAGGGCGCGGTTGCCCGCCCGTCCAAAACCCGCGGCCAGCCGCGTCAGGCGCTTGGTTTCGTCCCGGTCGGGGCGCGCGTCCGTGCTCGCCAGGGAGCGGACCGCCGCGGTCAATCCGGCCAGATCGCCGTCCTCCAGGGCGAGTTCCACCAGGGCCGCGCGCGCCCGGGCGGCGCTGGGGGCGAGCGGGTAGCGCCGCGCGGTATCCGCCAGGGCGGTGCGGTCGCGATCGGCGAGGGCGCGTTCATAACTGCGCGCGGCGCGCTGCTCGAAGGGTGCATAGAGGTCCTCGGGGCCGAACGCCACCAGGGCCGAGATGGCCTCGGTGAAACGCTGCTCCGCCGGCAGGCCGGCGGCCAGTTCGCGCTCGCCGGCGAGGCCCAGGGCCTCGTGCCAATGGTGCAGGGCCGCGGGCAGGTCCATGCGGCGTTCCCGCTCCAGGGCGCGCTGGGCGGCAATCCAAAGGTCCGTGGGCACCGGCCGCAGATCGCGCGCCGCCGCGCCCAGAACGAGCGCAGACCAAACCGGATCGAGCCTCGCCAGGGTGGCCGCGGGCACATCGAGCCCGGTGCCCTCGAAGGCCAACGTCTCCAAGAGTTCTTCCCAGGCGGCCGGATCGCGTTCCACCAGGAAGGGGTGCAGTTCGAGCAAGAGTTCGAAGCGCTGGCGGCCGTGCGCGGCGTGTTCCAGTCCGCTCGCTACCAGTTCGCGGGCGGCTTCCACGTCGCCGAGCAGGCCGGCCAGGCGCGCTTCCCGGGAGATCACTTCCAGCAGTTCGAGCGCCGCGTCGCCGCCCTCTCCCGGCCGCAGGGTGGCTTCCAGGCTTTCGCGCCCGGTGCGCAGGCGGCGGCGAGCCTCGGCGCGCTGGCCGGATTCCTCGAGCAGCGCCGCGCGGCGCACGGACAGTCGCGCCAAGGTGCGCGCGGCGGCCAGGTCGCCGGGGGCTTCTTGCAAGCGCGCGGTGGCGCGGGCCTCCAGCAGGCCGAGGTCCAAGAACCCGTGCAGCCAACGCCCGTTGACGCTGTAGACCGCGCCTTCGCCGAGGGCCAGATTGCCCCGTTGGGCCGAGGTCCAAAGGCGCGAGTGGCGGTCCAGTCGGCGCCCGTCGCGGCGGTCCAGGGCGAGCATTTGTTCGCGTGTCGGGACGAGCACCGCGCCCTGGGTGAGCAGCGGCCGCGGGCGCCGGCTGGGGTCTTCCTCCAGCTCCCGGCCCAGGTCCACGGCCAGGTCGTCGCGCTCGAAAGGCGTGTTCGCCGCCAGTCCGCCCGGTTTGCGCCACGCGGCGATCCAGGCTCCGCCCAGGTACACACGTTCTTCGTCCGCGCCGAGCAACACGTCCACGCCGTGGTGGGAAGCGCGCAGGGGGCGCAGTCGATCGCGGGGCACGCTCCAAAGCATGTCCCCGGAGTCGAGGTCGAGGCCGATCAGGTCCTCGGAGTCGGTGGGAGTGGCGAGCACAACACCACCCGCGACCACCGGCGGTGCGGTACTCCACACCCGCCGCCGTTCCGTCATGCTCCAACCGCGGCCGCGCGGCATGGCGATCTGCTCGTAGATCGTCTGCCATTGCACGTCGCCGGTGAACAGATCCAGGCTGGCAACGCTGCCGAGCTGCGTCGAGAAGAGCACACGATCCCCGTGCACCGTGACCGGGGGCGCGGTGTATTCGCGCTCGTGGCGCCCGAACATGTTGATCTCGCGCTGGCCGCTGATCAGCGCCCGCGACCAGAGCAGTCGTCCGCTGGTCAGGTCGTAGCAGGCCAGGTGCAGGTCGACCCGATCGCGCTGGCGGCAAACCGGCACCAGCAGCCGCGAGCCGACCACCACGGGCGCTCCGACCACGTTCATGCGCTCGGGGAAGGCGCCCGATTCCCCGTCCCAACTGCTCGGCGGCGCGTGGTCCCAAAGCGGGCGGCCGCTCGCCGCATCGAAGGCGAAGAGGCGCCACTCGGGCAGCCGCACGATGATCGTGATGCCCTGGAAGTCGTTGTGG
>JBJHAV010000371.1:0-2445 GCA_050480685.1 Planctomycetaceae bacterium | reverse complement strand
ACTCCGTACCTCCGACTCCGTACCTCGCCCGATCGACCCTGCCGGCCTCAGAGTTTTACGCCGCGCTCGATGGCGGCCAGGGGGGTGCGTTCCTCGGGGGGCAGGGATTGGATGCGCCGCCGGAGCTCGTTGCGGTCGAATTGGCGCACGTAGCGTTCGACGATCGGGCGGAAGCGCTCCACGCGGGCATTCAGATCCGGATCCACCCGGGCGGAGATCAACCAGGCATCCAGGAAGGCCTGGCCCATGACGCGGCTGTTCGGTTGGCGCCAGATCTCTTGCTCCAGGAACGCCAAGCGTTTGGCTTCCAGGGGGCGGAACACCACCCGCGGCGCGCCGATCGGAGCGCCGTCCTTGCTGCGCCCGAGCAGCCAATCCAGGCGCGTGCGTTCGATGCGGCGCTGCTCGGCATCCAGGCCGCGTTCGACCAGGTCGGCTTCCCACAGCTCGAGGCGCTCCGTGTGCCAGGCGGCGAGGGCCGCGTCCAGCTTGCTCCGTTCGTCGAAGATGCGCTGGGCGCGGTGTTGGTTGAGGGCGATGTTGTAGAGGTTCACCCGGCGGTTGAATTCCCCCGTGCGCCGCGAAAGGGTCTCGACGAGTGTGTTGTGGGATCGCACCCGGGCGTTGAAGTTGGCTTCGGCGCCGGTGGCTCCGTCGGCGACTCGCTGGGCTTCGTCGCGGGACAGGTTGCCAGAGCGCAGGCGCTGGAGGGAGCGCTCGGTGTTCTGCTCCAGTTCGCTGCGTTGCCGCGCGAGTGCCAAGGCGCTCGCATCCACCTGGGTCTGGAGTTCAGCCAGTTTTTCCCGCTCTTCGCGCAACCACGTGGACTCCGCGCGCAGCTCCGGCGTGCTGCCCCGCAGGTACTCGAAGTAAGGATCCATGGGGTTCCAGGACAAACCCGACGGCGGTGCGGAAAGCGCCGCGAGGCGATATCCCTCGCCTTCGGTGCGCACTTGGGCGTAGCGCGGTGCGAGTCCCAAGGCTTCCTCCGCGGCGGCGCGGTCCTCGCTGCCGCCGGGCAGGATCCCGAGCCAAAGGTGCAAGGGGCGTGCGATGTGCGGGGGTTCGTCGAGGCGTCGTGCGAGCGCCCCGTCCAAACCAGCCGTGCGCACAAGGGGCGGATCGAAAAACAACAAGAGGCGCGCGCCGACGGCTTCCAGGGACCCGCGCGCGACGGCCTCCCTCAGGGTGAGGGTGCTCGGTGCAAGGCCGATTTGGGCCGACTGGCCGGCCAGATAGAGGTGCAGAGCACTCGCTTCCCGTCCCGCGGCCCGGTGGCCCTCGATTTCGGCCAGCAACTGATCGCGGGTCCAGTCGTGGAGGGCATCGCGGGTGCGCGCCCACAGGTTCACGTCGTAGCCCTGCCTGCCGGGCCAGCGGGGATTTGCGCTCAGCCACTGCAAGCGCTCCTCCAGCCCGGTCTCCAAAACGAGTTGTTCGCACTCCCTGAGCAGGGTTTGGAGCGTTTCCCAGTGCACGTTTGGGAACGTCGCCAGCGCCGCTTCGATGCGGTAGATCGTGGGATGCACCGAGGACCGACCGCGCTGCACGGCGGCGCCGACCAGTTGCCGGCGCAGGTCCTGGGCCCGTTCGCCGGTGATGGTGACAAAACGGTGTTCCTCGAAGCGTTTGGCGGCTGGGATCAAGCGCGTCTGGCGCTCCAACTCGCCCGCGGTGGCGAGCGCGGCGACCACCTCCCCCGGCACGTCGATCGCCCGCCGGTCGCTGGTGATCTGGGCCCAGACGTAGCGCTCTCCCAAGGGCGCGCTCGCGAAGGCAGCTTCGGCATCCGCTTGAATCGTGCCTGTCAAAAGCTGGCGCAAACGCTGCGCTTCGTAGCGGTGCCGACCGCCCGAGGGCATCAGAGCGTCCACGAGCGGCTGCATGCTGCTCCAGACCTGCTGGCGTTCCGCGGCCTTTCGGTGGGCCGGGCTGAGCTCCTCCGAAGCGCGCCAGCGGGGCTCCAACTCCGCCCAAGCCAGTCGCATGCGTTCGAGCTTCGCTTCAGCGCTCTCCGGGTTGGCCAAATCCCGCTCTCGCCGCAGGGCGATGTGCTGCCACGTGCGCTCCAAGGCGCTCCCATCGCGGCCGCGCGCAATTCCGTAGAGTTCGCCGGAGGCTTCGCTGACGAGCCACACACCGGCTTGGCCGGTCTGGTGCACACGCATGTCGGCCCAGTACTCGCGATGACCTTGGGCCCGGCCCGGCCGGGGTCGATAGGCACCCGGCAAGCTGCCGATGTTTTCACCCGGCTCCCACCCGCGCGCGGCGAGGACCTGGGCCGCTTCCGCCAGCGCACCTTCGTGCACAACCGCCACGAGCAACTCCACTCGTCCCCGTTCGTCCGTGTAGATCTCCACGCCAGCCAGGCGCGCATCGGCCGCGCGCACACGCCGGCGAACCAGGGGATGGGCACTGCCCAAATCGCCTAAGGCAGTTCCCAGA
>JBJHAV010000370.1:0-2482 GCA_050480685.1 Planctomycetaceae bacterium | reverse complement strand
GCCGTGGGGTGCGCACGCGGCTCGCACTGCCCGCCCTGTGCGCCCTCGCCACGCTGGGTCTGGCCGGGGAAACCCGCGCCCAGGACGTGGAGCTGATCGCCAATCCGACCCGTTGGCGCATCGGGGTCGAACAGGTCAATCCCACCGGTCCGGGCGAAGCGGTGATGGTTGGTGTGCACTACGACCTCCTGGAGATCGCGCCGCGCCTGCCCGGGCTCTACCTGGGCTTCGGCGGCTTCGGCGCGATTCTGGGGGACCGCGGCAGCCTCTACGCTGCGGGCACGACCTTGGGGTTTGTGCACGCGCTGAACGAGCGCTGGGCCCTCGACGTGGGTGCGTTCGTGGGCGGCGGCGGCGCGGACGAGGGCGATTGGGACGGCGGGTTGTTCCTGCGGCCCCACGTGGCCCTGGAGCGGCGCCTCGGCGAACGCCTGCGCTGGCGCATCGAAGTCAGCCACACGAACAGCCCCGGGGGCGATCTGTCGAGCACCCAGATCGGCCTGGGATTGACGCACACCGACGAGCTTTTGACCGCCGACTACAGCCCCTTCGACCTGCGGCCGATTCCCCGCGGTTCGTTCGAAGAGGAGCGCGAGGGTTTGGTGCTGGGCATGCTCTACATGGACCCCAGTTCGGGTTCGCGCACCAAGGACGGGGGCCGACTCGGGCGGCGGCTGCTGCTGGGCACGGCCGGGGTGGAGCTGCCCCTGGAGGACGGCTGGGTGATTCCGCTGGAGCTCGCCGGATCGGCGGCCGGCGGTGTTTCGGGATACGCCCAAGCCCTGGCGGGGTTGGGCCGGCGTGGCCCCTGGTTCCCCGGGGAAACCGGGGTGCTCGATTGGCACTGGCGCATCCTGGCCGGGCCGGCGGGCGGAGGCGGCGTGGACACCGGCGGCGGACTGCTGCTCGCGGGGCAGGCCGGCTTCGAGGGGTACCTCGGCCGGGATTGGGCCCTGCGCATGTTAGGCGGCTACTTCGTGGCGCCGGACGGGCACTTCGACGGGACCATGCTCGATGTGGCCCTGCGCTGGGCTCCGAGGGCGGTGGCCTTGCCGCCGGACTTCGACCGCGATCGTTTGGCGCGCGAAGGCATTTTCGGGCGCGATTACGAACTCGACGCCTGGCGCGTGGCGCTGCTGCACAAGAGCTACTTCCTGCCGCGCAGTGTGCTGGACAAGGATGGGGAGCCCCTGCGGGACGACGTGCACCTGATCGGCGCCGGCGCGGAAAAGGACTTCGGGCGCTGGTGGACCCTCAGCCTGCGCGGCTTCAGCGCCTGGGACGGGGAGATCGGCGGCTACCACGAGGGCCAGATCGGTCTGCGCTACAACCTGGACGTGCTGCGCACCGTGCGCGCGGGCGACTTCTACGCCCAGTACCACGCGGGCGCGGGCGGCGGCGGCAACGCCGACGTGGGTCCGGGGCTCTTGCACGAGTTCAGCGCCGGCTGGCGCTATTCGCCGTGGCCCGGATTTGCCTTTGGCCTGGAGCTCGGAAAGGCTCGCTCCGATCGCGGTACCTTCGAAGGCGAGAGCCTGCTCTTCAGCTTCGCATGGGAGTTGATGCGGCCCCTGATGCGCTGACGTCCCCGGTGGGGCGTCTGATCCACGGCACCTCGAGCTGGTCCGAGCCCGGCTGGGTCGGTCCGTTTTATCCCCCGGGCACGCGGGCCGGGGACTTCTTGCGCCACTACGCCGAGGCATTCCGCGCGGTCGAAGCGGACGTGACCTACTACCGCGTGCCCGATGGACGTTTGGTCGCCGGCTGGTGCGAGAAAACACCCGAGAACTTCGTGCTCTGCGCGAAGTTTCCGCGCACGGTGGTCCACGGGGGAAGCGCGGCCGTGCCCGACGGGCGCGCGGTGCTCTCCGGCGACGAGGCGCGCCGCGATGCGTCGGCCTTCGTGCGCGCCCTGGCCGGACTCGGGCCGCGCCTGGGCCCCTTGGTGCTGCAGTTCCCCTACTTCCGCAAGGAAGCCTTCCCTTCGGTGGATCCCTTCCTCGAGCGTTTGGATGCCTTCCTGGCCGGCCGGCCCGAGGGGCTGGCGGTGGCGGTCGAAGTGCGCAACCCGCGCTGGATCGCGGCTCCCCTTTTGGACGTGCTGCGCCGGCGGGGTGCGGCGCTGGTCCTGACCGACCTGCCGTATGTGCCCCACGGGGATGAGTTGGCGCGGAATCTCGGGGGGCCCGAAGCACTGCTCACCGCGGACTACGCCTATGTGCGCCTAATCGGCGATCGCAAGGCCGTCGACGAACGCACCGACCGCTTCGATCGCATCGTCGTCGACCGCAGCGACCGGCTCCAGCGCTGGGCCGAGCTGATCGCCGCACTGCTCGCCCGGGTGCCGCGGGTCTACGCCTTCGCCAACAACCACTTCGCGGGCCACGGACCGGCGACGGCCCGGGACCTGGCCCAGCGGGTCGAAACCCTTGCCCCGGGCAGCACGGGCTGAATTGCGGGCGGCCGCCGCTCCAGAGAGCGA
>JBJHAV010000369.1:0-2491 GCA_050480685.1 Planctomycetaceae bacterium | reverse complement strand
GCCCAGCGCCGCGCCCGGGCCAAGGCGGCGGCGGCGCGCGGCGCGTAGTCCGCGAGGCGCGCGCGCACGCGCGGATCGGGCGGCAGCGACCAGGGAATGTCCTCGAGCACGGAGATCTCGCGCCCGGCCAGTTCGCGCAGCCAGTTCTGCAAGAGGTCCAACTCGACGATCGCCGCACCATCGGGCGCGAAGACACCGCTGCGCTCCAGCTCCCCTTGGCGATAGGTCTCGAAACCCGGCCGCCACCCCACCTGGGTGGCTCGTCGCGCGCGCACGAGAGTCGCCGCGCCGTTGCCCACGGCCGCGACCAGCGGCAAACCCGGGCGCTCCGGATCCGCCATCACGAGCCGCAGGCCGTCGGCCGCGTGGGTGTACTCGCGCCCGGCGAAACGGAAACCGCCCCGGGGCAGGGCCTCCACGCCCGCGCGCGTGAGCAGATCGCCCACGTGCGCGTCGCCGACGACACCGAGCAACATGCGCCCCGCGCCGCGCGGCACACGCTCGCCGGGCGCCAGCCGCACGACCTGGAAACCGCGGGCCTCCAGGCGCTCCGCGGCCAAATCGGCGGCCGCGGCCAGCTCGCCCGCCGGCGCCACCAGCGCGATGCGCCCGCCGTCCATCAGGCCGCGAAAGAGCGCGTGGGGCCGGGAATCCGCGGCGCGCCGGCAGGCCGGAAGCAGGGCCGCGATCAGCCCCAGCACCAGGCATACAAGGGCGCCCCCGGCGGGGGCCCGGCGCGGGCTTCGGGGGCGGATCGAGCTCATGGGGTGCGATTCTAGGCCGGATGCGGCGCCCCCGAGGCGCCCCACGGCCGCCCGGGAGCGTCCAGGGGAAGGCCGCCGGGCGCGGGTCTCGCCGTTCTCGGTTGGATCTCGGGGCGCGGACGTACGATAAGAACCCCGAAGAGGCGCCCGCGACCCGGCGCCCCCCCGAGCCGCTTGCTGATCGAACTCCCGCTCCTCCTGGCGACCGCGGTGTCCGAGGCGCCCTGGTCCGCGCCCTCCGCCGTCCCCGTCGCGCTCCTCGCGCTGCTACTCGCGGCCCTGCTTCCCGGCCTCTCCTGCCCGTGGGGTCCGGGGACCCACATGGAGTATTCCGAGCGCTTAATCCGGCGCCGGCGTGAGGCGCTCCCGCGGGACAAGGCGCAACTGATTTCCGAGGAACGCGCCGCCTTCACCTACGGCAGCCTGGCGGCGGACCTGATCACCTTCAAGGCCTACGGCGGGCACTACAACCACTGCCACCGTTGGACGATCGTCGACGACATGCTGGAGCTCTCCTCCAGCCCGTCCGAGGAGGCCTTCGCCTTCGGTTATCTGACGCACCTGGCGGCGGACACGGTGGCCCACAACCACTACGTGCCCTTCCACCTGGCGCGTTTTGCGCGCAGCGGCAAGGGGCTCGGACACCTCTATTGGGAGTTGACCGCCGACCGCTTCGTGGACGATTCCCGCTGGGCCGCCATCGGCGCGCTGCAAGGGGATGCGCGCCTCGACCGGCTCGACGATCTGGTGCACCGCACGGTGGAGCGCACCGCCCTGCCGATGCGCGCCAACAAGGTGCTCTTCAACCACGTGGTGCTGGTCGGCAGCCGCGAGCGCTGGCGGCGCCGCATGACCCAACTGCAACCGCTCTCCCGGGTGCGTTTGGAAGAGCCGTTCCTCGAAAGTTTCCGCCTGGCTGCCACGGAGCGCGCCGCCCTCGCCCTCCGGGAAGGCGGCGTGCAGCGGCTGGCGCACATCGACACCAACGGCCACGAGGCCCAGGCCAGCGCCATGGAAATGCGCCGCCAGGCCCGCGGCGAGTCCCCCTTCGGCCTGCGCTGGAACGCCCCCGCCACCGAAGAAGCCCGCGCCGCCCTCTTCCTGGACGGCCTCGCCGAGCTCCCCGAAGAACCGCGCCCGCCCCTCTGGACGCCGCGCTGACGGGCGCGCCGGGCCGCTGGCGGGCCCGGAACGGGACACTAGTGGCGACCGCGCACGGGCTCGTCGGATTCGAGCACGGGGGCGCGCATTTCGAGGCGCGTGAAGCCCTGTTCCAGCCAGCGTTCGGGCGGTAGCTCCAGCCACTGGTCGTCGTCGGCGCGGCGGTTTTCTACCAACTCGCCTTCCGGTCCGACCCAGCGCAGCACGAGCTCCGCGCGGGTGGCCCAATCGTGGCCGGCGAGGCGGGTGATCCACGAAGAACCCAGGCTCAGGCGTTCGGTGCGCGCCAGCCGCTCGACTCCATCCCCGTCCCGCTCGAGCAGGTACTCGGGCAAGAGGTGCAGGACCGCGCGGTTGCCGCGCATGTCGAAACCGACCGCGCCCTTCAGGCGCAGGCCCTCGCGCTCGATGAACTCGCCGCGCGAGTCGATGAAAAAGCGCTGGCTGCTGCGCGCCACTTCGTAGACGTCGTTGCCGAAAGCAAGCAGGCCGCCTTCGTAGTCCGCTTCGAGCACGAGCCGCCCCCAGGGGGCGATCGTGCGCCGGCGGCCGGGCAACCACTCCAC
>JBJHAV010000368.1:0-2494 GCA_050480685.1 Planctomycetaceae bacterium | reverse complement strand
GTGCTGCGCCTTTGGTATCCGCCCGGCGAAGCCGCGCGGGATCGCGCCGCTCGGCCCTGTTTCGTGCGCTTTTGGACCCAGCGCTGCTTCGAGGACACGCGCCTCGAAGGCGGGCCCGCGAACGAGCCGGTCGACATCTCGCGCCCGGGCAAGGTCAACCTCCTGATCGCCGAACGCGGTGGCGTCTACGTGCAGGTGTCGGTCACCCACAAGGGACCGGACGGCGGGGGCGAGGCACGAGATGGGGGTGTTTGGCGCCTGGACTCGGACGCCCGTTTCCTCGATCCCGACGCGCCCAAGGCCCAAAAGGACGCTCGCCGCGCGATCCAATACCTGCGGGCCAACGCCGAGCGCCTTGGGATCGATCCCGAGCGCATCCACGTGATCTCGGTGGGTTCGGAGTCCATGGCCGCGGCCTGGTGTTTCGCCGGCGACGGGGCCGAGCCGGAGGCGACCGATTCGGTCGCGCGTGTTTCGAGTTTGCCGAACGGCTGGCTCGCCCTGCGGCCCCTGACCTGGTGGCCGGTGCAATCGGACGGCTACCGGGCGATGGGGCTCTTGGGCATCGACAAACATCCCTTCGAGGGCCGCACCCTGGGCGAGGTCGATCCGCGCGAGCGGCGCGAACTTTCGCCGCTCCACTTCCTGTTCGCCGGCCCCGCGGCCCGCACGCACCTGGCGCGCATCCCGGTGCGGGTGCTGGCCCAGGTGGATGCGCCCGCCGATCCGTTTTCCGAGGCGAATCCGGGCGCCGTGCGGAACAGTTTGGAGCTGCCATTCGACGCGCAAAGCGGCCCGTCGCCCGCGCCGCCCGCCTTTGCGCGCGCCGTGCCCAACCTGATCGTCTTCGATGGCGCGGGCCACGGCTTGGCGAGCGCCTGGGAAGCTTTGCACCTGCGGCGCATGCTGGGCGAGCTGGGGGAGCCGCAGGATCCGCGCGCCGCGCTCCACGACCTGGTGCTCTTCCACCTGGCGGGGGAGTCCGGCCCCCCGGGCCTGGAGGGCCTGGCACCCGAGGTTTTGGCCCGGATCGACCGTTACGCGGGCGAGATCGACCAGGCCGGCCTCCAGGCCCTCCTGGCGGAGGGCCTAGACCGTTTGCTCGGCGCCGCTCCCGGCGCTCACAGGTAGCGGCCGTCCGCCCGGCGGCGCAGCTCCTCGACGATGCGCCGCACGTCCTGGGCGCGTTCGCGCGGGCAGACCAAAGTGGCGTTGCCCGCGCGCACCACCACCAGGTCGCGCACCCCGAGCAGGGCCACGAGTTCTTCCCCCTCGGCGTACACCAGGCAGTCCTTGGAGTCCTCGGCGATGACCTCGGCTCCACCCGCCAGGGCCGCGCGCACGTGGCCCGCGACCTCCGGCGCGATGTCGGCCAGGGCGGCCCAGGAGCCCACGTCGCTCCAGGTGTAGTCCACCGGCAGCACACGCACGTGGTCGGCCTTTTCGAGCACGGCCACATCCACCGGTTGGGAGGGGAAGGTGGGATATATCTCCGCCAGGGAGCCGCCGGCGGCGACCTGTTCGAGTCCGCGCACGACCTCCGGCAGGAATCGTTCGAGGGCGGCGCGGATCGCCGCGCTCGACCAAACGAAGATGCCCGCGTTCCACAGGAAACCGCCCTGTGCGAGGAATGCCCGCGCCCGTTCGAGATCGGGCTTCTCGACAAAACGCGCCACCCGCAGCACGGGGATTTCGCCGCGCCGGGCGAGTTCTTCCGCCGTTTCGATGTATCCGTAGCCCGTGGCCGGGTGGTCCGGGCGAATGCCGAGGGTCACGAGCGCGCCCGATTCGGCCGCTTCCCGCGCCGCCGCGCGCAGGGTGGCCTGGAAGGCGGCACGCGGTTCGATCAGGTGGTCGGCCGGCAGCACGACCTGCACGGCCGACGGATCGCGGCGCTCAACCTCCAGAGCCGCGAAGGCCACGCAGGGGGCGGTGTTGCGGGCCGCCGGCTCCACCATGAGGTTTTCGCGCGGCAACCACGGCAAGCAGCGGCGCACCTCGTCCTCCTGGCCGGCGGCGGTCACCACCAACACACGTTCGGGCGGAACCAGGCCCTCCAGGCGGTCCGCGGTACCGGCGAGCATGGGCGTTCCGCCGGTGATCGGCAGGTACTGCTTGGGTCGGCGCTCGCGGCTCGCGGGCCAAAAACGCGTGCCCGAGCCGCCGGCCATGAGCACGGCGTAGAGCTTGGGGTCGGTCATCTCGTCGAGGGGGGGCTAAAAACGGCGCGGTGGATCCGGCGCGGGGGGCAGGGGGAGGATCGGCAGGGTACCCCGGCGGGTCTGCAACGCGTCCAAAAGCACGTTGCGGGCGCGCACCTGGGGCCGCGCCAGATCCCCCCGCACGGAAACCCACAGCAGGCGGTTTTGGAACCAGTAGACGAGCCGCCGGAAGGGCCCGAGCAGATCCACGAGGGCGTAGGTCACGCGCAGATCCTGGCGCAGGGAGCCATCCAGGCCGACGCTGCCCGAGCCCACGAGCTTCAGCAGCGGGC
>JBJHAV010000367.1:0-2512 GCA_050480685.1 Planctomycetaceae bacterium | reverse complement strand
ACCCTGAAGGGCGTTCGCGGATCCGGCAAAAAGGGCGAACGCAGCGAGGGAGAGAACGAGCGGGGTGCATTTCACGGCGAGGTCCTCCTGGGGATGAGTCGAGGTTCGCCGGGTTTTGCCGAGGCGTCAATGGGGTGGGATCCCTGATCCGGGGTACGGAGTCGTCAGGGCTTCCACCTGGATGCGGGCGTCGTTGAAACACGCGCCGCCGCCCAGGTCGGTGAGGTCGTCGGGGACCAGTGCATTGGCGGTGCGGCCGTTCAGGGTGTGGTGGGACCACAGGCCCTTGGGCAGGCAGGCCACGCCCGGGCGCAGGTTCGCGTCGAGGGCCAAGACCGCGTGCACTTCGCCCCAGCGGTTGAAGGCGCGCACCGACTGTCCGGCGCTCAGTCCGCGCGCGGCGGCGTCGTCCGGGTGCAGGGCCAAGGGCACTTGGCCTTCGAGCAGTTGGCCGAAGGTGGAGCTGATCAGGCCCGCCAGGGCCGGGGAGATCAGCGCCAAGGAGTTGCGCTCGTCCGCGGGTTCCGGCCGCCAGCCGAAGGGGCCCTCGGGGGATTCGGCGAGCCCTGCGGCGTCCAAATGGATGCGGCGGTCGGTCGTGCCCGGGAACACGTCTACGAAGGCCACCGGCGCGAGCCCCGCGTCCGGGGGCACCAGGCCGGAGCTTCGCAGCGCTGCCAAGCGTTCGGGACGGGGAGCAAGAGCGCGTTCCAAGAAGACCTCTTCGTCCAAACGCTCGCCGGGGCGCGCGAGCTCCAAACGCCTCAGCAACTCGGTGAAGAGTTCGTGGTTGCTGCGCGCCTCCCCCACCGGCTCGATGGCCGGACCGGAGAGCTGTAGCGCAAAGGCGCCGTAGCTCTTGTGCAGTTCCGTGTGCTCGAGGAACGTGGTGGCCGGCAGCACGATGTCCGCGTAGCGCGCCGTGTCGGTCATCACCGCTTCGTGTACGACCGTGAAGAGGTCCTCGCGCTCGAGCCCGCGGCGCACCAGTTCCTGAGCCGGCAAGGTGGCCAGCGGATTGCCGTTGTAGACCAGCACCGCGCGCACGGGCGGATCGCCCAGTTCAAGCAGGGCTCGCCCGGCGCGGTTCAGGTTGACCGAGCGGACATCGGGCAAAGGCTCACCGCTCGCGTCCGCCAGTTGCCCGCGGAAGGCGCCGCCCGCACTCATGGCGAAACCCGAGCCGCGCACGCCGAAGTGCCCGCAAAGGGCGGGCAGGGCCAGGATCGCCGCGGTCCCCGCACCGCCCGAGCGACTGCGCTCCACCCCCCAACCGCAGCGCAGGGCCGCCGGCCGGGTGGTGCCGTAGAGCTCCGCAAGCCGCGCGATGTCCGCCGCGGGCACCTGGGCGACCTCTGCGGCGCGCTGTAGGGTCCAGGGCTCCGCGGCCGCGCGAAAGGCATCGAGGCCGCGTGTGTGCTGCGCCAGGAACGCTTCGTCGATCCAGCCGCGCGCGAACAGCTCGCGCGCCACCGCCAGGGCCAGGGGCAAATCCGTCCCAGGCCGCGGCGCCAGGTGCAGCGAAGCCTTCTTCGCAAAGGGCGTGCGGCGCGGATCGACCACGATCAACTCGGCGCCGCGCTCCAAAGCGCGCAGCACCGGAGGCACCGAATGGATGCCGCTGGCGTGGGGATTGACGCCCCACATCACGATCAGCCGGCTGTGTTCGAGATCCGAGAGCGCCATGCCCGGCATGCGCCCGTAGAGCGCCTCCTGGGCCGCTCCGGAAGGCGCCGCGCAGAGGGTGCGCAGGAGCCGCGTGGCTCCGAATCGGCGAAAGAAGAGCGCATCGGCCCCGTCCTGGGTCAAAAGCCCGTTGGAGCCGCCGTAGCCCAGGGGCATCAGCGCTTCGGGACCGCTCTCGGCCCGAATGGCGCGAAAACGCTCGACGATGCGATCCAGGGCCACCTCCCAGGTAATCGGCTCGAACCGGCCGCTGCCCTTGGGCCCGACGCGCGCGAGGGGCGTGAGCACACGCGCGTCCCCGTGCACGTGCCGGGCGATGCGGCGCACCTTGCCGCAGATGGTGCCGTCGGTGAGCAGGTGCAGCGCGCCTTCCCGGGCGGCATCGACCCGATGCACCCGCCTGCCGTCGGTCTCTACCGCCAGGGTGCAGGCGTCCGGGCAATCCAGGGGGCAAACGACCCGCCGGACGGTGGTGAGAGGGGGGGCGGTGTGGGCCATGGGCAGCGAAGGGGGACTGGAAGTCGGGTCTCGGCAGCTTACCTTGTGTCCGAAACCCCAAAGGCCCCCCCATGAAAGCTGAAATCTACACCTGGACCAGTTGCCCGTTTTGCATCCGCGCCAAGTCCATTCTCGACCAACACGGGGTCGAGTACGTGGAGCACGTCATGGACGACAAACCCCGGGAATTGGCGGAGGCGAAGCGGAAGTTCGGGCACGGAACGGTGCCGATCGTGATCCTGAACGGTGAGTTCCTGGGGGGCTGCAGCGACCTCGAAGCGCTCGCCCGCCGGGGCGGCCTCGGCTGACGGTGGGTGGGGACGGTGCC
>JBJHAV010000366.1:0-2525 GCA_050480685.1 Planctomycetaceae bacterium | reverse complement strand
CTTCAGCAGCGGGCTGTGCAGCACGAGTTCGTCGACCCGCGCGGTGCCGTCGGCGAGGGCAAAACGCGCCTCGGCCCAATCGAAGGTCGCCGTGGCGTCGAAACCCAGGGCCCGGAAGACCGCCCGCACCACCGGGATCGAACCGAGCCGGGCGCGCTCGATACGCATCCGTCCGGAACCCGCAAGGCCCATGGGATCGCCCGGTTCGCCCGCCACCTGCAGGCTGGCGCTGAGGCGGCCGCGGCTGGTGGAACCACCCCCGAAGGCGTCGGCCAAAAGCAGCGCCAGGTCCAGGTCGGCGAGCTCCAGGGCCAGGTCGAAGCGGTAGGGCGGCACCAAGTCCAAGGAGAGCACACGCCCGAGGGTGCGTGTGCCGCCCAGGGGCCGGACCACGCCGCCCGAAAAACGCGCGGCCAGGTCGTCCACCGTCAATCGCCCGGCGGAGTACGTGGCGACCAGGCTGGCTTCATCGATCGTGCGGCCGGCGATGCGCGCGTAGAGCCCTTCGACCCGCCCCCAGGCGCGCGCGTCCCCGTCCTCGATCACCAGGCGTTCGAGTCGCACCCGCGCCGAGGGAATCGCGATCGGCACACCCAGGTCCAGGCGCGCGTCGTGGGCGAGCAGGTCCCCGTCGAGCCACGCGGTGGGGCCCTGGGGCGAGCCCAGGGCCAAGGCCAGGCGCACGCCGAGGGCGTCGAGCACACCGCTCCAGGGCGGGCCGCCCTCCGGCAGGGCTTCCTCCAGGGCCTCCGCCAGGCCTTCGGTGCGCGGGTCGAGCGGCAGGTCCTCGAACCACAGTTCGCCCACCAGCAGCGCGCGCGCGGCTTCCCCGGCCGGATGGGGAGCCGGCGGCGCTTCGCCGCGCCATTCGTCCGCGCCCTCGCGCAGATACATCCGCGCGGAGCGCAGCTCCACCGGCACCTCCGCGAATCTCGCGCGCAGGCGCTCGCTCTCGACGCGGCCGCCCCCGGGGCGCAGGCGCACGCGCCCTTCGAGGGCTTCCAGCCCCACCCCCGGCGCCACCAGGCGGTTCTCGCGCAGCACGAGCTCCAATTCGCTGCCCTCGGCGATCGATCCGGGGACGAGCCGCGCGCGCGCGTCGAAGGCGCCGACCAGGTCCACACCCCCGGTCAAGAGCGGTGCACCGGCCGCGGGCGGCTCGGCGCCGGTCAAGCGCGCGATCAGCTCGCGCAGGGCGGGCGCGCCCGGATCCAAGCCCGCCGCGGCCAGCTCGATGTCCCCGGGCGCCAGGCGCGCCGCGATCCTGGCCCCGCCGAGGCCGCGGCCGCCGGCCTGCCCGCGCAGGCTCGGCTCCGAGGCCGCCGCCACCGAAAGCCCGAAGGCCTGGTCCGCTTCCGCCACGAGGTCCAGGTCCAGCGCCACGTGCACCTGGCCGCGCACGTCGGCGATCGCCGCGGGAGGGTCCTTCGGCGCGAAGGCCAAGGGGCGCCCGGCCAAGTCCACGTCGAGCCGCGGCGCTCGGCCCGGTTCGGCGCGCGCCAAGAGTTCGATCTGCACCTGTCCCGACGCGCCCAGGTCGCGCGGATCCAGGTCGCCGTCGCGCTCGCCCGCGAAGGCGAACCAGGCGGCGGCGAGCGCTCCGTCGAGGGCCACGGAAGGCAAGCCGGCCTGGCCTTGAAAGCGCCGCTCCAGCACGGGTTCGGCCCCCGGCGCGGCGACCGGATCCTGGCGGGATTCCATTCGCACGCGGAAGCTCTCTCCGGCGGCCGATCCGGAGGTCTCCAGGCTCCAACCGAAGGCGCGCGGCGGCCGCGCCTCGCGCCCTTCGGCCGCGGCGGGCCTGGGCCGCACACGGGGCCAGGCCACCGCCACGGATCCCGTCAGGCCGCCGAGTTCCAACCCATCCGGGAAGTGCGCTCCGGGAAGCTCCACCCGCCCTTCAAGTTCGCGCCAGGCGACGAGCGCGGCCAGGTGCATGCCTCCCGTCGCCAGCCGCTGATCGAAGTCCACGCGCGCGCCCAACGAACCGCCAAAGAGGCCGAAGAGCACCAGCGGGTCGAAACCCAGGTCCAGTCCGACCAACGCCCGCGCGAGTTTTTCATCCGCCGGCAGGCCTTCGAGTTCGAGCACCAACCGCACCTCCGGGCGCCGATCGTCCTCGGGCGCCTCGGGGTCCGGGCTCCCGATCAGCCCCTCCATGCGCACCTCGCCGACGGGCAGCTCACCGACGACGCCGAGCAACGCGAAGCGGTCGCGGCGCACGTGGCTCGGTTCGTGGGCGAACACCAAACGCCCGTGCACACCGCGCGCCGGCAAGGGGAAGCCCGTGCGCCCGCCGTCCGCCTCCGGCCAACCGGCGAAGTCCACGCCAATTTCGCCCAGGGTGTCGATGGCGAAGGCGATCTCGGGCTCGGAAAACACGAAGTCCGGGCCGGGGGGCGCGAGGCGCAGACCGAGCCGCAGGGCGGCGCGACCGCTCAACCCCAAGGCGTCCCAGGCCTCCGCCAGCCCGCGCGCCGTGCGCGGTCCGGTCAAGTCCATGGTGGTGCGCAGGGTCGCGGGGG
>JBJHAV010000365.1:0-2527 GCA_050480685.1 Planctomycetaceae bacterium | reverse complement strand
GTAACGACCCGGCGTCCGCCGGGTCGTTACAGGGCAGAGGGGGGAGGAGTTGGCGCCTGGCACCGTCCCCACCCACTTGCCCCGCCTCTCCGGGTACCTCTCCCATGAAGACTCTCTTGCCGCTCGTTTCTTGGTGGGCCCTTGGCCTTTGGTTTTTGGCGGACCGTGGGTTGCACGGGGGCGTTTCCTCGCAGGACGTGTTGGCCGGCGCGGGAATCGTTGTGCTTGGATCGGCGGACACGCTGTTTTTCCGGCGGCGTGGCCGGGCCGCGGAGAACCCTTCGAAGGACCCTCGGGCACAAAACGTCGCCGCGACGTTCACCTTCGTGCTCTTCACCTGTGTGCTCGGCCTGGCCGGCACTTTGCTCGAAGTTCTTGTGCGCACACGCCCGGAGGAAGGCGCGACAGCGCTCTTCGCCGCGCTCCTCGTCCATTGGCTCGGCGCCGCTCTCTTCGCGGCCGGCTGCGCGGCCGCTGCGGGGACCGCCCGGTGATCAGAAGGCGTTGATGGGCAGCTTGAGGTAGCGCCGACCGCCGGCTTCCGGCTCCGGCAAGCGGCCCGCGCGGATGTTCACCTGCAAAGCCGGCAGGATCAGGGTCGGCAGTTCTTTGCCTTGCTCGAGTTCCTTGCGCAGGGCCACGAAGGCTTCCCGCGAGATTCCTTCGGCCAGGTGCACGTTGCTGCGGCGCTGTTCGCCGATGGTGCTCTCAAAGCGCAGTTCGCGCCCGCCCGGTTGGTAGTCGTGCAGGGTGAAGATCCGCGTCTCGTCGGGCAGCGCGTACAGCCTGTGGACCGAGTCGTAGAGTTCCGCCGCCGATCCGCCGGGGAAGTCGCAGCGCGCGGTGCCGGCGTCGGGTTGGAAGAGCGAATCCCCGACGAACACCGCGTCGCCGATGCGATAGCTCAGGCTGGCGGGCGTGTGTCCGCCCGTGGGGATCGCTTCCAGGGTGAACGGCCCCAAATCCAGCCGAGCCCCGTCCTCGATCAAAAGGTCGAACTGACTGCCATCGGTGGGGAAGTCCGGCCCAAGCCCGTAGAGTTCGGCGAAGGTGCGCTGGATGCGCGTGATCCCGGCGCCGATGCCGGTCACCGCGCCGTAGCGCGCCTTGAACCAGTCGAGTGCGGTGAGGTGATCCGCGTGGGCGTGGGTGTCGAGCACGTGGGTCAGTTCGAGCCGGTGCCCGTCCAGGAACGTCGCGACCGCCTCGGCCGACTCGCTGAAAACCCTCGCGCCCTTGGGTTCGTAATCGAGCACCGGATCGATCAGGATCGCCCGACGAGCATCCAAGTCGTAGACGAGGTAGGTCAGGGAAGAGGTGCGCGGGTCGAAGAAGTGCTGGATCTGCATGGTGGCTCCGGGTTCGGGTGGATTCGTTGCCTAGGGAGGCCAACGGCGGCGGGAGGTTCCCGAAAAATCCGCCTGGGAAGACGCGAGCGCCCTCCCGGGTCCAGACGGACGCCTCAGCCCGCCCGGGGGGCCCGTTGGCAGCGCGGGCAAAGGTGGGTGCCGCGCTGGGCGACCACCGTGCGGCGGATCGCGGCGCCGCAGGCAGGGCAGGGGCGACCGGCTCGCCCGTAGACCTGGAATTGGTGCTGGTAGCTGCCCGGCTGGCCCTCGGGGGTGCGGTAGAAGGTGTCGAAGCTGGATCCCTCGCGCTCGATCGCCTCGCGCAGGGTGGATTGGATCGCCTCCCAAAGGGCCAGGGCCTTCGCGCGCGGCACACGCTCGGACGGCATCAGTGGGTGCAGGCGCGCGCGGAAGAGCGACTCGTCCACGTAGATGTTGCCGAGCCCGGCGAGGAAACCCTGGTCGAGCAGCAGCGGCTTGAGCTGCCGGCGGCGCTCGCCAAGGGCCCGGGCGAAGTCTCGCCCGTCCCAGGGACCGTCGAGGGGTTCCGGACCCAAGGCGGCGAGCCGCGCGGCCACATCGTCCACGGGTTCGAGCCGGCCGAACTTGCGCACGTCGACAAAACGCAGCTCGTCGCCATCCGCCAAACAAAGGGCCAGCCGGCACCAGGGTCCGGGGGGCGCGTCGGCGCGCTCCACGTGCATGCGCCCACTCATGCGCAGGTGACCGACGAGCGCGCCATCCGGCCGGCCGCGGTGCTCCAGATCGAAGATCAGGTACTTGGCCCGGCGCCACAGCTTCGCCACCCGGCGACCGGCGATGCGCCGCGTCAGGGCGCGCGAATCGAGGCCCCCGCTGCTCGGCCGCCAGGAGACGCGGGCCGAGGCCAGTTCGGCCCCTTCCACCCGCGGGCGCAAAAGGCGCGCCACCGTTTCGACCTCGGGCAGTTCCGGCACGCCCATGAGTCTGGACCGAAGGAGCGCCGATTGCGACCGTCCCGCGCCCGGACGCGGCGCGACGCCTTTGGGGTAACCTCGAAGGTATGGTTCGCCGCTCTCGGCTGCTTTTTGCCCTCGCGGCGGCCCTCGGGGCAGCCGCGGCCGTGCGCGCCCTCGTGGGCACGGGGGAATCCACCGTGGAAGCGGCCGCGCCGGCGGCGGGCGCGGTCGAGCCCGGCG
>JBJHAV010000364.1:0-2544 GCA_050480685.1 Planctomycetaceae bacterium | reverse complement strand
GGTCAGCGGATGGTGAAGGCGGTGACGTGGAAGAAGTGGTACCAGCGGCCTTTTTCGTCCTCGGGGCCGAAGTGGAGGCGGATCCAGGGGCCGCGGATGGCGCCGATGCGGAGGCCGTCGGGGGTGCTGAGGGGTTGGGGTTGGCCTTGGACGACGATGCCGCCGAGGAGGTTGCCGACGCGCAGGTCGCTGGGGAGGTTGGGGGTGGGGCGCAGGAGGGACCAGAGGCAGAGGGCCAGGAAGGCCACGAGGAACCAGAGGCCGGCGCGGCGCCAGCGGGGGTCGTCGGTGAGGGACGTCACGGGTTCTCTCCCAGGAGTAGGGCGACGAAGCGGTCGAGGTCAAAGGGCACCGGGACGCGCGGGTCGGCGGAGTCCAGGTGGATGCGTTCGAAGTTCAGGGCGCGGGCGGCTTCGCGGGCGAGCAGCACGCGGCCGCCGGCGTCGCCGAGGGCGGCCAGGCGGCGGCGTTCGCCTTCGGCGCGGCTGTCGGCGAGGGCGCGCTCGGCGCCGCCGACGAGGAGGTCCCAGGCGGCTTGGGCGGCGCGTTCTTCGGCCGCCACGCGGTCGAGGGCGGCTTCGGTTACCGCCTGACGGCGGGCGGCGCCTTCGGTGGCGATGCGCGCCCGTTCGAGGGACCACTGGGCGCGGGCTTCCCGTTCGAGGGCTGTGGTTTCGGCTTCGGCGCGCTCCAGGGCGCGGCGCTCCACGGCCACCAGGTGGCGGGCCTCTTCGAGCAATCGCTCCTGGGCGCGGCTTTGGCCGGCTTGCAGGCGCTGTTCGTATTCGCTGCTGAAGGCGGCGCCGGGCACGAAGAGTTCGAGCAGCTCCAGTTCGAGGGCGGCGAACTCGGCTTCGAGCCGTGGACGGGCGGCGGCGGTGCGTTCGGCACGCCGCTCGGGGTCGAACCAGTCTTCGCTGGACATGCGCCCGAACTCCGCGCGCAACACGTCCTGGGCCGCGGCGATCAGCCGCTCGCCGTGGGCCCGTTGCAGGCCGGAGCGCACGAGTTCGTGGGCGCGGCCGGGGCGCACGCGCCACAGCACCAGGGCGGAAAAACGCGCCACGTTGTCGTCGCGGGTGCGCACTTCGATGGGCGGCAGTTCGAAGGGGCCGGTCGAGGTTCCGGTCGGTCCGAAGCGCAGCGTCTGGGCGCGGCCGTCGATGCGGTGCAGGGTGTGCACGCCGGGCCAGATCAGGTGCAGCCCGACGGACAGGTCGCGGGGTTCGATCTCGCCGGTCCAATCCTGTTGGCGCACGCCGATTTCACCCGGGCCCAAGGGCACCAGGGCCCAGGCGACCCAGCCGGCGGGCAAAAGCACCAGGGCCAGGGCCCAGAACAAACAACGCAGGGGGGAGGGGAGGTTCGGGAGCATGGTCAGTCCTCCTGGCGGTGCGCGGGGCGCTGGGCGATTTCGAGGCGGATCTTGGATTCGGCCAGGCGCGCGATCAGGGCTTCGCGCACGGCCAAGGGGCCGCGCGCTTCGACGGCGGCGGCGTCGGCCAGGATGCGCGCGGCTTCGGCGTCGGCCTCGGCGCTGGCGGCCTCGGATTGGGCGGTGAGGGTTTCGGCCCGCCGGCGCGCGGCGTTCTCGCGCGTGCGCCGTGCCCGTTCGGCGCCGGCGATGTCTTCCGTGGCCTTGGCTTCCGCCAAGAGCTGTTCGCGCCCGAGATCGCCTTCGAGTTCGATGCGTTCCTTGGCGTGCTGGGCGGCGAGCACTTCCAGGCGCCGCGGGCGCAGCTCCTCGGCCCGCGCGAGGTCGGCGCGCAGTTGGTCGAGCTCGGCCTGGGCCAAGCGGCGTTCGTCGATGGCGCGCTCGAAACGGCGTTCCAGCAGGGGTTTGGGCGTCGAGAGCGCGACCAGCTCCAGGCCGCGGCGGGCGAGCACTTCCTCCAAAGCCTCGCGCGTCGCGGCGCGACCGGCGGCCAGGCGCTCGGAATCGGTCGCTTCCTGGGCCTCCAGGCTGCCGAAACTCTCGGGCAAGAGCGCGCGCGTGAAAGCGACGGTCAGTTGGCGCTGGGCCAAAAAACCCGTGCCCAGCTCCGCGGCCAGTTGGGGCAGGTTGGACTCGACCACCCGCACGCGCACCTCCAGCCCGTCGAGGCCGAAGCTGGAACCGTCCCGGGCGCGCAGGTCGATGGGGGCGGAATCGGGGGTGCCCGGGCCCAAACGCACGGTGCGCGCGCCCCCTTCGAGCACTTCGACCCGCTGCAGCCAGGGCAGGAACAGGTGGTAGCCGGGGCGCTCCAGCACACGCACTTCGCCGCGCAGGCGATCGACGAACAGGCCCACTTGGCCGGCCGCCAGGCGCACGCTGCCCCTGTCACCGCTGCGCCAAGCGGCCAGGGCCCAAAGCCCGGCGGCGGCGACGGGCACGGCAAGCGCGACCTCGATCAGGAAGGTGAGGAGCGGGCGTCTTTTGGGGGGCGCGGGGCGCGGGGATTCATCTTCGGCCAAGGCAGTGGACCTCCGAGGGCAAGGCTAGAAGCCTCGCGCGAATCGGCAAGCTCACGGCGATGCCAGTGACGGTGCGGTGACCGTGCG
>JBJHAV010000363.1:0-2546 GCA_050480685.1 Planctomycetaceae bacterium | reverse complement strand
CTTAGCCAACTCCGGTTCGGCCGGACGGGGCCCGGCAGCGGCATCGATCACCAGATCGGCTCCGGCCAGGGCAGCCCCCCAACCGCTTCGATCCTCGAAGCGAAAGGAGCGTCCTTGTCCCTTCCATTCGGCCGCCAACCGGTCCGCGCGCGCCCGATCGGGCGCCGCGGGGAGTACGGTCACACCGGGCAGGCGCGAGAGGTCGCGCGCGATGGCGCTGCCCATGCGTCCGGTTCCGCCGAGGATCACTACTGTCTTCATGTGGAGTTCCGTTGGTTCCTGCCGATGGGCCGCCGGGCCGCCCTTCGGGGCCTCATTCGGGCAGGGCCTCGCCGTCGCCTTCGAACAGGACCTTGCCGAGGCCCAAGCGGACCTTTTGGCGTTGGGTGTCGCCGGTCCGGGGATGGCCCAAGGCGACCAATAGGACCGGCAGGTAGCGTTCGGAGATGCCGCAAACCTCGCGCACGCTCTCGGCGTCGAACCCCATGGCGGGGCTGCTGGCGAGGCCGCGATCCCGGGCCGCGAGCATCAGGCACATGCCAGCGAAGGAGGCGGAGCGCACCGCCTCGTCCCGGGCGGCCTGGGGGCGGGCGTACACCTTGCTCGCTTGGGCCATCCAGGCTTCGGCCTGTTCTTCGCTCAGGCCGCCCTTTTCCACTGTGGCGCGCAGCGCCTCTTCGTGCATCTCCTCGGCGCGCAGATCCCCCAGTACCACGAGCACCACGGGGGCCTCGCCCAAGTGCGCTTGACCCGGCGCCAGGCCTTCGAGCCGCGAGCGCAGGACAGGGTCCGTGACGGCGAGGAAGCGCCAGTGCTGCAGGTTGAAGGCCGAAGGGGCGCGGCAGGCTAGGCGAACCAGGTCGCGCAGTTCGTCCGGGTCGATCTGGCGTTCCGGATCGAAGTGCTGCGCGGAGACGCGGCTGGCGAGGACGTCGAGAGTCTCCATGGTGGGGGCGCACTTGGCGCGAACCGCGCGCTCCGTGCGGCGAAGAGGGTAGTCCCTCGCCGGCTCCGGGGCGAGACCCGAACGCCTGGCCCTGGGCTCGGGCAGCCCCCTAGACCGGCCTTAAGTGAAGCAGGCCCCGTCCCTGGGAGGACGGAGCCCGCATCTAGAAGGAGCGAATCACCCCGGCAAGCCGGGCGAGGATCGTCCCGGCCCTTGGCCGGGATCGGTCCGGGATCAGGGAACGCCGAACCGGGTGCCGCGTCAGGCCGTGAGCCTCAGGGCGTGAGAGTCATCGCCACCGCGTTGCTGGCGTAGTCGAGGGCTCCGAAGGGGCCCAGGCTGACGGCCCCGTGGTGCAGCACGGCGCCCACCAGGCTCGGGTCGATGGCTCCACCCGGGAAGCGCAGGGCGGCGCTGGCGCGGCCCTGGCCGTTGAGCAGGCCGACGGTGCCGAGGAACGGCGGCTGGCCGGCGAGTTGCAGGGTGAAGAGGGTGTAGTCGTCCAGGTTGAGCGGGATCGGCACCCCGTCGAACAGGAAACCCGGGGTCGTGCCGGTGGCCGACCCGACGATCAGGTACGGCGCGCCGCCCTTGCCGGGGCCCGCGTCGAGCAAAAGCCGCTGGGTGCCGCCGTCGGCCAAGGGCATGACACCCCAGTCCGCACGCAGGTCCGGGCAGGGTGCCGCGGGAACGCCGTTCGGGATCACGCGGAAGATCTGACCGTCGAGGTGATTGACGATCAGCAGCTCACCGCGGCGGTCGACCCCGAAGGAGCTGATGCTGCGGATGTTGAGGCCGGGGCCCGGATTGAGTTCGGCGGTGCGCACCGTGAACTCGCTGACACTTTGGCCGTCGTAGCGCAGACTCCAAATCGCGTTGCTGCAGTAGTCGGCGAAGAAGTACGTGCCTTGCAGGTCGGGGATGGCGCAGCCGCGGTAGACGTAGCCCCCGGTGATGGCGCAGGGCGCGTTGAAGATGGTGTTGACGTAGGTGTGAATCGGAGCCGTGTAGAGCGGCGATCCGCAGGGCGGCGTGCCCGGCGGGCAATTGCCCGTGCCGCCGCAAACGTCGCCTTCGACGACCTTCCAACCGTAGTTGAGGCCGCCGACGCCCGCGGCTTGGAAGCTGACTTCCTCGCGGGCGTTTTGCCCCACGTCGCCGATGTAGAGCTCACCGGTTTCGCGGTCGAAGGCCGAGCGCCAGGGATTGCGCAGGCCCAGGTGGTAGATCTCGGGCAGGAAACCGGCCTGGCCGATGAACGGGTTGGTCGCCGGAACCGCCCAGGTGCCCGTGGAGTCGATCGTGTCCACGTCGATGCGCAGCAACTTGCCGAGGCGCTCCTCGGGCTTCTGGGCGCGGCACTGGGGGTCGTTGGACGAACCACCGTCCCCCATGGGCAGGTAGAGGAAACCGTCCGGTCCGAAGAACAGGTCACCGGCGTTGTGGTTGGCGAAGGGCTGCGGCACCGTCATGACGATCACCGCGCTGGTCGCATCGGCCACGTCGGCGCTGGTGGTCGAGACGGTGTAGCGCGCGACCACGGTGGCTCCATTGCCGGTCGCGGTATAGTTGACGAAGAAGTAGCCGTTCTCCTGATAGT
>JBJHAV010000362.1:0-2596 GCA_050480685.1 Planctomycetaceae bacterium | reverse complement strand
GACGAGCCCCCCGGGCCGGGGATACCTCCCACGGACCCACCCGGCCCGACTTCGGGTCCGATGTCCAGCCCATTTGGGGTCCCAGCCGCCCCGGGCGGGCAGCCAGGCCCTCCGGAATGCCCCCGCCGGTCGCTCGGCTGCCGGTCGCTCGGCCGCCGCGTGCGGGACCTGAGTCGGCCGGCCCGCGGTCAGGCCTCACTTGCCGATCAGGAAGTGCACCACGTCGCCCTCGCGCATGGTGTAGTCGCGGCCCTCCACGCGCAGTTTGCCCGCGGCCCGAATGGCGGCCTCGCTCTCGTGTTGCACCAAATCGTCGACCGAGTAGACCTCGGCGCGGATGAAGAGTTTTTCGAAGTCCGAGTGGATCACACCCGCGGCCTGGGGCGCCTTGTCGCCGCGCTGGATCGTCCAGGCACGCACTTCTTTTTCGCCGGCGGTGAAGTAGGTCTGGAGCCCGAGCAGCGCGTAGGTGGCGCGCACCAATCGATCGAGACCCGATTCCGCCAGGCCGAGATCGGCCAGGAACTCGGCGCGCTCCTCGGGCGCCATGGAGCGCAGTTCGCCCTCGATGTCCGCGCACAGGGCCAAACAGCCCGCGCCGGTCGCTTCCGCGTGGGCGCGAACGGCGCCCACCAGCGGCGACTCACCCGCCAGGTCGTCGGAAGCCACGTTGGCGACATAGAGCACCGGCTTCGCGGTCAGCAGACACAGGGGTGCCAAGGAGCGCCGCTCCGCGTCGCTCCACTCGGCCGCGCGCACCGCCGTGCCCGCTTCGAGCAGCGTCTTCGCGCGCTCGAAAACGGTTTGATCGAAGAGCGCTTCTTTGTCGCCGGCGCGCGCCTTCTTGCCGACCCGCTCCGCCGCGCGCGCGACGGTTTCCAGATCCGCCAGGGCCAGTTCGAGTTCGATCACCTCGATGTCCTTGCGCGGATCGATTTCGCCGTGCACGTGCACGATGTCGCCGCCCTCGAAACAGCGCACCACGTGCAGGATCGCGTCGGTCTCCTTGATGTTGCCCAGGAACTTGTTCCCCAGACCCTCCCCCTTCGAAGCCCCCGCCACCAAACCGGCGATGTCGACGATCTTCACCGCCGCCGGCACGACCTTCTTCGTGCGGATGTAGCGCTGGATCACGTCCAGCCGCCCATCGGGCACGTCGACCACGCCCACGTTGGGCTCGATCGTGCAAAAGGGGTAGTTGGCGCTCTCGGCGCCCGCCGCGGTGACGGCGTTGAAAAGGGTGGACTTGCCCACGTTGGGCAGTCCGACGATGCCGGCGGCTAGGCTCATGGGAGGGGCTCGGGGCGGATTTTCGGGCCGAGGAGTCTACCCGCGGCGGCGATCCATGGAGCCCGGGGTTTTGGCGGCCGTGGGCGTTAGGAGCAGAGCGCCAGGCAGTCGATCTCGACCCGCGCGCCGCGCGGGAGCTGGGCGACCGCCACGCAGGCCCGGGCCGGGGGCTGGTCGCCGCCGAAAACACGCTCGTAAACGCGGTTGACCTCGGCGAAGTCCGTCATGTCCACCAGGTACACCGTGCAGCGCAGGGCCTGCTCGGGCGAGCTGCCCCCCGCGCGCAAAACGGCGACCAGGTTTTCGAGGCATCGCTCGGCCTGTTCGGCCGCGCTGGTGCCGACCAGCTCGCCGGTTTCGGGGTGCAGCGCAATCTGCCCGGAGCAGTACAGCACCCCCCCGGCGCGGATCGCTTGGCTGTAGGGTCCGATGGCGGCGGGGGCGCCGTCCGAATGCACACGGGCGCGGTCGGTCATGGCCTTGGGAGCGGGTCGAAAGAGGGTGGATTCCCGCCGAAGGACGTTTCGGCCGGGGCCCGACGTACCCGCCGGGGCCGGTCAGGGTAGCGGCGCGCGGCTCCAGCGCCCACCGCGCTCCGCTCACCCCCCTTCGCGCTCCCCCCCGCCGGCGTCAGCCGCCGCCGGCGAAACGCGCGGCCAGGGCCTCGGCCACGAAGGGCGGCACAAAACCGGACACGTCGCCGCCCATGGAGGCCACCTGCCGCGTGAGCGTGCCGGTGATGTGGGTCAGGCGCGTGTCGGGCACGAGCAGCACCGTATCCACCCCGGGGTGCAGCATGCGGTTGGCGCGCGCCATGGTGACTTCGTAGTCGAAGTCGGTGCCGCTGCGCACGCCGCGCACGATCACGTCGGCCCCCAGGCGCCGACAGCCCTCCACGAGCAGGCCGTCGAAGTGGTCCACGCGCACCGAGGGCCACTCGGCGGTGGCTTGGCGAAGCAGTTCGAGGCGCTCCTCGACCGTGAACAGGGAGGCCTTCGTGGGATGGGCGGCGACGGCGATCGTGACCTCCTCGAACAGGAGCACGGCGCGGCGTACCAGGTCCAGGTGGCCCAGGGTGGGCGGGTCGAAGGTCCCCGGGAAAACCGCGTGGCGCGGCCGGGGTGAGGCGTTCGCGGACATCCCGGCGGATCCTACCCGAGCCGCGGGGCGGGGCCGACCGCGGGCCGGGGTGCAACCGGCGGGCGAGGGGCGGGTCCTTGGGCCCGTGGAAACCGCCGATCGGGAGCGCGCCGCCTCGGCCGGCGGTGCGGGCGAGCGCCGCGGCGGCCGGGGAGCCGCCCTGGCC
>JBJHAV010000361.1:0-2625 GCA_050480685.1 Planctomycetaceae bacterium | reverse complement strand
GCCGAGACCTCCGACGAATGGGAGACCGGCCGCCTCTACCTCTCCATGGACTCCGACTGAGACCGCCACGAGAAATTACAGACCAACTGTTGCGCTATCAGGGTGGGGCGGACTAACGTCGGGTCATGGCTCGCGGTGCCCTTTTGTTGGTCGGCGTGGTTTTGCTCGGACCCTCGGTCCCCTTCGCGTTTGCGGGGCATGGGACGGGCGGTTGGGCAGCGGCTAGGGACGAAGGCTGGGGGATGCGCGCCGAGGCTGCGCGGCGGGGATTGGTGGGGTGGCCCGGGCCGGGGGGCACGGTCGGGCCGGGAGCCCACGGGCTCGGTGGAGCTCGGCCGGTGGAGGGGGTCGCGGGGAAGGGGGATGAGCCGGCGCTGCCTGCGTCGCTCGTGCCGAGCTGACCGCTTTGACCCGGTGAAGGGGAGGCGATCCGTGGGACCGCCACATCATCCGCGGGCAGCCTGCAGTTGGGTTTGCGCCTGATCGAAGGGATCGCGGTGGAGCGCGCCCGGGTGCGCTTCACGGCCACCTACGCGTTCACGCCGGCTTTTTCGGCGGGGCTCGAAGTCAATCCGCTCGCCAATGATCTCGGGTTACTGGCGAACTGGCGACTGCTCGACGAAACGGCTGCGCGGCCGGCCTTCATCGTGGGGACCAGTTCCGATCGCATCGGCACACCGAGCGGGCGCGCCTACTACGGCACGTTTTCGAAGGACCTCTCCGCTTGGACGGGGCTGCCCATCGCGCCCTACGCCGGGGCGGCCTGGGGCACCTTCGACGACGAACTCGTCGCCATCGGCGGCCTGGCGGTGAGCTGGGGCGCGGGCTTCACGAGCACGCACCTTTGGGACGGCCACAACCTGCACCACACCCTCGACCGGCGGCTCGGCAGGGGATTGCGCATTGGGTTGGTGGTCGCTCAGCAGGACAGCCGCCACTACCTGGGGTTGAGCTTCGGGGCGGGGTCCGGGCCCCTGCGCGCGGCGCTTTGTTCGGAGGAAGCGGAGTAGGAGCGCGGCTCCCGCGGGGCGGAGCGGGCGGGAGGAGGTTGGGTGGGGCGACGAGCCGCGAAGTAACATGCCGGCGTGGGCCTGAACTTCGCCCCTTCCCTGCCCGAGAGCGTCGCCGCCGAGCGCGTGCGCATCAACCTGTCGTGGCTGGTGCTGCTGCGCTGGGCCGGTGTGCTCGGCCAACTTTTGACCATCCTGGTCGCGGACCTGTGGTTCCGAATGCCCCTGGAGTGGCCCGCGCTCCTGGCCATCGTCACCATCGGAGCCCTTTCGAACGTCGGGCTCGAGGTTTGGCGCCGGCGCGCGACCCAACGTTTGCCCTCCGAGCGGTGGATCGCTTTTGGTCGCGGTCTGATCGGCACCGTCTTGCTCTTCGACATTTTGCTGCTGGCCGGATTGCTCTATCTGACGGGCGGCGTCGGCAATCCCTTCGCGCTGTTTTTCTTCGTCAACCTCGTGCTGGCGATGGTCGTGCTCGGCGGACTGTGGATGCGGGTGCTCAACAGCGCCGCCCTGACGGCCTTCGCGCTGCTCATGTTCCACCACCGGGCCTTGCCGATCGATGCGCCGTCGCTTTTGCAGGAGCAGGAAGACGGTTTGCCGACCCTGACGCTCTACGCCAAAGGGCTGTTGGTGGCTTTCGCGGCGGTGGTCTTCTTCACCTCCTACTTCGTTCGGCGGCTGACGGACGAGCTGAACGAGCGTGAGCGCGAGCTGGGGGCCGAACGCCAGCGCAAGGCGGACAGCGATCGGGTCCAGGCGTTGGCCACTTTGGCGGCCGGCGCGGCACACGAACTCTCTTCGCCGCTGTCGACCATCGCCGTGGTCGCGCGCGAGTTGGAACTGGCCTTGGAGCGCATGGGCAGCACCGGTGAGGTGGCGGAGGATGCGCGCTTGATTCGGGCCGAAGTCGCCCGTTGCCGGGTGATTCTCGATCAAATGTCCCTCGACGCGGGCAGCGCGGTGGGGGAGGAAATCGTGCCGTTCGCGCCGCGCGAATTGGTCGAGCGGGCGCTGCGTTCCTTGCAAGGGGTCGAGCGCGTACGCCTCTCCGTCGAATCGGAGGTCGACGGTACGCGGTTGTTGCTCCCGCGGGTCGCGACGACCCGGGCCCTGCGGGGACTGGTCAAGAACGCCCTCGATGCGTCGGGATCCGCCGGCCAGGTGTCGCTGCTGGTCGAACGCCGCGGCGAGCGTGTCGCCTTCGTGGTGGCGGACGCGGGGGAAGGCATGGGGCCCGAAGTGCTCGCGCGGGCCGGGGACCCCTTCTTCACCACCAAGGCCCCCGGTCAGGGCATGGGCCTCGGCCTATTCCTCGCGCGGACCTTGGCCGAGCGACTGGGCGGGCGCCTGACCCTGGCCCTGCCCCATGGCCCGCTGGAGGCCTCGGTTGCCGTAATCCGCCGCATGGACTGGACGGCGCTTGACCTTGATATGCCGGTGGTCCTGTCGCCACCGCGCAACCCGCCGCCGCACAGCTTTGTCGCCGCCCTGTGGCAGCCGCCGCCCCAGGCCCGCGTGCAGCTTGCCGAGCACCTGCCCGCAGCCCCGGTGATCGACGTGCCCGAAGCGCTGGCGCATCTGGCCGCCCTGACCGCGCGCGCCGCTGCCGCCC
>JBJHAV010000360.1:0-2783 GCA_050480685.1 Planctomycetaceae bacterium | reverse complement strand
TGCCCCACCCCGTGGGTGCAGCAGTGTCCCGAACGCCGGCAATCGAACTCGAAGGGCACCACACCGGCGAGCCCGGGGTCGCTGCCGGAATCGACATCCACGGGCTGCCCTTCCGTCTCGCTTGCCATCAACGCCCCCTGCGGCGCGGACGCCCGGAGCGCCCGCCGTCCAGGTCCAAGTCCCGGTGGCCGTCGAGGGCCGAGCGGATTTCCTGAATCAGTGCGGCGAAGGATTGGAAACGTTCGGCGGCTTCTTTGGCGGTCATCTTGCCCACGAAGTAGTGCAGGTGCGGGCTGATGCCGCGCCGGCGCAATTCCGGCGAACTGAGGGCTTCCTCCAGGTGACGCCGCAAAAGTTCGCGGTCGTCCCGCGCCTCGAAGGGCAGGCGGCCGACCACCAGTTGGAACAGGCTGATGCCCAGGCTGTAGATGTCGGAGCGCGCGTCCGCCTGGGCTCCGCCGCGCGCCTGTTCGGGCGAGAGGTACGCGACCGTGCCCACGGCGCTGTCCGCACCGCGGTCCGTGCTGCCCGCTTGGGCCGCGAAACCCAAATCGATCAGCACCGCGCGGCCGTCGCGGCGCCGCATGACGTTGCCGGGTTTCACGTCCCGGTGCACGAGCCCCGCGGATTCCAAATACGCCAGGGCTTCGGCCACTTCGAGCACCAAACGCAGGGCCTCGGCCTCCGGGAGCACATCGCCGCGCTCCAGGTGCTCGAGCAGCGTCTCGCCCTCGATCGCCTCCAGCCGCGCCAGGTAGAGCTCCCCGTGACGCGCCGCCCCGAACCCCTTGACCAGTCCCGGATGGTCCAGTTCGGCGAGCAACTTCGCCTCGCGCACGAACGCGGCCAGGGTCTGCGGCCGGCGCGCCTCCGAGGGCCGCAGCACCTTGAGCGCGAGCACCCGGCCGCTGCGCTTCTCGCGGGCGCGCCAGACGTCCGCCGTACCGCCCTGGCCCAGCCGCCCCAGGATTTCGAAGCCGGGCAGTTCGGGCACTTCGCCGGCGCGGGTGCGCCGCAGCCGCTGGACCTCCTCGGGGGCCAGGCCGGCTTCGCTGACCAAAAGTTCGTCCAGGGCCCGCCCGGCCGAAAGCCCGGCCAAGAGGCCCTGGGCCGCCTCGCGCCCGAGCACACCGCGGTGCACCAAAAGCGCCAGGAAGTCCGTGTCGTCGCTGCGCTCTCCCATGCCGGTGGGCCGCCGGCCCGCCGTGAGCCTAACAAGCTGCCCGGCCGGCGGTGGTGCGCTCACCCCCGCCCCGGCCTACCCTTAGGGAGTCATGCAGACCCTCCGAACTCCCCCGACCTTGCTCGCGGCCGCCTCGGCCCTGCTTCTGATCCTCGGCCCCGGACTGGCCGTCGCCGGCCCCCAAGACGAGACGGCATCTCCCATCGAGGCCGGCGCGCCCGGCCCGCGGGCCGAACTGGCCGCCTGGGCGGATGAGGACGCAGTCACCTTCGAGGAGCTCGACCACCTGTTGGTGGAGCGCCTGGGCGGCTCCGAACGCGGCCGCGAAGCGGCGCTCTACCTGATCCAGCGGCGCCTGATCGCGCACCTGGCGGCCGAGGCCGGCCTGGAGGTCGGCGAGGACGAACTGCTCTCGCGCTGGCGCGAACTGGACCGCGACCTGCGCGAAGCGGGTTATCCGGAGGGTTTGGCCGGCGAACTCGAACGCGGGGGCATCAGCCGCGCGGAGTTCCGCGAGACCTTGAGGCTCGCGCTCCTGCACGAGGAGTTGGCCCGGCGCGGCCTCGGGATCGGCCCCGGACAACCCGTCAGCGGCGACGCCCAGGAACTGTGGCTCGAAGGGCGGATCGAGGAACTCGGACTCGAGTTCCTGCCCTGGCCCTACGAAGAAGGGCTGGCCGCCCGCTGCGGCCCGGTGACGGTTTCCGTGCGCGCCCTCGGCGAGGCCCTGCGCGAGCGCCAATCGGCCTCGGAACTGCGGGACGCGGCCTCCCAGCTCCTGCTGCTGCGGCGCGTCGGGCAGCGTTTGGCCGATCTGGACACCGAGGCGCGCGAGGCCCTGGTGGCGGCCGAGGTGGCCCGCAGGCGCGCGGAAGCCGAGGCCGACCCGCGCTACCAGGGTGTGCCCTTCGAGAGTTTGCTGGCCGCCCAGGGCTTGACCGAGGAACGCCTGGCCCGCGACCCGGCGGTGCGCATCGCCGCGCTCTCGACCCACTGGGTCGAACGCGAATACGGCGGTGAGCGCCTGCGTGCGGCCTTTGAGGCCGAACGGGATTTTTTCGAGCGCCACTTCGGGGCGGCCGTGCGCGTGCGCGCCCTGTTCCTGACCGCCTCGCGCGAAGCGACACCCCTGGTCCCGCGCACCTTCGAAGAAGCGGAACGCACCGTGCTCGCCCTGATGGCGGACGTGAACGACGAGCTCGACTTCGCGGTGGTCGCCCGCCGGCACAGCGAGGACGCGGAATCCCGGGAAGGCGGCGGGCACTTGGGCTTTTTGGTGCGCGCCTCGCGCACCCTGCCCGAGCCGCTGCTGGAGGAACTCTTCGCCCTGGAGTGGCCCGAGGAAGGCGGCAGCCCGGGCATCCTGCTCGCCCCGCGCCGCGTCTCCAACGGGGTCGTCGCCCTGTGGGCGGCCGAGCGGCGCGCGACCCCCCAGTGGGAGGAGCTTTCCAAGTCCGTCTCCCGGGAGCTGCGCCGGCGCTTCCTGGTCGAAACCCTGCCCCCGGACTCGGTCCGCACCTACCTGGACCCCGCCCCCGCGCCCTCGGCCCCCGCGCAAGAGGACTGAGAGGGGAAGACGGTGCCAGGCTCCAACTTCCCC
>JBJHAV010000359.1:0-2848 GCA_050480685.1 Planctomycetaceae bacterium | reverse complement strand
GCGCGCACGACCCCGGGGCACGGAAAAGCCGCCCGCCGCGCCCCCCCGTAGGGAGCGGCGGGCGGCGCTGAGGGGGAACGGGGAAACCCGGAGCGGATCAGCCGCCGGCGGTCGTGGCCGCCACCTTGGAGGCCAGGCCGTCCTTGTGCTCGACGCGCACCTGCGCGCCCGCACGCAGGACCATCGCGCGCTCGGCCTTCTCGCCGTCGAGCAGGTACTCGGTCTCGTCGTTCGTGCGCACGGGCAGCGTGTCTTCGCCGATGCGCAGCACGAAGCCGTCGGAGGACACGCGATCGATGGTGCCGCTGATCGCCTCGGCGCGCGTTTCCGCCAGGCAGGCGAGCGACACACCGCGCTCACTTTGGGCCGGACGTTCGGCGGAAGCGGGCAACGCCAAACCGAGGGCGGCGGCCGCGATGCAGAGGCTGGTCAAGTACTTCATGTTCTTCCTTTTGAGGGTTCGCACCCAACCGCGAGCGCTCGAGACCGTCGAGCCGACCGGGGTGCGGGTGGAAGTACGACCCCAGCGCGGGAGGGCGAGCGCGACCTTCACCGTCCAAGCGAGATCCGCGCAGCGGACAGCCGCAAATACACGCCGCACAAGGGGTTGCCATCCGGCCGCAATCGTGCGCGAGCGGATTTACGCGAAGTGGGTGTGACCTCGCCGATTCGCGCTCCGCGGAGCCCTCCACGGCCCAATTCCTCGATCCTGGAAACGGACGCGCCCGAGCACCCCAAAAACGCGGATTCGCGCCAACACCCACCGACGCGGCCGGGCCGCAAATCGGCTCAACGCCCGTGCACGTCGGCGCCCAGCAGGCAAACGCCGAGCACGTTGCCGCCGGTCGATTCGAGCAAACGCTGGGTCTCTTCCACGAGGTGGCGCTCCGTGGAGCGCAGGCGCACCACCAGCAAAATGCCGTCGGTCGTCGTGCCGAGCACGCTGGGATCGGTGAGCACATACGCCGGCGGCGAATCGAGCAGCACGTAGTCGTAGCGCTGCTTGAGCGCGTTCAGGGTCGAACGCATGCGATCGACGTTGAGCGCGCGCCGGCCGCCGTGGCGCACCTGCCCCGCGCCGATGAAATCGAGCCCCGGCACGGAGGTCTTGCGGATGGCGTGGTCCAGGGAAAGCCAACCGTCGAGCACCTCCGCCAGACCCTGCGCGCGCGGCAACCCGAGGTAGTACTCAACCGCCGGTTTGCGCAGATCCCCGTCGACCACCAGGATGCGCGCGCGCGGGCGCTCCGCCAGGGCCAGGCCCAGGTTGAGGGTCGCCAGGGACTTGCCCTCGCCCTCGACCGCGCTGGTGATCATCACCGTGCGCGGCGCGCCTTCGGGATTTTGGGCGAGCAACGCGCTGCGCAGGCGACGGTACTGCTCCGCCGCGGCCGAACGGGGTTGGGTCGCCACCACGAGTTCCTCGTGGAGGATCGGCACGTCTCGCCCCGCATCCGGATCGGGCGGCGGGAGCTCCAGTTCGACTTCGCTGCTTTGGTCGCGGGCCATGGTCAGGGGTGGGCAGAGCATCGTCCCCGGCCGCACCTTCGGAGCATAGGAAAAGGGGGGGCTTTCTCCGCTCGCTCCGACTTGGGAGCCTGGCGGGCCCGGCGCGACGCCGTCAGCGCACCAGCGGGCGCTCCTCCGCGAGCAGCGAGCGAGCGCCGCGGCGCACCCCGTGGGGCCACTCCATCCCCAGAATCTCCGCGCCCAGGGGCCTCGCGGCCGCGCCGCGGGCGGCCAAGAGCGCCCCCCAGCGCAGCTCCGCCGCCTCCCGGTCCAGCCCGGACGCGATCAGCCGCCCGTGGGCCCGCGCCAGGGCCTCCACCCACGGCCCGGTCCCCTGCCCGCCCAGCACCCGCCGCAACTCGGCCAAAAGCAGCGCCGCCCCCTCGCCCCGCCCCGCGGCCGTCCAATCCGCCAAGAGCCGGGGGTCGGCCCCGGACGGCTCCAGGGAGGCCCACCAGGCCTCCGCCCGCTCCCCGTCCAGGCGCCCGAGGGCCAGGGCCAAACGGTCGATCACCCGGCCTTCCCCGGCCTCGGCCCGGGCCTCCGCGAACAGCGCATCCAACTCCGCGAAACGCCCGGCCGCGAGCCAATCGTCGAGCAGGGGCTCGAGGGCCCCGCGCACCTGCTCCGGCCCCCCGGGCAGGTCGCCGAACTCCCGGTCCAGCCGCGCCAGGTGCCGGGCCGCGCTGCCCCGCTCCCCCGCCGACAGCCACCCGTCGACGAGCAGCGCACGGGACACGAGCGGCAGGTCCGCGGGCGCCCCGCCGCGCCAGGCGGGCGGCGGCGCGAACTTCGCCCGCCCCAGACGCCGGGCCCGCTCCAGCGCCTCCCCTTCCCCCTCCTCCAGGGTGTAAAGGGCCGTGGGAGCCTCGGACACGGCCGAACGCCGGGCGGCCACCGGCCCGGCCGCGGCCCGGGTCGCGAGGGCCTGCAGCAGGAGCGCACGATCGGCCGGCCCCGACCCCTCCGCTTCCGCGAAGACCCGATCGAGGGCCGCGACCAGGGCCGGATTCCACGCCCCCAGACCCTCCGCGGCCGCCAGCCGCAGGCGCCGGCCGGCGGAATCGGCCCCTTCGAACCCTTCGAGCAGCACCTCCAAAAGATCCTCACCGGCGGCGGAGCGCGCCGGGAAACCCGCGAGCGCGTCCTGGATGGCCTGGGCCAAGGCCGGATCGCCCCCCGCCAGGGCGGCGGTGGCGGTCGAAAGCAGCGCGCGCACGGCCGCGGGCCGCGCCAACGCCTCCGGCACCCGGCCCCGGGAAGCCGCCAGCAGCAGGCCCTCCAGGGCGGCCCAGTCGCCGGAATCGGCGCTCCAGCGATCGGCCAGGTGGCCCAAGGC
>JBJHAV010000358.1:0-2868 GCA_050480685.1 Planctomycetaceae bacterium | reverse complement strand
GCGCATGGCTTGTGGCTTCCGCAACCGCGAGCGGTTCAAGAACGCGATCCTCTTCCACCTTGGCGGCCTGGATCTCACACCTTCAACCCACCCTCAAGCCTGAAGGCCCAGAAGGAATGCAGTACCCCAAAAGACGTCTCGCTCGGCGTTCCTCCCCTCACGGGGTGGCCACCCCCAAAGCTTGCCGGGGGGGGGGGGGCTGTCAAGACCAATTTTCCTCTCAAAACCATCTCGGCGCACAAAAAAAACGACATGCCCCCAACCTCGATGCCCGGCGTGGGTACCCGGCCATGCTCCGCGCTACACCATCAGGGCGGAGTCCGAGCCTGCGCTTCCGACTTGCCCGGCGTGGATGGGCCCCGGGGAGCCCTACCCGCAGATCGACCGTGAGGTTACGGCCGTGGCCCTGGGTTGGGAGTCTCCCGGATCGACTCTCCTCCGCCAGGAGCGCACAGACCGCTCGGCTGCAGCTTCACTCGGACGAAGCTCCTCTTCCCCGCGCGCCGACGCGGACAAGCCATCCCGCCCCTTCCGGCCCAAAAGGGCGACCCATCGCAACGCCGCGAGGGTAAAGCACGGTCCGGAAAGTCGGCGCGAATGGGTAATCCAGAACACTAGCGCCCGAACAAGAAGGCTGCTGTCACGCGCCGGAAGAGCGGGTGATCGGCGATGTCTTCGACGAGCACGGGTAGCGCGATGCGCCAATTGGGCCATTCGTCGCGGGTGCCGGGCACGTTGGGGCGCTCGTGCACTCCGAGCAAGTCGTCCAGGGTTGCGATGCGCAGGCGCGAGGGCGCCTTTGCCAGGGCGGTGTGGGCGGCGACCAGGAACTCCTCGGGCTCGGCGCCCTGAGCGATGCCCGCGAAGGCGGAGAGTTTGGCCAGCATGGCGGCGGACTCCTCGGGGTGCACCGCGAGGCCGCGCGCGGCGCGGTCGACCAGGTCCGCGCCGCTGACGAGCCCCATCAGGGTCGGCAGGTCGTGGGTCGTCAGCGCGGCCACCGTGGAGGGCGGCCAATCCTCCGCGGCTGTGTCCTCGAAGCAGGCCAGCCGGTAGCCGAGCGCATCGACGGCCGCCAGGCGCGCGCGCACCTCCGGCTCCACGGTGCCCAGATCCTCGCCGATGGTGAAGGCCCCCGAGCGGGCGCATTCGATCGCCAACACCGCGAGCAGCGCCTGGGCTGGATATCGCACGTAGGCACCCTCCTCGGCGCGCGCCCCGAGCGCGATCCAATAGAGGCGCCAAAGCCCCATCACGTGGTCCAGGCGCAGACCGCGCGCGTGGCGGAGGGTTGCCGCCACGGTCTCGCGCCAGGGCGCGAACTCGGCGTCGGCCAGGGCCCCGGGCAAAAACGGCGCCACGCCCCAGTCCTGGCCCTCGGGCCCCAGGGGATCCGGCGGCGCTCCCACGCTCACACCGGACGCAAGCACCTCTTGGAAACGCCAGGCGTCGGCCCCGGAGCGATCGAGGCCCACGGCCAGGTCCGTAACCAGATCGATTTCGCCCGCGGACCGGGCCAGTTGCAGGTCCAGGGCCCACTGCAACCAAAGCCGCCACCCGAGGGCTTCGGGCGCCTCGGCGAGCAGCGCGCGGGTCTCGGAGCCGCGCGGGTGGCGTGCCGCGGCCGGCCAGGAGCGCCAATCGGGCCCGTGGCGCTCGGCGAGCACACCGTGGGCCGCGTGGAGGTGGAGCCCCTCCCCCTGGCGCCGGACCCAGGCGGCGAACTCGGCCGAGTCCCGGCTGGCGGCGAAGGCGCGGCGCAGGGCGGGAGTTTCGAGCTCGGCCACGCGCCGTCGATCGATGCGCCGGTCCAAGGCGCCATCGGCAGCGTCGGCGCGAAGGCGCGCCAACTCCTCCCCAGCCGCTTCGGCCCCGGGCACACGTTCGACCGCGAGCAGCAGCGGATGGCGCCAAATGCGGCTCGACGGGTAGTAGGGGCTGGGCTCGCCGGGGGCGGTGTCCCCCATCGGGCCGAGGAGCAAAAAGTCCGCCCCCGCCCGCCGGGCCAGACGGCCGAAGTCCGCCAGGTCCCCCAGGTCCCCGAGCCCGGGGCTGGCCTTGGAGCGCAGGGCGTAGGTCTGCACCGCCACCCCGGCCGCGCGCGGCGGCGCGGCGGGAAAACGGGCAGGCGGCGCCAGGAGCAGCCCCCCTTGTTCCCCCGGCCCGCTCCAGCGGTGGTACCCCACCGGCAACCCGCGCTGCGCCAAGTCCGCGGGCGACGGTTCGCCGCCGTCCTCCAGACGCACACGCACACCCGCGGGAAGCCGCACGGGTGTCTCGGCGGTGAAGATCCGCGCCGCTCGCTCCGGGGCTTGGGCGCTCGCCGCGAGCCTCTCGGCGAAGGCCCGGCGTGTGCCCTGGGGCGCCTCGCGCCAAGCGCCCGACACATCCCGGTAGCCGGGCTCGACCGTGTTCCAGGGCCCCTCGCGGACTTCGCTCAAGGAAAGGCTCCGAGGGGCAAACGCACCAGGGCCAAACTCTGGGGGCCGAGGCGCAGGGCCTCGGGATCCACCGCGGGTTCGGGCCCGGGCGCAAAACCCCGCTCCGTGTCGAACACACGGGTCGCCGGCAGGCCCGCCAGCCGCGCCGCCAGGCGAAAGGCCGTCGGCCGCGGCGAGCGATTGATGAGCACCAAGAAACTGTCGTCCCGCACCCGCTCGCCCCGCGGCCCGGGCACGGTCAAGGCCGTGCCGCTGAGGAACACCGCGAAGGCGTCGAGGGCTTCTTGGCCCCAGTTGTCCACGGGCAACTCCTCGCCGCCCGGCGCGTACCACTCGATGTCGCGCACCGTTTCGCCGTGGATGGCGCGGTTCGAGAAAAACCGCCGCCTGCGCAGCACCGGGTGCCTTCGCCGCAGCTTCACCAGAT
>JBJHAV010000357.1:0-2927 GCA_050480685.1 Planctomycetaceae bacterium | reverse complement strand
TCGGGTTGGCTGGCGAGCGCCCCGGCGAGCCCGTTCCAGGCCAGGAAACCGCCGGCCAAGTGTCCCGCCGGGCGGCGCAGGTCGAAGAGCGAGCGCGGGTCGAGGTTCGCCGCGCGCGCCTCGGCGCGTTCGAGTACTCGCTGGCGCAGGGATTCCTCCAAAGGGCTCACAGCGCGCGGATCCTCTTGGAACTGCACCGCGCTGACGAGTTCCTCGTGGGTGTCGGGGTCCGCGCGCTCGGCGAACAGCGCCAAATGCGCGCGGTTCGGCAGCGCCCGCAGCATGCGCCAGCCGAACCACCAGGCGGCGGCGGCCGGCAAGAGGAACAGCAGCACCCCGTGCATCACCCGCACCACCCGCGGCACGGACAGCCCCCAGTCCGCCACGAAGGCGAAGAGCGCCCAAAGGGCGGCGGCGACCAGCAGCACGCCGAGGCCTTGCAGGCCGGAGGCCAGGACCAACCGGCGGCGAATGCGCTCCAGCAGGCCCTCCAGGGCCGGAGTGCGCGACAGCGGCGGGTCCGCGGGGCGTTGGGAAGGGGAGCTCAACGTTGGAAGATGGGCAGGTAGCGGTAGGGGATCTGGAGGATCAGCACCCCCATGGCGGTGCCGAAGGCCGGTCCGGGACCCACGTGGTTCGGGAAACTTCCGTCGGGCAGTTGCAGCGCGAGCAGATCGCGGCGCAGGCGCTCGAAGTAGGGCTCCCAGTAGCGCACGCCGCCCTGGCTGCCGGCCGTGTACATGGCCTGCACAGCGTAGTAGTGACCGTACCAGAAGAAGTAATGCCCGCCGGGGCCGTAGCGCCGATTGAAGTCGTCGAGGTTGCGGCGCAGGTAATCGAGGCCCAAGCGAATCGCGTCGTCGGAGTAGATCCCGAGCCCGTGCAGGCTGGTGACCCCGGCCGCGGTCAGGGGGAAGGAGGAGCGCGAGCCGGCCCCCCGTTGGTAGGTGAAGGCGCCGATCGGGTCGCCGCCCCAGCGCCGGCTGAAGCCGCCGTGGAGCTGGTCCCGTTCGGTGATGGCGGATTCCAAGACGTAGTTGGTGGCGCGCTCGACCGTGGCCGCCGGCACCTGGATGCCGATGTTGCGCGCCGCGCGCAGGGCCAGCACCTGGCAGACCACGATCGACATGTCCGAGTCCTGGGCGAAGGGTGCATAGCGCCAGCCGCCCTCGGCGTTCTGGGCGTTGACGATGTAGTCGACGGCGTTTTGCAGCTTCGCGTGCACGTCGCTGCGCGTGGTCATGCCGTAGATCTCCGCCAGGAACAGCGTGGCGAAGGCGTGGCTGTACATGCGCGTGCCACTGGAGGTGATGTACCCGTCCGGTTGGCAGGCGGCCAGGATCCAGTCGAGCCCGCGCAGCACCACGTCGCCGTACTCGCCGCGGCCGGGCATGTGCCCGCCGGCCAGGAACGCCATCAGCGCCAGGGAGGTTGTGCCCACGTGGCCGCGCTCGGCGGTGTATTCGTAGCCCGTGTTGAGTTTGAAGCCGATCTTGGCGCTCCAACTGCCGTCGGCGGATTGGTTGCGGGCGAGCCACTCCAGGCCGCGCCGCACCGCTTCCACCTGGGCCGCGTTGATCATCTCATCGCGGTCGTCGAGGCCCGTCGCCGCGGCTTCGAGCGGCAGGGGACTCGGGGTGTGGGCCCGGGCCGGCGCGAAGGCGCCGAACACGAGGGTGCCGGCCGCCAGGGCGCCGGCGGCCACGAGGCGGCCGAAGGTGCCCTGGGGCGCCTTGCGGTCGGGACGGGTGGGGGTGGTCATCGGGTCCTCCAGACGTCGATCAGGCTGTCGCCGCCGCCGCGTCCGCGGCCGACGATCCACAGCGTGCCGTCCGCGGCGACGAGTTCCAACTCGTCCACGCGGGCGAAGTTCGAGCGCATCAACCGGCTGTCGAGCCGGTCGCCGCCCTCGGTGGACAGGAAATAAAGATGCACGGCGCGGCGCTGGCGGGTGTGCCCGTCGCGTTCGGCCAGGGCGAGCAGGGTCGTGTCGCCGGCCACCAGCGGACGGGGCCAGGCGCCTTCGAACAGTTCCTCGGGCTGCAAACGCAGGCGATGCACCCAGCGCCGCCCGCGCTCCAGGTGCACACCGCTGATGGCGGTGCCCGTGCCGCTCTCCAGGTGGGCCACGTGCACCCAGGGCGCGTCGAGCTCCACCACCTGCCCGCGCGAAACGCCCACCAGGCGGTCGTCGGGGCCGAGCCCGTGCACGATCGAAGCGCGGCCGTCCTTCAGGTTGAGTTCCAAAAGTTCGCCGCGCCGCACCCCGCCCAGGCCCGTTGGCGGCGCGACCAGGTACGCGCGCTCGCCGTGGCGCAGCACGGCGTAGAGGTCGAGGCCGATCTGCAGACTGACCTGCCAGGCCACCTCCAGACGCTCCAGGTCGATCGCCAAAATGCGCCCCGATCCGAAGGACGTCAGGATCGCGCGGCCGTCCTGGATCCAGCCCGGGATCGTCGAACCCAGGGGTTCTTGGCTCTGGAACTCGCCGCGCACCATGCCGCGCACCAAGTCGACGACCAGGCCGCGGGTGGGCTGGCCGAAGTCGTTACTGAGGAACACCGCCAGGCCTTCGCCGAGCAGCGCCGGCAGCCAGGTGCGGCCCTGGGGCAGGGGGATCGACCACAGTTCCGTGCCGGTGTGGCTGTCGAGGGCCGTGGCGCCGAAACCGCGCGAGGTGTCCCATTCACGCGTGACGATTACACCCGCGTCCGCCGCCAGGCCGAGCACTTGGCCGCGCTGGGGCCGCCAACGCCAGGTGATCGAACCGTCCTGGGCGCCGAGCGCCACCAGTTGGGATGGGCCGCCGTCGCCCACCAGGCAGACGATGCCGTGATCGTCGATGCGGTAGAGCTGATCGAAACCCAGGCGCAGGGGCGGATCGAGGCGCCGGCTCCAAAGGGCGTCCGTGCGGCCGGGAAGGTGCG
>JBJHAV010000356.1:0-2932 GCA_050480685.1 Planctomycetaceae bacterium | reverse complement strand
CCCCGCGCCTCCCCCACCCGACCACGCCGCGCCGACACCCCTCGACCACCTGGGCCCAGACGACGCGTTGGGCGACCGCGCCTTCGTCCTCGAGCGTGATGCGCGTCGGCCCCTGGGCCCCCCCGCGCCGCCCGGCTCCCCAGATTTCGGCCCGGAACCCGTCCTTGGACCGCCTCGGCCCGCACCGGCCCCGTCATGCCCGAACCGCCCCAACTGCCCAACGCCGCCAGCCTGGAGTTCGTCGAACAACTCTACGCGCGCTATCTGTCGGACCCGGCCTCGGTCGGCGCCCGTTGGCGGCGCTGGTTCGAGGGCCTGGAGGGCGGTGAGGAGTTTGCCCGCCGGCCCCAGCTCGGCCCGCGCGGTCGCCCGCCGGGTCTGTTCCGCGCCGGCGGCGCGAGCAGCAACGGCCACGTGGCCCAAAACGGCGCGGCCCTGGCGCGGCTCCAGGACAAGGTCGACCAGATCGTGCGCGCCTTCCGCGTGCGCGGTCACCTGATCGCCGAACTGGATCCGCTGGGGCTGCCGCGCCCGCCCCAGCCGGAGTTGGAGATGGCCTTCTACGGCCTGGGCGAAGAACACCTGGATCTCTCCTTCTCCAGCGAGACGATCTTCGGCACGCGCTCCTTGACCCTGCGCCAGATCCTCAACCGGCTCTCGAACACCTACTGCCGGTCCATCGGCGTGCAGTTCATGCACATCGACGACCTGCACGTGAAGAACTGGTTGACCGAGCGCATGGAGAGCACGGAGAACCGGCTCAAGCTCAGTCACCGCGACCAGGTGCGCATCCTGACCTGGCTCACCGACGCGGTCATGTTCGAGGACTTCCTGCAAAAGAAGTTCCTCGGCGCCAAGCGTTTCAGCCTGGAAGGCGGCGAGAGCCTGATTCCGCTTTTGCACCTGGCGGTCGAAGAGGCCGCGCGCCACGGGGTGCGCGAGATCGTGCTCGGCATGGCACACCGCGGGCGCATCAACGTGCTCGCCAACGTGCTCGGCAAACGCGCCGCCGACATCTTCCACGAGTTCGAGGACGCCAACCCGGAAGCGCAAAAGGGCCGCGGGGACGTCAAGTACCACCTGGGTTATTCCAGCGATCTGAAGACCGAAGCCGGGCACGAGGTGCACCTGACCCTGTGCTTCAACCCGAGCCACCTGGAGTTCGTCAATCCGGTGGCCCTGGGCCGCATGCGCGCCAAGCAGGACCGCCACGGGGACACGGAGCGCACCGGCGGCATGGCGCTTTTGATCCACGGGGACGCGGCTTTCATCGGCCAGGGGGTCGTGCAGGAGACCCTCAACATGAGCCAACTCAAGGGCTACCGCACCGGCGGCACCCTGCACGTGGTCGTCAACAACCAGGTGGGCTTCACCACCTCGCCGGAAGAAGGCCGTTCGTGCACCTACGCCACGGACATCGCCAAGTTCTTGCAGGTGCCGATTTTCCACGTCAACGGCGAGGACCCCGAGGCCGTGGCCCAGGTGGTGCGCCTGGCCCTGGAGTTCCGCGCGGCTTGGAAACGGGACGTGGTCATCGACCTCTACTGCTACCGGCGCTACGGGCACAACGAAGGCGACGAGCCCGAGTTCACCCAGCCCCTGATGTACCGCGCGATCAAGGCGCGCAGGCCGGTGCGCGAGAGTTACTCCGAGAAGCTCCTGGCCCTGGACGGCATCACCCAGGAAGAAGTCGACCGCATCGCCGAGGAACGCCGGACGGCGCTCGAACGCGATCTGTCCGCCGCCCGCGAGCCCGAGTTCACGCGCTCCTCGAACCAACTCGGCGGCGTTTGGAAGGGCTTCCGCGGCGGCCTCGACCATGAGGTGCCGCGTTTGGAAATGCCCCTCGATCCCGCGCGCCTGGGCGAGACCCTGGAACGCCTGTGCGAGGTGCCCGCGGACTTCAAGCCGCACCCCAAGGCCAAACGACTGCTCGGCCAACGCCTGGAGATGGCGCGCGGCGAACGCCCCCTGGACTGGGCCGCGGCCGAGTCCCTGGCGCTGGCGACCCTGGCCCTGGAGGGCCACCGCGTGCGGCTCTCCGGACAGGACTCCAAACGCGGCACCTTCAGCCAGCGCCACGCGGTACTTTGGGACCACGAAACCGGCGCTCAACACATGCCATTGGCGCACCTGTCGCCGAACCAGGGCCCGGTCGAGGTGCTCAACAGCCCGCTTTCCGAAGTCGGCGTGATGGGCTTCGAGTACGGCTACAGCCTGGACACTCCCGATGGCCTGGTGCTGTGGGAAGCCCAGTTCGGCGACTTCGTCAACGTCGCCCAGGTGATCATCGATCAGTTCCTGGTGAGCGCCGAAACCAAGTGGCAGCGGCTCTCGGGCTTGACGCTGCTCTTGCCCCACGGCTTTGAGGGCCAGGGGCCCGAACACTCCAGCGCGCGCCTGGAGCGTTTTTTGAGCCAAGCGGCCGACGACAACATCCAGGTGATCTACCCGACCACACCGGCGCAGATCTTCAACGTCCTGCGCCGGCAGGTGCTGCGCCCCTGGCGCAAGCCCCTGATCGTCATGACCCCCAAGAGCCTGCTGCGTCACCCGCGCGCGGTTTCGAGCCTGCCGGCCTTGGCGGCCGGCAAGTTCCACCGGGTGCTGGCGGACGAAGGACGCGTCGGGGATCGCACCATCGATCCCAAGGGCGTGCGGCGGCTCCTGCTCTGCTCCGGCAAGGTCTACTACGACCTGGTCGAACGGCGCGAACAGCTCGATCGCACGGATGTGGCGATTTTGCGTCTGGAGCAGCTCTACCCCCTGGCGGAGGACGACCTGCGCCACGCGCTCGATCCGTACCCGAAGGGCCTCACGGTCCATTGGGTGCAGGAGGAGCCGGAGAACATGGGCGCCTGGTACCACCTGCAGACCCGCGCCCACTTCCACACCAACGTGCTCGAAAAGCACCCCTTCCAGGGCATCTTCC
>JBJHAV010000355.1:0-2963 GCA_050480685.1 Planctomycetaceae bacterium | reverse complement strand
CTGCTGGGGGAGGGGGGGGAAGTTGGAGCCAGGCACCGTCTTCCCGGGGAGCGTGCTCAGCGCGCGAGCGGCAGGGGCGGCATGTCCATGGCCTCGGGCACGGCCAACCCGAGCAGCGCGAGCACCGTGGGCGCCACCTGCAAAAGATGCGGCGGGCGATCTTCGGGCAGCTCGAACGGCCGGTTCGACAGGAACAGCCCCATCACCTCCCGCGTGTCCACCGACACGTGGCAACCGGACCAGGGACTGTCGTTGGGCACCACCACCTCCCCGAGCACGATGCGGGTGGTCTCCCCCTCCTCGTAGGTCTCGGTCTCCTCGACCAGTTGGATGCCGCCGGAGCCCGTGCGCCACGAAACCCGGTAGGTCGGCGCAAAACCCGGCAACAGATCCGGCTCCCGGGAGAGATGCGGCCCCTGGCGCTCGTCGGCCACCACAATCACTTGGGTGCAGAGCCGATCGCCGGTGCGCGGATCCACGGCGGCCAGCAACTTTTCGCGCAGCTCCGCCAAAACGGCCGGAGCCTCCTCGGCGGTCACGATGCCCCGGCCCTCGCGGCCGGCCAGGTTGAGGTAGATGCCGCCCAGCCCCATGCTGTACGCGCGCGTGTTCGACCAGTCGATGTAGCGGCTCATGATGCCGCCGTCCGAGGTGCTTGCGAGCGTCTGGCTAAGCGCCAAGAAGCCGTTTTCCGCCAACCAGTTGTTGATGTTGACCTGCCAGCGGAAGGACTGGAAACCGTGGTCCGACACCACCAGCAGCGTGTCCGTGGGGCGCAAGCTGTCGATCACGCGGCCCATGACACGATCGGCTTCCGCGTAGATCGCGGGGATCGCCTCATCCAGGCGAATGCTGCGCCCGAAAACCTGGATCTCGCGCGCGGCTTCCTCGGCGACGTAGAGCGGGTGCCCCTCGTCGTAGTACTGGTACATCATGTGCTGCACGCGGTCCGGGGTGCTGAAGACCCCCAGGAACACGTCCCAGTCCTCGCGCTGGAGCGCCGCCAGAATCAGCTCCTCGCGCCACTTGAGGGTGAATTCCACGTCCTCCATGAGCGTCTCCGGGCCGATCATCTTGTCCTTGAACGGCATCGTCAGGGTCGACCAGCCGTAGGTCTCGAAGGGGCCGTGCTGGCGAGCCAACGCGCTCGCGAACTCGTGGGGAGACGAAATCGGCTGCCAAAAGGACGGGCGGGCCGGGTCGATGTCCATGCGGCTCACGAACATCTCGAAGTGCGGATCGGACAGGCTCTGGAGCTTGACGCGCGTGATCGCGTGCACGGAGAGCAGCGGATTCATGCGGAAGCGGACCCGATACCAGTCGGACCACTGGCCTTCGCGCAGCTCTTGGGTTTGGCCGTCGATGGTGACCCGGGCGCTCTCGGAAAGCACTTCGATCTGCATCGGCGCGCTGGTGCGCTCGTCGCGCAGATCGCGTTCCTCGCGGCGCAGTTCAGTGAGCTGCCGCTGAATGTCGAGGCTTTCCTGGTAGCGGGTGCTCGGATCGTTGAGGCGCGCATCGGCCGCTTCGATGCGCCGGCGCACCACATCCTGGCGGTAGAAATCCACCGGGCCGAGCAGGCGCGTCTGGATGTTGCCCTGGTAGGCGTCCACACGGATCACCGAACCGGCCGTCGGGGTGCGCCGGCCCTGTCGCGCGCCGCCCTCCAAACGATCGAATTCGATGTCCTCCGTGGTGTAGATGAACCAATCGCCGAAACCGCCACGCGCGTCCGGCACACCGAAGCCCGCGAGCAGGCGCGTGTTGTCGGAAGAAGGCGTGTCCCAGGCCTGCGCGGCCTGCAAGGCCACCACACGCAGGCCCTGATCCCCGGCCAGGTCCCAGAAAGCAGGGGCGTCCATCGGGTTGGCGGTGTAGGGGAAAAACTCCGGCATCCAACCGCGCGCGGTCTGACCGCCGAGGGCCCCCGCTGCGCCGGTGGCCAGGGCGAGCACAAGCGCGGCGAGTTTGCCCACCGTGCCGCGGCGCCCGAGCAGCAGCCCGAAGAGCACCAGCCCAAGCACAAACCCTACCGCCCCGCCGACGGCGCGGTAGGTGCCTTCGCTCCAGGCGGGCAGGGGCGCGTGGGACAACTCGTTGAATGGACGTCCCTGGGTGCCCGAGCGCGGCTGGGCCAAGCCCAGGTTGGGCATGGGATTCCCATCCAGCAGCTCGCGCTGGAAGAAACTCGGCACCCCGGTTTTGGCCGGGTTTTGGCCGCTGTTCAGGGCCGCCCAGGCGGTCGGCGACTCGGGCGGCGCGATGGATTCGAGGGGCGCGAAGGTCCCGCTCTCCCGCAGGCGCGAGAAGTTCGGCGCGCGGCCCTCATCGGCGTAACGCGCCAGGGTCCGGAAGTCGCCCCCGTCGATCCCGATCACGACCACCCGCCCGCGTTCGGCCCCGACCGAACCCGTTGCCTCCGCGTCTCCGCCGGACAGCGTCAGGAAAAAGAGCGGCGCGCCGACGACCAGCGCGAGGACCAGCAGAAAAAACGGGCGAACGGCGCCGCAGCGCGCCGGAGAGGGGGACGGTATCGACCGCATCGGGGGGAGGGGGATCGGGGGGACGGACGGGCGAGGCACCGCGGCCGGACTGGACCCGGGGGCCACATGTCGGCGGAAGGCTCGCTTGGGGCTAGGATGCTTGGCCGCGCAACGCGGGGACGAATGGCGGCAAAACGAGAAAAGGGGCCGAAGGGCCGCGCGAAAGGGGGGACGGAACGTCGCTCCACCGCCGAATCCGCGCGCGTACGGGCAGGGTACCCCGGCCGTGAGCGCGGACGGCGTTTGCTGCTCGTATCCCTGATCTGTGCCTGTGCCGCCGCCCTTGCCATCGTCCTGTGGCCCGAGGGCACCGGAGTCCCCGACACCGGCGCCGTCGCCGTGACCCCCGAGCGGGACCGCCGGGTGGGCGCGGTGGAGGGCGAAGGGGCGGCCGGGGCTCATCCCGACCCAGTCCTGCCG
>JBJHAV010000354.1:0-3019 GCA_050480685.1 Planctomycetaceae bacterium | reverse complement strand
CTGGACGAGATCCACGGACGCCTGGAAGAGCGCTGGTTCGGCGCCGATCCGCGCGCCGCCACGCGGCCGACCGAACTGAGCGCGACCCAGCGCACGCGGCGCAGCGCCCTGGTCGCCGCCGCGGCCCTCGCCGCGACGATCGCCGTCGCCCTGCTCGCGCCCGGGGCCTGGGCCTGGCTCGCCCTGGCCGCGCCGCCGGCCGTGGCCGCCGCCGCCGCTCGCCTCGATCCGGCCTGGGGAGCCTGGGGCCTTTGGTGGCTGCGCGTGGAAGCGCGCGCGGCTTGGGCCAGCGTGACTTCGACCCTGTTCACCCTGGTGCTTTTGGTGCTGGCCCTGCCCCTGGCTTTGGTGCCCGCGGTCGGCTGGCTGCTCTTCGGCGGGCTGGCCGGTTTCGCCACGGCCATCGGGCTGATGGACGTGGCCTTCTCGCGCCGGGGCTACGGCCTCGCCGCCCGGCTGCGGCTGCTGCGGCGCCACGCGGGCCCGGTGGTGCTCTTCGGCGCCGTCTGCGGCCTCGGATACAGCGTGCCGTTCCTCGGGCCGCTGCTGGTGGTGCCCGGCGCTTCCGTCGGCGGCCTGTGGCTGCTGCTGCGCCTCGACAAACAGCTCCCCGCGGCCGCTGCCCCCTGACGCCCCGGCCGCGGGAGCGGCGCGGACACACACGGGGGACGGCTCACCTCCGGTACCATCCGCCCGTGCCCCGCTACCTCATCACCAGCGCGCTCCCCTACGCCAACGGTCCCCTGCACTTCGGCCACGTGGCGGGGGCCTACCTGCCCGCCGACGTCTACGCGCGCACCCTGCGCCAACAGGGCGAGGAGGTGCTCTACGTCTGCGGCAGCGACGACCACGGGGTCGCGATCACCCTTTCGGCGGAGCAGGCCGGCGTGCCCTACGCCGAATGGGTCCTGGGGTGGCGCGAGCGCATCCGCTCCACCTTCGACGCCTTCGGCATCGGTTTCGACGTCTGGTCGGGCACGAGCAGCACCCCGCGCCACCGGGAGTTCGCCCAAGGTTTTTTCCGGCGGCTCGACCGGGGCGGCTACCTGCTGCGCCAAACGAGCGAGCAGCTCTACAGCCCCGCCGAGGACAGGTTTTTGGCCGACCGCTACGTGGTCGGCGGATGCCCGAAGTGCGGGCACCCGGAGGCGCGCGGCGACGAGTGCCCGCGCTGCGGCGCCTGGCTCGACGCCCTCGAACTGGTGGAGCCCCGCTCGCGCTTGAGCGGCGCGGCCCTGGAGCGGCGCAGCACGACCCATTGGTACCTGGACCTGCCCAAGCTGCGCGCCGAGCACCTGGAGAGCTGGGTGCGCGCCCAGCCCTGGAAGAGCAACGTGGCTACCTTCGTGGAGGGCCTGCTGGCCAACGTTCCGGCGCGCGCGATCACCCGCGACATGGCCTGGGGTGTGCCCCTGCCCGAGGACACCCCGGGCTACGAACCCGGCAAGGTGCTCTACGTCTGGTTCGACGCGCCCATCGGCTACGTCTCCTTGACCGCCCTGTGGGCCGAAGAGCGCGGCACCCCGGAGGCCTGGCGGGACTGGTGGCAAAGCGAGGACACGCGGCTCGTGCACTTCCTCGGCAAGGACAACATCCCATTCCACTGCCTGGTCTTCCCCGCCATGCTGCACGGCCAAAAGCAGGGTTACGTGCTGCCCTGGGCCGTGCCGGCCAACGAGTTCTACAACCTGGAGGGCGCCAAGTTCTCGACCTCCCAGGGCTGGACGATCCCCCTGGAGGGGTTCCTGGAGCGCTACGACGCTGAAGCGGCGCGTTTTTACCTGTTGGCCTCCTGCCCGGAGACCGCGGACAGCGAGTGGCGCTGGGAGGGTTTCCAGTCCACCACCGGCCAGCTCGCGGACACGATCGGCAACCTGGCCACGCGCATCCTGCGCTTCGTCGCCAAAAACGCCGGCAACCGGGTGCCGCACCTGGACCCGGGGCACCGGGCGGAGTTCGAGGGCCTCCTGCTGGAAGGCTGCGGGCCGCTGGCGGACCCGGCCGAAGCCGTGCGCGCCTTCCGCTTCCGGCGTGCCGCGGAAGTGCTGCTCGCCAACGCCGCGGTGGGCAATGTCTTCGTGGACCGGGTGGCCCCCTGGGCCCTGCGCAAGAGCGACCCCGAGCGGGCCGAGAGCGCCTTGGCGCTGGCGGTGCAGTGGCTCGGCTGCCTGGCGCGCTGGATGGCGCCGTTCCTGCCCGGCAAGGCCCAGGCCCTGTGGGCCATGGCGGGCGGCGAAGGTGCCGTCGAAGCGACCGGTTGGCCCGAGCTGCCGCGGCCGGGCGGCGACTGGATGCCCCTGACCGCGGGCGCCCCCCTGGGCGAAATCGGGCCCCTGTTCCGCAAGATCGAGGACGCCGAGGTGGCGGCCGAGCTCGAACGGCTGCGCGGCGCAAACACCGGCTGAGGGGCCGATCCGCGGGCGCGGTGCCCCCTTCCGCGCGCCCAAAGAGTTAGGGCCTGCCCCCGCGAACGGGGACAGGCCCTTGGAACACGACAGCACCGGATTGAGGCGATTCGGCCGCGCGCGAAGCGCTTGCCTACCCGCCTGGCCGGTGAGCCGAGCCGCGGATCAGCGACGCCGGGTGGCGGCTTTGGCGGTCTTGGCCTTGCGGGCCGTGCGCTTGCCCGCCTTCTTGGCGGTCTTCTTGGCCGCCTTCTTGGCGGTCTTCTTGGCAGCGCGCTTGGTGGTCCGCTTCGCGGCCTTCTTGGTGGTCCGCTTGGCGGCTTTCTTCGCCGTCCGCTTGGCGGCTTTCTTCGCAGCTTTCTTGGCCATGGTTGGAAGTCTCCTTGGGGACTTTGGAACCTGTTTCGGCATCCGTAGGACGCCAGGCCCCACGACATCGCTGGGATCATCGGCCGTGACCCCGCGAGTCTTTCCAACCTTTCGGAGAACTTTTGGAGGTTCTTCCGAAAAATGGCATGGGCGCGCGGGCTGCCCGACGCTTCGAACAGCCCGCGCGATGGTTCAGAAGAGCTCGTCGAGCGCCGCGGTGGCGTCGGAGGAGAAGTCGCTGGAGA
>JBJHAV010000353.1:0-3026 GCA_050480685.1 Planctomycetaceae bacterium | reverse complement strand
GGTAACGACCCGGCTTTCGCCGGGTCGTTACCTGCGGGAGGGGGGTGGAGTTGGCGCCAGGCACCGTCCCCTCCACGTGCTACAACCTTGGGCGCCGTGATCGGGTCGGGACAGCCTGGGGTGGTGCGCATCGCTTCCGCTCCCCATGCGGACACCTTCGGGTACTCCATGCCGCCGCCGGGGCTGCTGCGGCTGGGCGGTTGGCTGGAGCGCGCCGGTTGGCGTGTGGAGCTCGACGACCTCGCTTTCCGCCTGGCGCGGGGCGATCTGCGCGAGGACGAGCGCTACGCCGAGCGCATCGCCGAACACCTGCTCGCCGGCGGAGCGCCTTGGATTCTCGGCCTGTCGGTGATGGGCGCGACCTTGCCGATCGCGCTGCTCGCCCTGGAAGAAGTCCGGCGCCGTGCGCCGCGGGTCGTGACCCTGCTCGGCGGGCCGGGCACCACCGGCATCGATGCGGCGCTGCTCGAACGATTCCCAAGCCTCGACGCCGTCGTGCGCGGCGAAGGCGAAGAAACCCTCGAAGAACTGCTCGGGCGGCTCGCCGGCGGCGAAAGCCCGAGCGGAGTCGCCGGCGTCACCTGGCGCGCCGAGCGCTTCGGCGCCGCCTCCGGGCCCGCGCTGCGGCGCGAGGCGGACCGGCCGCCGATCGCCGACCTGGAGCGGCTCGCGGATCCCGCGTGGCACCTTTTGCCGCCGCTCTGCGCCTACAAGGCCATCACCGGCGAAGCCGAAGGACTGGTGCCCGTGGATTCGGGCCGGGGCTGCGTCTACGACTGTTCCTTCTGCACGATCGGGCGCTTCTGGGGCCGCCGTTCGCGCCCGCTGCCGGCCGCGCGGCTCGCGCGGGAGATGGCCGCCGCCGCGGCCCTCGCAGGCGCGCGCAACGTGTACCTGTGCCACGACCTATTCGGCGCGCACCGGCCCCAGGCCCTCGAACTGTGCCACTTGCTCGAAGCACAAGGCGCGCGCATTCCCTTCGAGATCCGCGCCCGTGTCGACCACTTGGATGGGGAATTGGCCCAGGCCCTGGGCCGCGCCGGTTGTTATCGCGTGCTGCTCGGTGTGGAGAGCGCCGATGGAGCCGTGCGCAATCGCCACGGCAAACGCATGGACGAGGGCGAAGACGTGCTCGGCGCCGTGGAACGGCTCACCGCCGCCGGCGTGACCCCGATCCTGTCGCTCATCCTGGGGCTGCCCGGCAGCGACGAACGCGAGTTGGCGGCGACCTTGGACCTGGCCCTGGCCGCATCCCTGCGCGCGGGGGTGCACCTCTCGTTCCACCTGGTCAACCCCCAGCCGGGCTGTGCCCTCGGGGAGAGCCACGGGGCCGATTCGCGGCCGGTGGACGACCTGCCGCCGGACATGGCCCTGGGCGCGGGGCGCACGGTTGCCGAACGCGCGCTGATCGCCGCGCATCCGGACCTTTTCAGCACCTTCGCCGTGCTGGTGGGCGAGCCGGGCGGTGTCGAGCGCCTGCGTTTCCTGCGCCGGTTGGGCGAAGAACTCGCGCCCCGGCTGGAGCGCACGCCGCGTAGCTTTGCGCGCCTCGCCGCCCTTCGGGGCCTGGATACCTTGGGACTCGCCCGGCACCTGTTCGCCGCCGGGCACAGCTTCGAAGCCGAAGCGCGCGCGGCCCGCGACGGCCTGCTCGACGACCTGCTCGCCTGGGAACTCGGGGTGCTGCGCGCCGCCGCCCGCGGACCGCTCGGCGCGCGCGGCATAGGCAGCTCGCCCAAGGACCCGGCCCGGCCCGCGCAGGAAAGCGGCCCGCGCGCGCTGGCGGAGGTGCTGCGGCTGGGCTGCGACGCTCCGGCCTACGCCGCCGCCCTGGCGCGCCGGCCTCCCGGCAGCCCGCTGGCCGAGGTGCCCACCCCCACCCCCGGGGAGCCCGTGGTGCTGGCCCTCGCGGCTGGCGAGCGCGGCGTGCGCAGCCTACGTGTGCCGGCGGCCCTGGGAGCCTTGCTCGAAGCCCTCGACGGCCGGCCCCAGGCGGAACTGGAAACGCGCTTCGGACCCCTGGATGGGGTGCTCGCGCGTCTGGAGGGCGAAGGCCTGGTGCGCCGCGCCGAAACGCAGGCCCGCGCTCAAACGCGGGTGCGGCGCTCCTTGGAATAAAGCTCCAGCACGAAGCGCCCCGCCGGCCGAGCGCGCACGGCCTCCAATCGGGTGCGCAGGGCCGCTGGCATCTCGGCCGGTGCCCCCATGCCGCCGGGGTGCTCCGGCGGCAACACGAAGGGAGCGGTAAAGGCGGCGAACACCAGATCGGCCGCGGTCATGCGGTCGGTGCCCATCAGGTACCGCGCGCCCCCGGCCAAACGCTCCTCCGCATCGAGCAGGGTGCGTTCCACCTCGGCTTCCGCCTCCGCCACCTTCTGGCTGTTCAGTTCCAGGTCCACCGCCAGGGAAGCGAGCGCCTTCTTCGCGCCGAGGCGGAACAGGAGCCCCTCGAAAAACGCCGCCTGGCGCGTGCCCAGGCGCACGAATGCGGCCGGATCGTCCAGGAAGGCGGAGAAAAGCAGCCGCCGCACCGCCGGCGCGTACTCGCGGTCCAGCCGGTCCGTGTAGGCCTCCGTGCGCTCCATCAGCGCACGATCCGCGGGATAGAGGCGCTGGTTCTCCAGGGTGCGCTCGTCGCACCACTTCAAGATCGCCTTGGATTCGCCGCGCACACCGCCCGGGAAACCCAAAGTCGGCACACTGCCCGTACCACCCGCGTTGCGCGCGTGCTTGCGCACGAAGGGCGGTAGGTGACGGGCCTCGACGTACTCGACACCCGCCCTGTCCAAGGCCCAGCGCGCTTTCTCGCAAAAGTGGCTGAAGGGGATGGTGATCAGCTTCGGCAGCTCGTCGCTCTTGCGGCTTCCCATGGGATCCTCGCGGTGTGTGGTTCGCGGCGTGCCCCGTCGGCGGCGCGCGCAGCGAGAGGTTAACGCCCCGCGCCCCGGGCGGTTAATCACGGGGCTCGGACGGCGGACCGGGCCGCGCACCGCCCGCCGACCGAGCCCCGACGATCCGCCCGGGAC
>JBJHAV010000352.1:0-3038 GCA_050480685.1 Planctomycetaceae bacterium | reverse complement strand
GACAGGTCTCCGCCACCGTCTCCGCGGCGCGGGGTCACTCTCCCGTGCTTAGGAGGGCACCGGGGAGGAGCCGGCGGATCCAGGCATCCATCGGGTCGCGCTCCAAGTAGCGGCGCTGGAACTCGATCCGCTCCGGCGCGGAGTCCCCGGGAGCATCCAGTGCGCGCACCGGCGCCTCTTCTTGCTCCTCCCTATCCGCCGCCGCGGCCACGCCGTAGGCGGGATAGGCCTGCACGTGCAGCTCGTACGACTGGCTGCCAGCGAAGGCCGCGACCACCAGGTGAAATTCACCGCCCGCGCTGACCAGGATCGCGCCGCTTTCGTGGGACGAAGGACTGTCGTAGGCGGCCACGATCGACTCGCTCCAGGGGTCGTAGACCAACAGGTCCAAGTCCCCAAAGCCCGCGGTCGGCACCAGTTGGAACTCCACCAAAAGGCCGCCGTCCGCGGCGAAAGCGAAGCCGTCGTAGGGATCGCTCCAGGCGGAAGCGTGCCCCAACAAAATCAGTTGATCGCCCGGGCTGAGCGGCCCGAGGGCCATGGGCCACTGGGGGGTGTCGTTGGGCTCGACCTCGTGGATCACGACCGGCGGCGGCGGGCCGGGGACCACGACGACGACTTCGCCGTGGGGTTCGCAGGCGAACAGGACCAGAGCCGGCAGAAGCGGAGCGCCGGCGAGGGAGAGACGCGCGCACAGGGGATGTCTCATGGGGCGAATCGGGCTGGGGCCGGAGCGACCTCGGTGGTGGTCACCCGTCGTCCCGCGGGACACCGGGCGACCCCCCGGGGGGACAGGTGCCGCCTTGGACGCCCGTCCTCCCACCCTGGGAGCAAGCCCCGTGCCACGGCGGCCCTGGGCCGCGGCAACGCCCCGAATCAGAGCCCTTGCGGCCCGTAGAAGCCGTGGAAGCGGTGCAGGTTCCCCTGGCCCGCTCCCAGCCTCAGCCCCTGTTCAATCGCGCCGGTCAAGTAGTGTTTGGCCTCGCGGCAGGCCTCCAGGGGGGAGCGCCCGCGGGCCAAAAGCGCGGCGATCGCGGCGCTCAGGGTGCAGCCCGTGCCGTGGGTGAAGGGACCGGGCACCCGCGGCGCAACCAGCCTCTGCGATGCACCCTGGGCCGCGAACCAATCCGCCGCTTCACCGCTGCGGTGTCCGCCCTTGAGCAGCACGCTTTGCGGGCCTCGCCCGACCAGTTCCTCCGCCGCCGCGCGCAGCACTTCGTCGTCGTCGGCGAGTTCGCGTCCGAGCAAGAGCGCCGCCTCGGGCAGGTTGGGGGTCAGCACCGTGGCCAAGGGCAAGAGCGCGCCGGCCAAGGCCGCCACCGCATCCTCCTCAAGGAGCCGATCGCCACTGCCCGCCACCATCACCGGGTCGAGCACCACGTGTTCGGGCCGGTGCCGGACAAGCGCTTCGGCGACCGCTTCGACCACCGCACGGGTGCCGAGCATGCCGATTTTGACCGCGCGCACCGGCAGATCATCGAAGACCGCGTCGATCTGCGCGCGCACCGCCTCGGGCGACAGGGCATCCACGCGCCGCACCCCCACGGTGTTCTGGGCCGTCACCGCCGTGATCGCCGTAGTGCCCCAAACCCCAAGGGCACCGAAGGCGGCCAGGTCGGCCTGAATCCCGGCGCCTCCGCCGCTGTCGCTGCCCGCGATACTCAGAACCACACGCATGACACGAGTCTAAAGGGGGGCGGATCGGAAGAAAGGCCGGGGGGAAACGCGTCGAACGATTGCCCCTTCGCTCACGCCTGTGCGGCTGACCACAGTTCGCGGTAGAGCGTGTCGCGCTCCACGGGCACGCGTCCGGCGTCTTGGATCCAGCGGACGAGTTCGGCGCGCTGGACTTCCTGGGGTGTGGTCGCACCGGCCTGGTGGTAGATGCGTTCTTCGACCACGGTGCCATCCACGTCGTCGGCGCCGAAGGCAAGCGCGGTTTGCGCCACGGGAATGTCCATCAGGATCCAGTAGGCCTTGATGTGTTCGATGTTGTCGAGCATCAGGCGGCCGACGGCGATCTCGCGCAGTTCGTCCACGGCGGTGGGACCCGGCAGGTGGTCCCATTCGTTGTGGGCCGGGTGGAACGAGAGCGGGATGTAGGTCTGAAAGCCGCCGGTTTCGTCCTGCAGGCGGCGCAGGCGATCGAGGTGGTCGACCCGTTCCGCGTGGGTTTCCACATGGCCGTGCAGCATGGTGCAGTTGGAACGCAGGCCGGCTTCGTGCACCGCGCGGGCGACTTCGAGCCAACGCTCGCCGCTCATCTTGTTTTGGTAGCCGAGCTGGTGCACGCGGGTCGCGAAGACTTCGGCTCCGCCCCCGGGGCAGGAGCCCAAACCGGCTGCCACCAGATCGGCGAGCACGTCGGCCAGGGTCTCGCGCCCGGCTTCTTCGCGGCCCTTCTTCCAGATCTGGTCGAGCTCGACCATCGTGAAGGCCTTGATGTGGATCTCGGGCCGCGCCGCCTTCACGGCGCGCAAGAGCTCCAGGTAGTAGTTGTAGGGAATCTTGGGCCAAACCCCGGCCACCATGTGGATCTCGGTGATCGGCTGGTCGGCCAGGGCCGTCACCTTGGCCGCCACTTGCTCCGGCGTGAATAGATACGCCCCTTCCTGCCCGGGCAAGCGGTCGAAGGAGCAGAAGCTGCAGAATTTGTTGCAGTAGTTGGTGTAGTTGACGTGCTGGTTGACGTTGAAGAACGCCTTGTCCCCGTGCAGGCGTTCGCGCACGTGATTGGCGAGGGCGCCGACCACATGCAGATGGGGCGTGGCGTAGAGCGCGAGGCCGTCCTCCAAGTCCAAGCGTTTGCCGTCCAGCACCTTGGCGGCAATGGCTCCCAGGCCCGCGGCCTCGGCCAAACGCGCCAGCCGGCTTTCGACGGCCACTTCGACCAACGGCGTGAGGGAACGGGGCCGGGGATCTTCGCAGCCGCGCGGGGGGCGGGGCAGCAGGTTGTGTTTGGCCTTCGGCGCCGAGGGCCGCGCGCTGCGCGGGTCGAGGCCCTGGGCGTCGCCGCCCGGCAGAGTGTCGATCGGCTT
>JBJHAV010000351.1:0-3051 GCA_050480685.1 Planctomycetaceae bacterium | reverse complement strand
CGCGGGTGCTGCTGGAGGGATCCTCGACCGAAGCGGAGGCGCTGCTCGACGAGGGCGAACAGGAACGCGCGGCCCGGTTCCTGCGACCGGATCCCAGGCGGCGCTTCATCCTGGCGCGCGCCGGCCTGCGGCGCTGGATCGCGCAGGCCCTCGACTGTGATCCGCGCGACCTGCACTTCGCCGAGGAACGCCACGGCCGGCCGCACCTCGCCGGCGAATACACCGGCGCTTTGGAGTTCAACCTGGCCCATTCGGGCGAGCGCGCCCTGATCGCACTCGCCGCGCGCGGCCCCCTGGGCGTCGATCTGGAAGCCGAACGACCGATCGACCGTTTGGATGCGCTCGCCGAGGAAGTGCTTGGTTCGGCCGAACTCGTCTCCTGGCGCGACCTGCCGGTGGAAGCACGCCCGACGGCCTTCCTGCGCGCGTGGACCCGCAAGGAAGCGCTGCTCAAGGCCACCGGCATCGGACTCTCCGGGGGCCTGCGCGAACTCGATGTGCGCGGCCCGAGCCCCTTGGCCGTAGCGCTGCACGCCGACGGCGAGGACACGCGCGGCAACGGTTCCGCGCCGCGCCTTTGGATCCGCGACTTGGAGGTCGCGCCCGGTTATCGCGCGGCCCTAGCCAGCCCCTGGCAGCAGCCCCGGATCGCCTGGCTGCACCTTCAGGGCGAGTAGACGAGCACCACGGGGGATCCGTGGGCGATGGCCGCCACGGCCGCGGAACTCGTCGGCGCGGGCCGCAGCAGCCCCTGCTCCCAAAACATCTTCTGATCGACGGCAAACGGCGATCCCTGGAGATCGTCGCTCTGGCCCGGACAGGCGAGGGAAAGCGCGGCATCGGCGTTCCCCGAGGTGAAGAGCAACGAGTAGAGGTTCTGGTCCTGGGAGAAGAGCGTGGTCGCATCCGTCGCCGCAAGGGTCGCGTGGGGCTCCACGCCCTGACCGAGATCGACTCCGCCCGCCAAGCGCCAACGGGGCAACTGCCCGGAAAGTTCGGACTCCAGGTACCAAACATCCCAGGCCGCCGGGCTCGGATCGTCCGCCCCTTCCGGACCGGAAACCTTCTCCAGGGCTTCTTCCAGGCACTGCTGCAAAAACGCGGCCACCTCCGGTGAAGGCGCACCTGCGGAGCCGCTCTGGATGCGCTCGATCTCCGCCGCCAAGAACATCAGCAGCCCGGACGGTCCGTTGCCGAAATTGTCGATCAACGGCGCGTGCACGGGATCGTCGTCCAGCAGCCGCGTGGGCAAACACGAAGCCAAAGCTGCGCCCGGCGTCACCCCGTCGAGAGTCGCACCCGCATCGAACCAGGGCACGAGCACCGCCAGTGCATCGGACGCCGTTTGGGAAAGCGTCAATCCTCCCGCGAGCACATGGAAACGCACCAACGCCACTAGGTCGCGGGCCGAAGGACGCACCGCATCGCGCCGCAGGTCGAGCAGATCGTCGACCTCGTACACCGCCGCGGTTGGCAGACGTTCCGCCAGTCGCTTGGATCGATCCGTATGGCCCGTTGCCGGGAACAGGCGCGGCAACGGGTACCAGGCCCCGATCGGACTGTGATTGGCGGAGAGCACCACCCCCCCATCGCCCAGGCCGTCGCGCAGCACCCAGGGCTTCAGGATCTGCGGCACGTAGGTGCGCCAATCGTTGGCCGAAGTGTCCCCATCCAGAGCCATGGCCCCCGCCAAGGGAATGGGCGCGCGCACCGGATGGGCGCCGTTCGCCACGTACCCGATGCGATCTGGCGCACCGGCATCGGCGCCATCGCCGCGGCCCGCGAAGACGACGTTGGCGCTGGGAAACTTCCACGCCCCCAGGGCCTCGCGGAAGCGCTCCACGTCGCCTGCGCGATACATCGCCAGAAAACCGCGCGCGGAGACTTCGCCCGGCCGGTCGAGGGGCACGGCCCGCAGCGCCACCTCGCGGCCGTCGGCCGGGGCGCCCACCAGACCCGTGACCAGGGGCCCGAACACCGTGCTTCGCCACACCAGATCCGCGTCCGCCTCGGAGGGCACCACCGCGTTGCCTTCGCCGGTCCACAGGAACAGCGGCTCGGGCATTTCCTCCATGTCGAGCCACTCCCCATCCAGGAAGTAACGCCACGGTGTCGTCGCGCGGTCGACGGTCATCAGAAAGAGGTCGGACTGGTCCGCGGCGAGGGCCGTCGCGCTCCATGCCACGTGGTTTTGAAAGCCCACGAGCAGGTTGGGGCTGCCCGGCGGACCCGCGCCGCGTGCGTCGAAGGTCGCGCCGCGCATGTGCCACTCGAAGAGCGCACCCGGTGCGCTCACCGGCACACGCGGATCCCCCACCAGCAGCGCGCGGCCGTCCGGCGTGCGCGCTCCCGTCACAGCCCAGGCGTGACTGAAGCTCGGCGCGGCGCCGCCCACCGCGCGGCAACCGGCCACCGCCGAAATGCCCCAGGTGGCCGCGAAGGCCTGCATCTGCGCCACGAGTTCCGCGGGCACATCCGCAGGCTGCACCACCGCCGCATCTTCATCGCACAGCACCGTCGGCAAGAGCAACGCCGCCCACTGATCGGCGGGCACACCCTGCTGCGCCAAGTCATCCGCCGCCGCGCGCAGTTCGAGTTCGTGCGGGTCGAAACCCTGGAAGTTCCAGGCAAAACGATTCCAAGCTGCCACGGTGTCCGCCACGCTCCAGGGCTCCAGGGCCACCGGCGCGAGCACCCCGGGCAATCCCGCGAAAAAGGGATGCGCCCCTTGGGCCGGATCGGCGGCGATCTCCTCCATGCGCCGATTCACACCGGCTGCGTAGGCGCCGAGCAGCGTGTGCAACTCGTCGTCCGTCGCTTCGAGCAGGTCCGCTACCGCCTGGGCATGGCGCGCCCAACCGATCAGCCGCGCGGAGCGGTCCAGCCTCAGGTGCAGGTCCGAAGGCCCGGCCCCGAGCACCTCCGCCAGCCGTCCGCGCCAGGCGAACCGCTCCAGGTGCATCTGGAAGAGCCGATCGCTCGCCGCCGCGTAGCCCGCGCCGAAGTAGGCGCCCGCGTCCGTGGGCGCGTCGATGTGCCAGACCCCGAAGT
>JBJHAV010000350.1:0-3102 GCA_050480685.1 Planctomycetaceae bacterium | reverse complement strand
CGCCGCCCAATCCGCCTTCGGAGGGCCTGGCCGAGCCGCGTAGACTAGCGTCTCTCGCAGCGCGGCGCGAAGGCGGGCGAAGGCCCCGCGGACCCCGGACCCCGGCGGACCGTCGCCCCCGCCCGCCGGGCCGCGCTCCGAAGCCCCATGGATCCGATTTCCTCCCATCTCGACCTGAAGGACCCCTCCCAGCGGCTCGTGGTTGCCATGAGCGGCGGCGTGGACAGCTCCGCCGTGGCGTTTTTGCTGCGCGAGGCCGGCCACCCCCTGGTCGGGCTTTTCATGCGCAACGGGGTCAAGGTCAACGAGGCCGACGCGGGCAAAAAGTCCTGCTGCTCGGTCAGCGACGCCCGCGACGCGCGCATGGTGGCCGCCTCCTTGGGGATTCCATTTCAAGCGGTCGACCTCTCGGCCGAGTTCGCCGAGTTGATCCGCCACTTCATGGCCGAATACGCGGCCGGGCGCACCCCGAACCCCTGCGCCATCTGCAACCGCGACCTCAAGTTCGATCGGCTCTTGGACTTCGCCGACGAGTTCGGCGCGGCGGGCATCGCCACCGGTCACTACGCGCGCCTTTCCGTGCGAGACGGGCGTGTGCACCTCCTGCGCGGTGTCGATCGCGCGAAGGACCAGTCGTATCAGTTCTTCGCGGTCAGCGAGCGCTGCCTCGCCCGCACGCGTTTGCCCCTGGGCAATCTGACCAAGGCCGAAGTGCGCGCCGTCGCCGAGCGCGCGGGCCTGCGCACCGCGCGCAAGGCCGACAGCCAGGAAATCTGCTTCGTGCCCGGCAACGACTACCGGCGTTTGCTGGAGGAACGCGGGCAAACGTTCCATCCGGGGCCGATCGTCGACACCTCCGGGCGCGAGCTCGGGCGCCACGGGGGCATCGAGCGTTACACCATCGGCCAACGCCGCGGGCTCGGCATCGCCGTGGGGGAACCGCTCTACGTAGTCGACATCCTGCCCGAAAGCGCCACCGTGGTTTTGGGCAGCGCCGCCGATTGCCACGCCGTCGCCCTCGAGGTGGACCAGGTCAACCTGATAGGCATCGATGCGCCGGCGGACGGATGTTTGGCGGCGCGTGTGCAGGTGCGCTACCACCACCGCGCGGCCGAAGCGCGCATCCTCTTCGACGGGCCGCGGGCCCGGGTCGAGTTCGCGGAGCCCCAGTTGGCCGTCGCCCCGGGCCAGGGCGCGGCCTTCTACGACGGGGATCGGCTGCTGGGCGGCGGGTGGATCGCGCGCGTGGAGCGCGTGACACCCGGGGCGATCGCCGCGGCGCCGGCGGGCGCATCGGACGGCGCCCTGGAGGCCCGCTCCGAGTGAGGCCCACCGCCAGCGGGCGGGCGACCGGCCTCTTGGCCGGGGCCTTTTTGCTCGGCCTGGCCGCCCTGGCCCAGTGGCCGCGCTGGGGCAGCGACGCGCCGACGCGGCCCGCGCTGACCGCGATCGTGCTCGACGCTTCGGCCAGCGCGCACCGCCCCCGGCCGGGCTGGATTCCGTTCGTGCGCGGGGAACTGGCCCGCGAGGCCGAACTCGCCCGCGCCGCCGGTCACGACGTGCTGGTGGTCGCCTTCGGGCTCGAAACACGCGTGCTCTTCGGCCCCGGGCCGCCGGCGGAACTGGAAGCGCGCCTGGCCGGGCGGGCCGGGGCGCCCCTCGACCCACGCCTGGCCCGCGGCGAGGACCAGGGCAGCGACCTGGCCCGGGCCCTGGAGCGGGTGCAAGGCCCCCTGGCGGAGACGGCCCGCCCGCCCGGTCGGCTCGTGCTGATTTCCGACGGGCGGGCCTCGGGACGCGATCCGCGGCCCCTGCTCGGCGCCCTGCGGGTGGGCCAGGCGCGCTACGTGCCGCTGCCGCGTCCCGAACGATTCGACCTGGCCCTGGCCGCCCTGGAGATCGAGCCGGTGCCCGAGGGGGCTCCCCAGGTGGCGGCCCTGGAACTCGAACTGGACGGGCCGCCGGAGCTGGCGCCCGCCACCGCCGTGCTGGCGATCGAAATCGAGCGCCCGGGCGGACGCGAACAGCGGCGAGTGGAGGTTTCCGCGCCGGAGCCGGGCCGCGCCCTGCGCCTGGGCCTGCCCCTGGGCCCGGCCGAGGCCGGCGCGACCCGCGTGCGCGTGCGCGTGGAAGCGCCCGACGGCCGCCCCGATCCATTCCCCGAAAACGACGAGCGCACGGCCTTCGCGTTCGTCGGCCCGGGGCGCGCGGTGGCCCTGGTGGCGGCCGAGGGCACGCGCGAGCAGGCCGCGGCCTTTTGGGATGCGGGCGCAGCGCCGGCGGGTCTCGACGGGCGTTGGCTGTTGCCCGGCGAACTGGCCGGCGCCCTGGCGGAAGTCGACCTGGTGGTGACCTTCGACGTGCCGCGCTCCGCCCTGCCGGAAGCGGCCTTGGCGCGCTGGATCGAAGGCGGCGGCGGGCTGCTCGCCTTCGACGGGGCGGCCTTCGCGGATCTGGAGACGCGCTCGCCCCTGGCGCGCTGGTGGCCGCTCGTCCCCGCGCCCCCCGATCGCCCGCCCCGGGACGTGGTGCTGATCGTCGACACCTCCGGCAGCATGGCCGGCGCGCCCTTCGAAGGGGTGCGCGCCGCGGTGCTCGAACTGGCCGATGCGGTGCCGCCCGGGGACCGCCTGTGGATGCATTTTTTCACCGGGCGGCTGTTCGACGCGATTCCCCTGGGCGTGGCGGGATCGGAGGGGCAACGGGCGCGCCTGGCGGAGGAGCTTTTGCGCCTGCGCACGCCGCGCGGGGCGACGGCGATCCTCGCTTCCATGGAATCCTTCGCCGCCTTGCGCGCGGGGTCGGACCGGGCGGCACTCGTGTTCCTATTGACCGACGGCCGCGAGGAGGGCGATCCGCCGCGGCCGGTGGAGCGCGCGGCCGAGCTCGTCGAGCGGTTTGCCGCCCAGGGCACGGAGTTGATCGCGGTGGCGATGGGTACGGACCGGGTGCTCGAAACCCTCGAAAACCTCACGCCGGGGCGTGTGCGCGAATGGAGCGAAGGAGCCGATTTGGCCGCGATCCTGCGCGAGGCGGCGGCGCTGGAGGGCCGGCGGGATGGGCGCTGTCCCGTGGCCGTGCGCGGCGGCTAGGGCGGCTCCC
>JBJHAV010000349.1:1770-3132 GCA_050480685.1 Planctomycetaceae bacterium | reverse complement strand
GCGCGCCTGCCTGCCGCTGCCGACGCGGGTGTGTCCGCGGCGCAGGCGCTCGAAGACCCGCAGGGTGCCGTCCGTGGTGGGATGGTCCTCCATCTCCACGCGCAGGAAGAGCCCCAGGTCGCGGCAGCAGCGGGCCAGGCGGTCGTAGAGCTCGTGGGCCAGATCCTCCGAAAGGTGGAGCCCCACGTGGGTCGGCTTGACGGAGACGTAGGCGTCGAGGCCGCGTGCGGTCACGGCCCGTGCGGCTTCTTCGTACTCCGCGGCCACGGCGCGCGCCTGGGATTCGTCGCGTACGTCCTCACCGAGCACGTCGATGATCCCGGGGTATCCGTCGCGCGCCAGACTCGCCAGGCGTTCGATGGCTTCGGGCAGGGTTTCTCCCGCGATGTAGCGCCCGGCCAGGCGCCGCATGATCGGGGTTGGGATGAGGGGCAGGGTGGAGAGCGCCAGGCGGTCGAAGAGCGTCATTCGTGGGCGGTCGGGAGATGACGACTCCCGCGCGCCTGGGCATTCTATGCTTCCGGGGCGCCGCCGGCTCGGGGGCGGATCCCCGGGATGGGGCCGTTAGAATGCGCGCGATGAGCTACCCGGCGCCGGCACCCGACGACCCCCTGGTCGCCCTGACGACCGCCCCCGATCCGGGCTTGGCCGAGGAGCTGGCCCGGCGCCTAGTGGAGGCGCGCATCGCGGCGTGTGTGCAGGTTTTGCCCGGTCTCGTCAGCCTGTACCACTGGCAGGGCAAGGTGGAGCGCTCCATCGAGGTGGGGCTGGTGGTCAAAACCGTGCGCGCGCGGCTGCGCGAGTTGGAGGCTTTCCTGGCCGAGCACCATCCCTACGACGTGCCCGAACTGGTCGTGCTGGGCGCGGATCACGTGGGCGCCGCGTACCTGGCCTGGCTGCGGGCCGAGTGCGCGGCCCAGCCCCCCGGAGCCGAGACCTGAACGGGGAAGGGGTGGGGCCGGCCGAAGCTCCCGGTTCCGGCCGCGGCCTGGGGCTCTTTCTGGGGCCGGCTTTGGCTGCCTTGGTGCTCCTGGTGCCGGGCCTGCCCCTCGACGGCCCCCAGCGGGCGGTCCTGGCCGTCACCGCCTGGACGGCTGCCTGGTGGCTGAGCGAAGCGGTGCCGATCGGCGCGGCTTCGCTGCTGCCGGCCGCCCTGCTGCCGCTGTTCGGCGCCATGCCGGCCTCCGTCGCCGCGGCGGCCTACGTGAACGATCTGGTGCTGCTCTTCCTGGGCGCCTTCCTGTTGGCCCTGGGCCTGGAGCGCTGGGGCCTGCATCGGCGCCTGGCCCTGGGCATCGTGGCGGCCGTCGGCCCCAAACCGCGCAGCATCGTGTTCGGATTCATGCTCGCGGGCGGGCTGTT
>JBJHAV010000349.1:0-1760 GCA_050480685.1 Planctomycetaceae bacterium | reverse complement strand
CAACAACACGGCGACGACCCTGATGCTGCTGCCGATCGGTGTCGCCGTGGTGGCGGCGGTGGGCAGCCGCGAAGCGCCGCCGGGGAGCGCGGGCAGCACCACACCGGGGGGAGCCTTCGGTTTGGCCCTGCTGCTGGGGATGGCCTACGCCTCCTCGGTCGGCGGCGTGGCGACCCCCGTGGGCACCGCTCCCAACCAGGTGTTCTTGGGGCAGTTCCGCGCGGCCTATCCGGAGGCGCCGGAAATCCCCTTCGCCACCTGGATGATCGCCTTCGCGCCGCTGCTCTTTCTGTTCTTGCCGATCGGCTGGTGGCTGCTCACCCGCGTGCTCGTGAAGGTCGAAGCGCGCGGCACCGCGGGCGGGGACGTGATCCGCGCCGAGCGCCGCGCCCTGGGGCCCATGTCGCCCGCGGAAAAACGCATCGGCCTGGTGTTCCTCGGGGCCGTGACCCTGTGGCTCACGCGCTCCGACCTGGACCTGGGCTTCGTTTCGATGCCGGGCTGGGGCACCTGGTTCGCGCCCGCGGGCGTGGAGGGGCCGGCCGCCCGGGAGTGGGTCTCGAACGCGACCGTGGCCCTGTTCTTCGGCGTTTTGTGTTTCGCCCTGCCGGCCGGTGTGGGGCGCGGCGAGCGCCTGCTCGATTGGGCCACGGCCACGCGCATGCCCTGGGAAGTGCTGCTGCTCCTCGGCGGCGGCTTTTGCATCGCGGCGGGCTTTCGCGCCAGCGGCCTCGACCAGGCCCTCGGCGCGCTGCTCGCCCCGGGCCTGGGCGGCCTGCCCACCTGGGCCGCGGTGCTGCTGATCGTCGCCGCCATGGCGCTGATGACCGAGGTCACCTCGAACACGGCGACCACCCAGGTGCTGCTGCCGGTTTTGGCCAGCGCCGCGGTGGCGGCCGGTTTGGACCCGCGCTTGACCATGCTGCCGGCGACGATCGCGGCTTCCTGCGCCTTCATGTTGCCCGTGGCCACGCCGCCGAACGCGGTGGTGTTTTCGAGCCGGCTGGTGCCCATGCGCGAAATGGCGCGCATCGGCCTCTGGTTCAATCTGCTGATGATCCTGTTGATCGCGCTGCTCTTCCCGCTGTGGGTGCAGCCGCTGCTCGGCATCGGCGACGGTCCGCCCGCCTGGGCACGCTGACGCGCTCGGCGCGGGCGAGGGCCCGCGCTCAGCGCGCCTGTTCGGCCAGGGCCGCGCGCAGCATGTCCCGTGCTTCGCCGGGGGTGGCTTCTTCCAGCCGGAGGCGCGCTCGTTCGAGTTCGGCGGGGCCGCCGAGCCCCATGCGCACCTGATCCAACCAGCCCGAGGCGGCCAGGAGGGACAAACGCCCGCGCTCGGGGTGGTGGGGGTGGTGGTCGAGCCAAAACTCCAGCCGGCCCAGCCCCAGCGCGCGTTCGGTTCGGTCCAGCCGTGCGAGCTCCGCCGCCGCCGCTTCGAAAACCGCCTCCGGCCATTCCGGCGCCAAGTCGGCCGCGCGCCGGATGCGCGCGCTGCCCGCCATCGGATCGCGGCCACGGGCCGCGTCCCGTTCGAGCCGGCCCAACTCCAGCAGCGCTCTGGGGCTCTCGGGCCAGGCTTCGAGGGCCCGCTCCAGGCTCCGGCGGGCCCGCTCCGCTTCCCCTTTGGCGCGCCCGGCGCGGGCCTGGTCGGTCAGGGCGTGGGCTTCGAGCCGCGAAGGGTAGTCCCCTTCGAAGGGTGCGAACGAAAGCGCGGCCAAAAGCGCCGCGGCGACCAGGGCCGAGGCCGGGGGCCAAGCCGC
>JBJHAV010000348.1:2173-3148 GCA_050480685.1 Planctomycetaceae bacterium | reverse complement strand
CGAATGGAAGGGACAAGGACGCTCCTTTCGCTTCGAGGATCGAAGCGGTTGGGGGGCTGCCCTGGCCGGAGCCGATCTGGTGATCGATGCCGCTGCCGGGCCCCGTCCGGCCGAACCGGAGTTGGCGAAGGCCGCGCTGGACCTGGGCGCCCACTGGATCGGAGTGCGCGGCGTGCGCGAAGAGATCCTCGCGATCCGTTCCCTCGAAGAGTCGGCGGCGGCTGCCTCGCGGACGGCGCTCGCCGGGCTGGGGATTTTCCCCGGCCTCGTCGAGCCCTTCGTGAACCTTTGCCTCAAGGAGTGCCGGCGCGTCAATGAGGTCCTGTTGGCCGTTGCCCTCGGGCCGGGCGCCGACGCCGGAGTGGGTAGCTTCCAGGAGTTGCTCGCCCAGGTCGGAAAACCCGTGCGCATGTCGATCGGCGGCGAAGCCACGCAGCGCGACTTCTGGGGCGACCGCCGTTGGATCGAACACCCCGGCGATGTCGGCTTGCGGCGCAGCCAAAATGCGGATGCGGCGGACCTGGCCCTCTTCCTGGAGCGCCCGTACCGGAGCGCGGGCGCGAGGCTGTCCGTGTCCCTCGCGGGCAAGGGCGACCGCACCCTGCGTTGGTGGCTGTGGCTGGCGAGCAAGGGCTTCGCCAAGGACCTGCCTTCCCGGGCCGCCCGCCTGCAGCGCCGGGGCGGCGGAACGGCGGGCAGCCCCGGCCCGCCGAGCAGCCTGTGGGTCGTCGTGCGCGGTGTGGACTCCCAGAGTCTGCCCCTGGAACGCCGCCTGGCCTTGCAGACCCAAGCCTCCCTCGCCTCCCTCGCCTCCCTGCCGGCACGCCTCGCGGCCCGGCGCCTGCTTTCCGAGGAATCCACCACGGGCAACTTCGGGCCGGGCGCCCGTCCAGCCCTGGGCCTGTTTTCATTCGAGGACCTGCTGGCGAGCCTGACTGCCGAGAACGTCACGGTGCGCCGCGGTGACGTGACCGG
>JBJHAV010000348.1:0-2163 GCA_050480685.1 Planctomycetaceae bacterium | reverse complement strand
ACCGGCTGGAAGGCGCCCTCCTAGCCGGACGGCCCGGGCGTTCGTGCGTCGAACGCTGCCCGGGGGCCTTAGCACCGGAGCCCAAGAGCGAAGTAGGGGGTAGGGGGCCGGGGACCGTAGGCTTGGGCCCATGGCACCCCACCCCGATACGGCGCTACTCGCTCGCCTGGAACGTCTGGAACGCAGCTTGGCCCAAACCCGGCGGGCCGCCATGGCGCTGGCCGCCGGCCTGCTGATCACCTGGACCCTCTCCTTGGCGCCAGGGGCTCCGCTGCAAGCCGCGGCTCAGCCGCTCCTGGCTGCGGGTCCGGGTCTCGATCCGGCAACGCTCCAAGACCCGGAAGACTCGCGGGTGGCGGATGCCCCCCGGCCCCAGGAAATCGTCCTGCGCGACGCCCAGGGCCGCCGCCGGGTCTGGATCGGAGCCCTCGCCGGGGGCGGAGCCGGACTGGGGCTGTTCGATGACAACGGTTTTCCGCGGGCCGAGTTGATGCTCGACACCCAGGGGGAAACCCGTCTGCTGCTGAGCGACCGCGCGGGGGTCGCCCGCGCGCACGTGGGACTCGCTGCGGACGGCAGGCCCATGGTCCAACTGGCGGACGCCGCTGGTCAGACCGCGGTGGGACTCGGTCTGTTTCCCGACGGTTCCCGGCGGCTCGTGTTCCATGGGGCAGCCCGGGAGCGAGCCCTCGACCTGCGTGTGCTCTCCGACGGACGGCCCGCCCTCGAAGTCAGCGGCCGGGATGGCCAGAGCCGCATTTCCCTCGGCCTGACGAGCCTCGAGGATCCGCTCTTGCGCCTGCGCGACGGCAGCGGTCGCAGCCTCTACTCCCGCCCGTAGCAGGATCGGTGGATCAGGGCCTCGCGCGCACACCCTGGGCCGCGAGGCAAACCTCCAGCGCCGCCGAGACGCGCTCCACGTTGGCCAACGTGGCACCGCTGCCCATCAGGCCGATGCGCACCGCACGGCCCTTGAGATCCCCGAGCCCTGCCCCGATCTCGATGCGGTGGTCCGTGCGCAAGTCCCGCCGCAAACTGCCTTCATCGACCCCCGGCGGCACTTCGAGCACCGTCAGGGGCGGCAGTCGGTGGGCCTCGTCCACGGCCAGCCCGAGGCCCAAACCCGACATGCGTTGCCACAGGGCGGCGGCGGCCTCGCGGTGGCGTTCGAAGCGCCGCTCCAGCCCTTCCACGTGCACCTGGCGCAGGGCTTCGTGCAGCCCGTAGACCATCTGGATCGGAGCCGTGTGGTGATAAGCCCGCTCCTTGCCCCAGTACCCTTCCAGCAGCGAGATGTCCAGGTACCAGCTCTGGGCCGGGCGCGAGCGCCGCGCGATGCGCTCCAGGGCGCGCTCCGAGAGGTACAGGGGAGCGAGCCCGGGAGGGCATGAAAGGCACTTTTGCGTGGCGCTGTAACAGGCGTCGATTCCGTGACGCTCCACCTCCACCGGCAGGCCCCCCAGGGAAGTCACCGCGTCGATCACGAGCAGAGCGCCGCAGCGATCGGCGATGCCCCTCAGGGCGGAGAGGTCCTGGAGCACCCCCGTGGAGGTTTCGGCATGCACTAGGCCGAGTACCGCGAAGCTCCCGCGGGCGGCCTCGGCTTCCAGCCGCTCCAGGTCCGGAGGGGAGGTGAAGGGACTCTCCACGGTGACCACTTCGGCCCCGGCCCGGCGCGCCACTTCGGCCATGCGACCGCCGAAAACCCCGTGCACGGCGATCAGGGCCCGCTCCCCGGGTTCGAGCAAATTGACCAGGGCGGCTTCCATGCCCGCCGACCCGGTGGCGGAGAGCGCCAGCACCCTGCCCCGACCGGGACTTGCACCGAACAGGGGCCAGAGCATTCCGCGCACCTCGTCCATGGCGCGCAGGAAGATCGGGTCCAGGTGCCCCACGGTCGGCTTGGCGAAGGCTTCGAGGACCTCCCTGGGCACCGGGGAAGGCCCGGGACCCAGCAGGAGGACCTCTTCGGCGGCGAGGGGCGGCGGGGTAACGAAGTGGTCGGCGGACATGCCCAGAGCATCGACCTCCCGCACCCGCCGGGTCAACCGCGCCGCGCCCAAGGGCCCGCCGACGGAATCGCCCGGGCGGGCGCCCCTCGGCGGGGGAGGGCGATCAGGGCCAGACCTCGACCTTGGCCGCGTTGGTCACCAGGGCGAACTC
>JBJHAV010000347.1:0-3174 GCA_050480685.1 Planctomycetaceae bacterium | reverse complement strand
GGGACCGTCCTTTGCCGAACGCACGGAAGGATAACGGGCGGAGGGACCGCGACGGTCGCCCAAAGTGCCGCCCCCAGTCCGCTCCCGGGGCCGGGCTTTGTTCCGCGGGCGGGTGAACGCGCGGCCGGGCGCGGGTCAGGTCCCGCTGCCCTCGGCGCCCCGGCCGGGATCGTGGCCCGGCGCGAGCCAGGTCCCCGACCGGCCGCCGCGTTTCTCCAGCAATTCCACGGTCTCGATACGGATGCCGCGTTCGATGCCCTTGAGCATGTCGTAGACCGTCAGAGCGGCGGCGCTGGCCCCCACCAGGGCCTCCATTTCCACTCCGGTCGCCGCGCGGCAGCGCACGGAGCAGAGGATGTCCAAGCAGTCCTCCCCGAAGGCCTCGAAGCGCACCTCCACGTGGTCCAGGGCGAGGCTGTGGCACATGGGGATCCACTCGTCCGTGCGTTTGGCGGCCAGGATGCCTGCCGTGCGCGCCACCTCGCGCAGGGGGCCCTTGGGGCCGCCCTGCCCCAGGGCCAGGCCCAGCAGGTCCCGGCCCAAGCGGATCCGCGCCCGGGCCAGGGCGCGGCGCTCGCCGGCGACCTTGTCCCCCACGTCGACCATGCGCGCCTCGGGCCCGTCCGGACCTGTGGCGAAGTGGCCCGCGCCGGCGGCTCGCTCGCTCCCGGCGGTGCCGGGCTCCGTCTGTTTCCCCTGGGCGCCCATCGATTCCATGTGCCGGGATCTCCCTCTTTCGCGTTCGATTTCCGTGTAAGCAAGCCACGACGGCCCGTCCGAGGCGTAGCAGACTCGGATGGGGTGCGGCAGCGCCCCGGACGATACTAGGATCGACCGTGGCTCACACGCCCGCTCCGCCTCCGCCCTTGGACCGCTCCATGCGCATGCCGACCCTCATCGGGGCCCTGCTCTTCGCCCTGGCCTTCGCCGTCCCCGCTCTCCCCGCCTCCGCGTGGGCCGCCCACGCCGCCAGCCCCCCCGCCGCTCCGACCCAGGCGACGGCCCTCGAACGGGCGGTGGAATTGGAACTGGAGCGGGCTTCCGCGCGCACCGAACCCCTTTGGACCCGGGCCCTGGCCCTGCGGGAGGCCGAGCGCAGCTTGGGCGGCCAGGTCCAACTGGACGCGATCCTCGAACGCCACCTGAACCGGGCCGACGGGCTCTCGGCCCGCGCGCGCCTGTTGCTCGCGGCCGCTCGCCTGACCGGGGATTCGCCCGACGTGGAGCGCCTGGCGGATCTGCTTGCCCCGCTGGCGAGCTCCCCCGAACCCGAATTGGCGCGCACGGCCGCGGACCTGTTCACCAAGACGCCCTTCCGGCGCCTGGACCGCGACCGCCGCAGCGAGTTGGCCGAGGCCCTGATGGCCGTGGCATCCAACGCGGACCTCTCCGCCGAGGTGCGCATCGATGCCGCCCGGGGTGCCTTCGCCCTCGGCGCCGGCGCCGAAAAACGCGCCGCCCGGGGGGAACTGCTCGCTTTCCTGCGCTCCTCGGACGCCACCCTGCGGGGCCTGGCAGCCCTGGCCCTGGCCGGCACCGGCGAGGAGCTGGCTGGGGATTTGGAGCGCGAATTGGAACGCCTGGCCTCCCTGCCAGGGGACCGGGGCGAGTTGGCCGACGCCCTGCTGCGCGCCGAGCGCGCCAAGCGCCTGCGCGACCGACGTCTGCGCGACTTGCAGGACCAGTTCGACGCCCGCGTGCTGCCCGACGAACTGCGCCGCCTGAATGCGGTGCTCGAGCTGGTGGAACGCGCCCACGTGGACGGCGAGAGCCTCAAGCGCGAGGAGCTGGTCGAAGCCGCGCTCCAGGGCCTCTTGCGCCACGTGGACGAGCACTCCTCCTACATGAGCCCCACCGCCTACGCCTCCTTCCTCCAAGACCTGGAGGCCGAATACGGCGGCATCGGCGCGTTCGTCGGCGAGGACCCCACCGACAACCTCTTCACGATCACGCGGCCGATCTACTCCGGGCCCGCCTACCGCGCCGGCCTGCAATCCGACGACAAGATCGTGCGCGTCGACGACTGGCCGACCCTCGGCCAACCGGTCGAGACGATCATCGACCGTCTCAAGGGCAAACCCGGCACAACCGTGCGGCTCTACGTGTGGCGCCGCGGAATGGATCCGAGCCTGATCGACCGCCCCACCGACGACATGCGCGTGATCGTCGAGCGCGCGATTATCGAAGTGCCCGCGATCCACTACCAGATGTTGCCCGGGCGCATCGGGCTGATCGAACTCTCGACCTTCAGCCGCGTGGCGAGCCGCGAACTCGACAAGGCCCTGGAATCCCTGGAGCGCGATGGAATGCGCGCCCTGGTACTCGACCTGCGCCGCAACTCCGGGGGCCTCTTGCCCGAAGCCGTGGCGGTCGTCGACCGTTTCCTGCCGCGCGGCAAACTGGCCGTGCGCACCGAGTACCGCGGTGGAGCCAGCGATCCGCTCTTCACCCAAGGCCCCGCGCGGGTGCCCGCCGACGTACCCGTGGCGGTGCTGATCAGCCGCTTCAGCGCCTCGGCCTCGGAGATCGTGGCCGGTTCCCTCGCGGACCACGGCCGCGCCGTCCTGGTGGGCGAACGTTCGTTCGGCAAGGGCACCGTGCAAAACCTGATTCCCCTGCCCGGCTTCCAGGACGATCAGTTCATCGACGAAAACGGCAACGGCCGTTTCGACCCCTGGGAGACCCTGACCGTCGACCACAACGGCAACGGCGAGTTCGACTTCGCGCCGCGGGTCAAGCTGACCATCGCCCGCTATCTGCTGCCCTCTGGCCGTTCGATCCACCGGGAGTTCGACCGCGAGCGCAACTTGATCAGCGAAGGCGGCGTTCAGCCCGACCGCAAGGTCGAGTTCCCGCGGGTCGAAACCTGGCGCCTCGAAGGCCGTCTGGAGCTGCGCAATTCGGGTGCCGTGCGCCGCTGGGTGGACGAACACTTCGAGGATCACCGGGAACTGATGATCGAACTCGCCGAGAGCGACTACAGCGATCCCGACCGCTATCCGGGGTTCCGCTCCTTCTACGCGGGCCTCGACACACGCCTGCCGGAGGACGACGTGCGCCTGATGCTGCGCGGGGAAGTACGCCGGAGGGTCCAAGTCCTGCCCCGCGGCGAGTACACACTGGGCGACATCCAGGACCACCCCCAGGTCCAGGAGGCGATCGCCGACGTGCAGG
>JBJHAV010000346.1:0-3238 GCA_050480685.1 Planctomycetaceae bacterium | reverse complement strand
GGCGAACCCCGGGCCGCCCTGCCGCGGACCCAGGCCCGGGAAGCGGGCCCCGTGCGGCCGAGCGCGGCCGCGGGTGGTCCGGCGCCCGGCGCCGATAGCGCGGTGGGCGCATCCCGCGCCGCAAAGGAAGGATGGAGATGACACGAACCCGTTCCCGCGGGCACCGGCGGAGCACCCGCCGGGCGCTTTTGGCTGCGCTCCTTGGCGCTTTTGGCCTGGTTTCCTGCGTCAGCGCGCCGCCGCTGGTGGAAGCCACCACTTCCGAGTCGAGCTTCACCACCGAAGCCAGCCTGGCGCCCTACACCCTCGGGCCCGGGGACACCCTCAGCCTGACCGTCTACGGGCACCCGCAGTTCGCTGATCCCCAGGTGCCCCTGCGCATCGACCCCTTGGGTGAGCTGCACCTGCCGCTGATCGGCGGCGTGGAGCTCGCCGGCAAAACCCTCGGGGAAGCGCGCGGAACGATCGAGGCGGCCCTGGCGCGTTTCCTGGTGGAACCCACCGTGGGCATCTCCGTGCGCGAGTACGCGGCCCGCCGGGCGTACGTGCTGGGCGAAGTCGGTCGACCCGGCGCGATTGTGCTCGACCGTCCGCTGACATCCTTGCAGGCCTTGACCTTGGCCGGCGGTGTGTCGGAAGGCGGCGATCGTCACAACGTGGCCCTGATGCGCGTGGTCGCGGGCGAACTCCAGGTGCATTTCTTCGATGCGGCCACACCGGGTGTTGCCGGCCTGATGGTTGTGCAGCCCGAGGACATGCTCTTCGTGCGCCAATCGAAGGGCGGGGTCTTCAAGGAACAGGTGGTGCCGGTGCTGCAAGCGGCGGCCCCGATCTTCAGTTCGATCACGAACATGGTCGTGATCCTCAACGCCCTGAGCGACTGACGGCCGTGAGCGAAACACAGCAGGGAAGCGAAATCAGCGCCGCGGTCCTTCTGGCCGACGGTCTGCGGGCCGTGCGCCGGCGGTGGGTGCTCGTGCTCACGGTGACGGGCCTTGCTTTCGCTTCCGGTTTGGTCTGGCTGGGCAGTCAAACTCCGGTCTACCGGGCGCGCGCGACGCTGCTGCTCGATACCGAGCGCTCCGCGGGCGGTGTGCTCGGGGAACTGGCGGCTTTGACCGCGCCGCCCGCAGCGGCCTCCGAAATCGCGGTGCTGCGCTCACGATCCCTAGCGCAAGCGGTAGCCGCCGCGGACCCGGCGGGCCGCGTGCAACCCTGGAGCGAAGCGCCCCGCCGCCACTTGGATTTGGGCACGCTGGTGGAGGATCTCAGCCGCCATCCCTTCCAAAGCATCGCCGCACGCGTCGGCCTGGAGAGCGCAGCGCGCGCGAGTCTGCGCGCACGAACCGTGTCCGCCGAGCCCGGCGCACCGCGCGAACTGCGGCTTTCGTTCCCCTCCCCCGGGCGCATCGAAGTGCGTGTGCCTGGGACCCTGGGCCTGGGCGGCCCGGTGGAACGCCTCGACTTCGCGTCGGGCGAGCCCATCTTCGCCCACGGCGTGACCTTCGTGCTCGCCGTCGACGGCGATCCCACCGGCGGGCGTTATGCGCTCCACCGTTTGGGCCCGGAAGAAGCCGTGGCGCGGCTCCTGGCCGGTACGCGGGTGATCGAAACCCAGCGCAACTCCGGTGTGCTTGAGCTGACCTTCTCGGACTCCGACCCGGTGCGCGCGGCGGCCGTGGCCAACGCCCTTTGCACCCACTACTTCGAACAAAACGTCTCGCGCGGGCGCCGGCGCGCCTCGGAGACGGTCGATTTCATCCGCTCCCAACTGGAAGCCCAGCAACTGGCCCTGGAAGCCGCGGAGCACGAGGTGGTGCGCCTGCAGCGCGAACATCCGGACCTGATCGACCGGGCCAGCTCGGCGAAACAACTGGTGGAAACCTCCAGTGACTTCGCCCTGCGAGGACTGCAGCTCGGCATGGTGGAACGCGCCCTTTCGGAGGCCATGGCGCTGCTCAGTGAGGGGCGCTACGAGGCGCTCTCGCGCCTGGGCCGCGAGTTGGCCGATCCGCTCTCCCAAAGCCTGGTGGAGCAACTGGCCGCCCTCGAATTCGAGCGCGCCAGCGTGGATCGCGCGCGCACCGGCGACGGGCGCGAACTGATCCAGCGCCACGCCCAGGAGTTGGCGGCGCGCGCGGAAGAACTCGCGGTGCAGATCGATGCCCTGCGCGGCCTGATCGCGGCGCTCGAATCCGACGAAGACGCGGCCCTGGCGATGCTCTCCCAGACTCCCGACGGGGGTGTGCTCGCCGATCCCTTCACCCTCGGACTGGTCAGCGAGCTCGCGCGCCTGGACGGCGAGCTCGAACGGCTCGCCCTGCAGCTCACCGAAGCCAACCCGGATCTGGAACGCATGCGCCGCGGCCGCAGTGAACTGCGCGCGCGCATCACCGGAAACCTCTCCGCGCGCCTCGTCGGACTCGAACGTCTGCACTCCGACCGCCTGGCCCTGGTCGCCGCTGCCGAACAGGATCTGGAAGGCGCCCGCGAGCGGGCCCGCGGAGGCATCGATGATGCCCTCGCCAGCCTGCGCTCGCGCACGCGCAATCATCTTTCGTCGCGCCTCGATGCGGTGCGCCTCGAGCGCGAGGAACTGGACGGGATCAGCGCGGAGTTGGGCCGGCGTTTGGCCGCCATGCCCGAAATGGAGCGCGAGTTGGCCGCTCCCCTGCGGCGCCTGGCGACGCACAAGGAGCTGACCACGTTCCTGCTTCGTTCGCTGCAAGAAGCGGAGATCGCGCGTGCATCCGCCATCGCCTCGGCCGACTTCATCGACCCCGCGGTGGTGCCCGACCGGCGCTACGCGCCGCGTGTCGGCGTGGGCCTGGTTTTGAGCGCGCTGGTCGCCCTGGCCCTGGGGCTCGCCACCGCCTTGACCCTGGAACGCCTGCGCACGCACCTGCGCGGATCACGTGAGCTGGAAGCCGCCACCGGGCTGCCCGTTTTGGGCACGATCCCCCACTTCCGCCGCCCGCGCGGCCACTCCGGTCAATCGTTCATCCCCCTGCGCGACGCGCCCGAGGGTGTGCTGGCCGAGGCCTATCGTTCCCTGCGCGCCAACCTGCGTTTTGTGGTCGGCGACCTGAACCAGGTGCGCACCCTGGCGATTACCTCCTGCGCCCCCTCCGGGGGCAAGTCGACCACCAACGTGGACATGGCCTGGGCGATCGTGGCCACCGGGCGGCGGTTGCTCCTGATTGACGCGGATAGGCGCCGGCCGGCGGTGCGCCGCTAT
>JBJHAV010000345.1:0-3257 GCA_050480685.1 Planctomycetaceae bacterium | reverse complement strand
GAGCGGGTCTTCGCCGCGGAGGGATTCGGGCCGGCGGAGCGAGCCGCGGCGGCGGCCGAGGAGCCCCCCGACCGGGAGATCGAGATCGAAGAACACGGGCTGCGCTACTGCCTGGTGCCCGGGCGCGGCCACAAGACGGGTTTTTTCTGCGATCAGCGCGACAATCGCCGGCGTTTCGGCGGGTTGGGCGAGGGCCGGCGCGTGCTCGACCTGTGCTGCAACCTGGGGGGCTTCGGCATGGCCGCCGCCCGGGCCGGGGCCCGTTCGGTCCTGTCGGTGGACCTGGACGTGGTGGTGCTCGACTTCGCCCGGCGCTCGGCCGAGCGCAACGGCCTGGCCGTGGACTTCGTGCACCAGGACGCCTTCCACGCCCTGCGCGGCCTGGCCCAGGCCGAGGAGAGCTTCGACCTGGTGGTGCTCGATCCGCCCAAACTCGCCGCCGGCCGCGCGCACCTGGAAACGGCCCTGCGCGCCTACGGCGACATGAACACCCTGGCCCTGGGCCGGGTGCGCTCCGGCGGCCTGTTCGTGACCTTCTCCTGCTCGGGAGCCCTGGACCTGCCGGGATTCTTGGGCACGGTGTTCGGCTCCGCCCGGCGCGCCGAGCGGGGCTTGAGGCTGCTGGAGGTGCTCGGCCCGGGACCCGACCACCCCCAGCGGCCGGATCACCCCCGTTCGCGCTACCTCAAGGGCGCGCTCCTCGCCGTGGACTGATTGCGCCGGAAAAATTCGGTTCGGCCGAAGCGAAGGCACTGCCAGGTGCCGTTTGGGCCGCCATCTGGCGGCCACAGAGTGCGGGAAGGTCGCTGCGCGACCCATTTTCCCCATGCTCTGACGGAGGCGGGCCTCTCCGCGGGGCCTGGAGCGCCGCGCCACGGGGCCGCGGGACGGCGCGGGGGGCCCCGATCCAGGGTGCAATTTGTGTCTCCGGCCCCAGGGACCGCTGCCCGAGCCTTGTTCGCGGGCGCTCGGGGAAGCATCCTGTAGGGCTCTACCGGCCCTTTCGAACTCTCCGCGCCCGCACGCCCGCATGAGCCTAGCGACCCACGTCCGCGATGACCGCTGGACCCAACTCGAAGCGAGTTGGGTCGAACTGATGAACTCCGAGGGCCCGATCGAGCCGGCCCTGGCCGCCGTGGATGCCGCTGCGGAGGCCAAGCAGATCACTCGCATTCTGCCCTTCGTGCGCGAGCACGCGGAGATGCTCGAAGCCGGCGGTCGCCCCGCGGACGCGGCGCACCTGCTCGGCCGCGCTCTGCTCGGCGGCGCGCCGCCCGGGGAGTTGGCCCAGCGCCTGGTCCGTTCGGCCGAAGCTGCGTTTTCGACCGAGAGTTGGTGGGAGACCTACTCCCGTTTGGCGGACTTCCACGGGGCCACCAACGACATCCGCAAGGCCTGGCGCACCTTGAGCCAACTGATGCGCCTGGGGCCGGGATCGGCCTTCTACCACCGCAGCGGCTGGGGCGTCGGCGAGATCCTCGCCTTCGAACCCGGGGCCCTCGAAGCGGACGTGCGTTTCGCCAGCGGGCGGCGCGATCGCATGCCGGTGCAGAGTTTGCTCGACACCGCGGAGTTGCTGGAGGACCAGGATCTGCGCGCCCTGCTCGTGCGCGATCCGGCGCGGCTCGACGAGATCCTCAAGAAAGAACCGCTCGAACCGCTGCTGGCCGCCGCGCGCCGCTCGGGCGGCCGGTTGAACCAGACCCAGCTCAAGAACTACCTGTCCCAACTGGGCGTCGACGGCTCGGCCTTCACCAGTTGGTGGCGCCGGGCGCGCAAGGTCGCCGAAACCAACTCGTGGGTTGAGGTCACCGGCAGCGGCGCGCAGACCCAGGTGCGCCTGCTCGACAACGCCGCCGATCCGGCCGAGAGCGTGCGCCGCCAACTGGCGCTCTCGAAGAACCTGGCCGCCGCCCTGACCCGGGCCCGCGACCTCTTGGCCGACAAAAAACTCGACGGCCCCCTGCGCGATGCCGCCCTTTCGGCCGTCGAGGAGTTGGCCGCCCTGGACGCCGAGGAGCTGCCCAGCCGCCTGGCGGCGTGGGTCCTCTTGCGGGTGGAGCGCGGCACGACCCCCGAGCCCCTGCGCCTGCGTCTGGAGGCCGCCCTGGCCGCTCCCCCGCCCCAGGACGGGGAAACGCCCCCGAGGCTCTGGCGCCTGTTTGGGCTGCTACCGGGCCTGCGCGAGCAGGAAGCCTGTTTGCACCTGCTCCAGGAGCTCTACGGCGAAGAGAAGTGGCTGGACGAGGCCGCCGATCAGATTTTGCACGCTCCCCCGGGCATGCACCGCGCATTGATCGAACGCCTGATGGCGGGCGAACGCCACGGGATCTTGGCGCAGACCTTCACCAGCCTGCTGATCCGCCCCATGCGCAATCCCTCGCTGCTGCTCAGCTTGGCCGAGCGTTTCGAGGCCGAACGCATCCCCGGCGAGTTTCCTCGGCCCTTGCAGCGCGCGCACTCCTACCTGATGCTCGCCTCGAACCTGGAGGAGGCGGTCGGTTCCGACCCCCATCGCACCCGCAACCAGCAGCGCCTGGTGCAGCTCTTGACCGGCGGCAAGCCCATGCTGCTGCGCCGGCTCCTGGACGGCGCGGCGCGCAGCGACCTCAAGCGCCTGATGCCCCTGGTCGGCAAGGGCGTCGGCAGCACCCTGGACCGGGCCTTCACCCACGTGGCCGTTGAGTTGGTGCCGGACATCTTCCGGGAGGGTGCCCGCCCCTTCTGGGAAGAGGAGCAGACCATTTGGACCACCCGGCGCGGACTCGAGCGACGGGAGGCCGAACTGCGCGATCTGCGTGAGAACAAAATCCCCGCCAACGCCGAGGCGATCGGCAAGGCGGCCAGCTACGGCGACCTCTCGGAAAACTCCGAGTGGGAAGCGGCCATGGAAGAGCAGCGCAACCTGACCGCGCGCGCCATGGAGATGGAAGAGGAAATCCGGCGCGCCCAGATCATCGAAAACGCGGCGGTCCCCGAGGGTGTCGCCGCGCCCGGAACCCGTGTGCGCTACCGCGAGGTGGAGTCGGGCAAGGAGCGCGAGGTCGAGGTGCTCGGCCCCTGGGAAACGGATGGGCAAGCGGTGATCAGCTATCGCTCCCCCATCGCCCAGGGCCTTTTGGGCTCCCGCGCCGGCCAAACGGTGACCTTGAAGCTGCCGGGTGGTGAAGTGCGCGCCGAAGTGCTCGCCGTGAGCACGCTCCCCCTCTGACCTCACCCCGCTAACCGGTGGGTGGGGACGGTGCCTGGCTCCAACC
>JBJHAV010000344.1:0-3271 GCA_050480685.1 Planctomycetaceae bacterium | reverse complement strand
AAGACGCGGTCCTGGGCTTCGCTGGGAAGGTCGCCGTAGAGCTCAAACAGCTCGTAGCCGCTGCGCCGGGCCAAACCGCCCAATACGGCGGCGGTGCGACGGATCTCGCCGACACCCGCCAAAAACACGAGCAGGTCGCGCGCCTCCGCCGCGCCGCCCGCGGCCAAAACGTCGATCGCGGCGCCGACCGCGCGCGCCACGTGGGCCGGCTCACGCTCGCCGGGCAGCGCGGGCAGGTACGCGGTTTCCACCGGATAACGGCGCCCTTCGCTCTCCAGCACCGGCGCGCCGCCGAGAAAAGCCGACACGGGGCCCGGATCGAGGGTCGCCGAGAGCACAGCCAACTCCAGATCCGGGCGCACCTCCCGTTGGATGCGCCGGGCGAGGGCCAGGGCCAGGTCCCCGTCCAGGCGCCGCTCGTGGAACTCGTCGAAGACCAAAGCATCGATGCCTTCGAGCCACGGATCCTGTTGCAGGCGCGCCAGGAGAATGCCCTCGGTGACACACCAAAGGCGCGTTTGGGCACCGCCCACGCGCTCGTGGCGCAGGGCGTAGCCGACCTCGCCGCCCAGGCGCGCGCCGCGCTCTTCGGCGATGCGGCGCGCGGCGGCTCGGGCGGCGATGCGCCGGGGTTCGATCAGCCACACCTGGCCAGCGCGCCGTTCGAGCAGCGCCGGGGGCACGCGTGTGGTTTTGCCCGAGCCCGTGGGCGCGACCAAAACCGCGGCGCGGCTGCGTTCGAGCGCTTCCCCAAGTTCGCCGAGCACCGCGTCGACGGGCAGAGGCTCGCCGCGCGCGGCCCCACCGGCACCGGGCCGCCCGGACACGCGTTCAGTCCCCGATCGGGCGGAAGGCCTCGGGCGTGCCCCGGAAGCGCTCCAGGCGGATGTCGAGGTTGAGGGTGATCGGGCCGATGGGCAGATCCCCTTCAATCCAAAGCGGTACGCCGGTGGTTTGCTCGACCCACAGGCGAATGTCGCCGCGGATACCGAAAGGACCTTCGAAGTCCGGGTCCGGGGCGTCGGGCCGTTCGAGTTTGGCGATTTGCTCGTCCACGTCGGCGCTCAGATCCAAACGCGTGCTGGCGATGCGCACGGCGCGCGCCTCGAAGCTGCCCACGTGGGTGTCCACGCGGCGGGTTTCGCCGAGTTCGGAGTGCACCCACCACAAGCGCTCCTTGTCGAGCATCGGGAACTCGACCTCTTCTTCGCCGGCCAGCAGCATCGTGCGCAGGAGGTAGACACCGACGATCGAATCCATCGCGCCCTCGGGCACCGGCGCGAACTGGGCCGGGCGCCAGATGCGCGTGCCGCGGGGCGCGCCGGAACTGGTGTCGGAGCGATAGGAGCGCACGCGCTCACCGTCGCGGATGCCCACCAGGGTTTCGCGGCGCCGACGCTCGGAACCTTCCTGGCGGAAGTTGAGCACCATCGACGGCCAGGTCTGGGGCTGGAAGCGCGACTCGACGGTGGAGTCCATCGAGTAGAAGGTGTGGCGGCCGGAGGCGCGGGCGCGCACCCAGGCGGTTTCGCGTCCGCTGGCGCCGCCGCCCCCGCCGAAGAGCACTGACTCGCGGTAGGGCTCGACGCCGGTGCTGAGGGTGATCGTGCCGACGCGGGTATCGATCAGGCCCCAACGGATTCGGGCGCGGAAGGTCAGCTCCTCGTCCCGGGGCAAAAAGAGGGGCAGCCGCCCCGGGCCGCGGTCGACCCGGAAGGTGCCCTCCGGCGCAGTTTCAAGCACGGACACACCCGCCGGGGCCGGAGTTCCCGCGGGGGGCTCCTCCCCTTCCGAATCCGTCGGCTGGGCCGTCGAGGTGCTTGGGGAGGACGAGACCGCGGGCAGCGCGGCCGAGGGCAGACCCGCCCCGACCGTCAGGAGCAGCGCAGACAGGGCTTCGAGGGGGAACCACATGGGCGGGACGGCGGAGAGCCGCGGGCATCCTACGGGGCGAACGGCCCGGGGGAGAGCGCGGGCCGTCCGCGGGGCGAGAACGGGTGCCGGGATCGGCCGGATCAGGCGAGCAGGGCCCCAGGCCCCGGGGATCAGGCGATCGGCAGGGGTTCGGCTCGCCGGGTGGCCAGCAGCCGGCGCGCGGCGCGATTGGCCACGCGCGCAGGGGAGCGATCCTCCTCGCGCGCCTCGGTCAGCAATTCGCCGGTGCGCTCCGCGATGCGCGCCTCGATCGCCTCCAGGGGCTCCCGGCGGCCCTCCAGGTGGAACAGGGCGCCACGCACGACAGCGCCCGCGCCGATCAACTCGTCGGGCACGAAGAGCACACCGCGCTCGTGCAGCCGATCCCCGTGGGCGGCGCTGGCGAGCACGTTGTTGGCTCCCCCGGCGACCACACGGGCGCGCAGGCGTTCGAGGGACAGGTCGTGCAGCACACCCCCGGCGCCGTTGGGCGAAAACACGTCGGAGGGGACACACAGCTCGCCGCCGGGATCGACCAGTTCGATGCCCAGTTCGTCCGCCAACCCGGAGGCTAGCTCCGGAACCAGGTCGCTGGCCACCACCCGCGCGCCGACCTCCACGAGCCGGCGGGCCAGGCGCGCGCCGACCGCCCCCAGCCCCTGCACGACAACCGTACGGCGCGGCCAATCGGTCTCGCCGTCCAAATGTTCGAGGGCCGCTCGGATGCCAGCGAAAACACCCGCCGCGGTCGCATCGGCGAGCAGCCCGGGCCCCTCGGGCCCCGGATCCGTGGCGAAGGTGGTGTGCTCGGCGACCCAGCCCAGCTCCCGATCGCCGCTTCCCATGTCCGGGCCTGCGTAGTAGCGCCCCGCCAGGCCCTCGATCCACGCGCCCAGGTGCCGATAGGCCGCCTCCCGGTCGAGATCCGGCCGGTCGAGTATCACGAGTTTTGCCCCGCCCGCCGGCAGACCGGCCAGAAGGCACTTGTGGGTCATCGCCCGGGCCAGCCGCAGGGCGTCCAAGAGCGCCTGGTTCTCGCTCGGGTAGTGCCGCCGGCGGATGCCCCCGAAAGCCGGCCCGGCGCTGGTGTCGTGCACCGCCAAAAGGGCACGAAGGCCCGACCGGCGGTCGTGCACGGCGAGCAGTTGCTCGAACCCCTCCCGGGACATGGCATCGAGGATCCGGACGGACATGGCGATGTCCCAGGGTACCTCCCCCGCCAACCCCGGGAGCCCACCCCGGAAGAAGTCCCCCCCGCGATCGTCGTTAGTCTGGTCGGGGGGTGGGGACGGTGCCAGGCGCCAACTCCTCCCCCCCCCTCCCCCGGTCATGACCCGGCGCCCGCCGGGTCGTGACC
>JBJHAV010000343.1:0-3320 GCA_050480685.1 Planctomycetaceae bacterium | reverse complement strand
GTGAAGTCGCCCGCCGCGTAGAGCGCGGGACCTGCGCCGCCCGCGAAGACCGCCAGGGCGCGCACTTCCGCATCCATGCCCGTGCCCAGGGCGCTCCAAGCATTCCCGTCGAAGCGCGCCACGCGCCGCGCGGACACCGATCCGGCCCACTGGAACGCGCCGCCCACGTAGATCGCCTGCCCCGAGCCGTCGTCGAACTCGGTCACCGCGTTCACGTAGCTCGACAGTGCCGTGCTGATGGGGGACCAGCCGGAAGCCTTCCAACGGGAGGCATAAGCGCCGGGCACACCACCGGCCTGCAAAAACTCGCCGCCCACGTAGAGCGCCGGGCCGCTGCCGTCGTCGAAGTGTTCCAGCCCGTAACCGACCGAGGGGATCAAGCTGGCGAGTCCGAAGCCGAGGGGCGACCAGGCGGCGCCGTCCCAACGGGCGATGCCGACGGCCTGTACCGCGCCCGCTTGTTGGAAGGCCCCGCTGGCGAAGAGCTCCTGACCGGAGCCGACGTCGCTGGAGCGCAGCGCGTGCACGGTGTCGTTGAACCCGCTGCCCAGGGCCGCGAAGGATGCGCCGTCCCAACGGGCGATGCGCTGGGCGCTTTGGCCGCCCGCGATGGTGAAGGAGCCGCCCACGTACAAAGCCGGTCCGCCGCCGCCGTCATGCACCGCCAGGGCGCGCACGGCGCTGTCGAATCCGCTGCCCACGGGCGACCAAGCGGCGCCATCGAAACGCGCCAGGCGCGCTGCCGGAACGCCGCCCGCCTGGGTGAAGTTGCCCCCGGCGAAGAGCGCCGGCCCCGATCCGTCGTCAAAGACCAGCAGCGCGAACACGGCTGCGTCCATTCCGCCGGCCACCGGGGACCAGCTTGTGCCGTCCCAGCGGGCCACGTGATTCATGGGCGTGGGCCCCGAAGCGGTGAAGGTGCCGCCCGCATAGAGGGCCGCCGCGCCGCCGACCTCGAAGACGGCGAGGTCCATGACCGGACCGTTAAATCCGTCGCCCAGGGGAGCCCACGCGGACCCGTCCCAACGGGCGATGCGCAGCGCGGGTTGTCCCTCGGCCGACGTGAAGCCGCCGCCCGCCACCAACTCGGGACCCGCGCCGCTGTCGAAGCCGACCAGGGCGCGCACTCCCACGTCCGTGAAGACCTCTCCCGCAAGGCCGGCTCCCAGGGGCGACCAGACGTTGCCGTCCCAGCGCGCGACCAGGTTGGCCGCCGTGCCGCCGATCTCGAAGAAGCGCCCGCCGGCGTACAGCGCCGGTCCGCTGCCATCATCGAAGATGCCGTAGCTGAGCACTGGCGAGCTCGCGCCGGGGGTGGCCTGGCCGAAGCTCGGCACCCAGGACCCGGTGCAAGAATCGCTCGGCGCGGCGTGGGACCAGGGTTCGATCGCACCCAGGAACAAAACCGCACACAGCAGCGAGGGGCTGCCGGCAGTCCAATTCAGCGCCCGGGTCCAACGCACCGCACGGAAAACCTCGGGAACAGGGGCCTTCGGGGCCATGGGCGCACTCCTCGCCGCGGTGCGGCGCACTTCTTCGGATCGATCCTCGGACCTTCGGGAGAGGGGCCGCACGGCCCCGAACACCCAAGTTGAGCGTCCCACCGGCTCCGGTAGTTCGCAAGGTTCCAGTTGGAGTCCGGTTGAAAAAACAGCCGAATTGCCCGTTTCCGGGGCTCCTGGCGCAGGACCAGGCTCCCCACTGCCGTCCTCGCCGGGCACCCCGCATCGTGCCGACGCCGCCGGGAACGCCGCCGGATCAGCTCCCGTCGCCGCTGGCGCGTCGGCGGCGAAGGGCGGCTTCGGCTTCGCCGCGCAGGGCCCAGGCGGTGCGCACGTCCGGGTGGTCGTAGGGCAGCGTGGAGAGACGCAGGAAGGTGTCGATGTCCTCGATCGCCTGGTGGTGTTCGCCCCCGTCCAGCCGCAGGCGGGCGCGGCGGCTGTAGGCCTCGACCCGCGTCGGATCCAAGGCGAGCGCGCGGTCCAGGTGGCTCGCAGCCTCGGCGGGTTCGCCGCGATGGGTTTGGATGTCCGCCATCAGGAGGTGGGTTTCGACCCGCAGCACACGCGCGCGCCGTTCGCTCTCCCGCAGGCGCTGTTCCTCGCGGGTGGAGAGTTCCGGCGCGGCCAAAAAACGCTGGAAGTCGTCGCTCTCGCGCTCCGACAGCACCAACACCCGTTGGCCGAAGTCCAGGGCCTGATCGTATTGGCCGAGCAGGGCGTGGGTGCGCTGCAGGCCGTTGAGCGCCTTGAAGCTGGCGGTGCGCCGTTCGACACAGCGCGTGTACCACGTCACGGCCTCCTCCCAGCGCGCGTTGGCGCTGCGTTCGAGCTCCGCCGCGCGGAACTCCGGGGTGCCGCGCACGGGCAGGCGCTCGCCCGAGGCGATCGCCCGCGCGCTGGCGCGCTCGACCATGCCGAGCCGCTCCAGGGTTTCCGCCAAACCGAGCCAAGCGCGGTCGTTGTTGCGCTCGCGCCGGATCACGTCGCGGAAGGCGCGTTCGGCCAGCACGAGGTTTTCCGTGTCCCCGCGCTGCAAGGCGATCCAGCCGAGCATCAAACGCAGGGGAACGTCGTTGGGGTCGAGTTCCAGGGCCTTGCGGAAGAAGCGATCCGCCTGCTCGAGCTGCCCCTGGGCCTCGGCCTGGTTGCCCAGGTCGATGAGCTGTCGGGAGAGCCCGTCGGGCGAGGGGCCGCCCAGGGCGGTCGCGCCGGTCATCAGGAAGCCGAGCAGGGTCGCGGGCCCGGCCCCTTTCCACGATCGCGCGGTTCGGGACATGAGTCAAAAGTCTCCGGTGCTTGAGATGCCGGTGAGTGCGTGACCGGTTTCGGGCTCGAAGGGGACATCCTGGAGAAGTTCGGGGCCGTCCGGGCCTCACGATCGAGCGAGAACCGCGTCGAGGAGAGGCCGAGACGATCGAGCGGAGGATCGGCCCCGGCCCGACTCGCACCGCCATCGAGCCTCGATCCGGGCCGGTGTCGGCTTCGTGGGGGCGGCAGCGGCGGTGCTCGCCCTGCTGGCTCTCACCGCGACGGTCGGCCAGGCCCGCATCGATCCCGACGTTCCGTCGATGGTCGATGCCCATGACGAACTGCTGAGGGCGGTCGAGGGCGAGGCCATGGATCGGGGGCTCCCCGGAGGGTGGGGGACGGTGTCGGTAGGTGGGCACGCCCCGCCCCGCCAGGTCACCCGTCTGGCCGGTCATTACTCGGCACCGGCCTTCCTGCCCGCCATGCGGGTCGAGCTGATGGGCCAGCTGGCATTCGACGGGACTGATCTGGCCTGGCTCGTGTACCGCCATCGGGACTCGTTGGTCTCGG
>JBJHAV010000342.1:0-3329 GCA_050480685.1 Planctomycetaceae bacterium | reverse complement strand
CCGTTGCTCGACGCCGGCGCGGGCCTGCGCGCGGGAGCTCTGGAAGTGGCCCGGGCGTTGGCCCGGGTGCTTTGCGGCCCGAACCACCAGACGATCTTCTTTTGCAACCGGCGCACCTCGGTGGAGGTGCTGACGCGGTACCTGAAGGAGGCCGCGCCGGACCTGGGGCTTTCCGCTTCGGAGGTGCGCGGATACCGCGGCGGTTACCTGCCGCTTTTGCGCCGCGAGATCGAGTCCGGCCTGCGCGACGGTTCGGTCAAGGTGGTGGTCACGACCAACGCCCTCGAACTGGGCATCGACGTGGGGCGTTTGGACGTGGCTGTCTTGGTGGGTTATCCCGGCAGCCAGGCTTCTTTCTGGCAGCGTTCGGGCCGAGTGGGGCGCCGCGGGGACACCAGCCTGACCGTGATGATCGCGCGCTCGGACCCCATCGACCAGTACTTGGCCCAGCACCCGACCTACCTGTTCGAAGGCGCGCGCGAACGCCTCGGCCTCGACCCGGACAACCTGGTGCTGCTCTCCGAGCAGCTCAAGTGCGCCGCGTTTGAGCTGCCCTTTCGCGATACGGCCGAGCCCGGATCCTCGCCGCGGGTGGAGGACTTCGGCACTTCGCCCCACGTGCCCGACATCCTCGACTACCTGGCCGAGGAGGCCGGTCTGCTGCACCGGCGCGACGGCACCTGGTATTGGATGGCGGACGCCTACCCGGCCCAGAACGTCAGCCTAGCCGGCGGGGAGCCCGACAACGTGCTGGTGCTCGACGTCGAGACGGGCAAGGCCCTGGGCGAAGTGGACCGCGAAAGCTCGATCACCACGGTGCACGAAGGCGCCATCTACCTGGTGGAGGGCGAGACCTACCGCATCGAACGGTTCGACTACCATAATCGCCGGGCCTACGCGCGCGCCGTGCCCAGCGACTACTTCACCGACGCCGAGGCGGACACGGAGGTGCGTGTGCTGCGCCTGGAGCAACGCTCGTGGCGCACGCGGCCGGAGGGCGGCGAGGACTGGTCCATCTGGCGCGGCGAAGTGCACGTCACCACCCTGGCGACGCTCTTCAAGAAGATCCGCTTCCACACCCGCGAAAACGTCGGCGCCGACGACATCCACCTGCCTCCGGAAGAACTCGACACGGAGGCCTTCGTGCTCACCTTGAGCCAAACCAGCGCCGCGGAGCTCGGCCTCGCGGTGGGGGAAGGCGGCGCCGCCTTCGGCGCCCTGGCCCGGGTCGTGCGCCGCGTGGCGCCGCTCTTCGAGCGCTGCCAGCCCCAGGACCTGGGGCGTACCGTCACGATCCGCCCGCCCCACTTTTCGCGCCCCGCCCTGTTCCTCTACGACCGCGTGCAGGGCGGCGTCGGCCTCTCCGCCCAACTCTTCGCCGCCCACGCGGAACTGCTCCAAGCCGCCCACGACGTGGTCGCCGGCTGCGCCTGCACCCACGGCTGCCCGAGCTGCGTCGGCCCCCCCGCCGAAGTTGGCCTCGAAGGCAAACGCATCGCCCGCCAAGCCCTCGCCGGCCTGATCACCCGCGCTCCCCTCAGCGAAGGCCCGCTCGAAGAGCCTGCCCCGGCCGCCGGCTAGGCGCACCCCGGCTGCTGGCTAGGCGAACCCCGGCGCCCTGGGAGCGAAACCTTCCGGTCGGCCCGGTTGGAGCGCATGCTTGGGCGGGAAACGGCGATGGCGGAGAACTTTCGGGAGAGGCTCCGGCGCCTGCGCCGCGAGGGAGGGGGCGATGGGGCGGTGGAGGACCCCGGCGCGCGAAGGGACTCGGACGAGGGTCCGGCGCGAACGGGTCCCGGGGGCATGCCCGCTTGGCTCGCGGCGCGGCTGGGAGCGCGGAGCGAACGTGCGGGTCAACGTGTGGGCCAAGCTGCCGGCGCAGGCCGAAGTGATAGAACCGTGCGGCCGGGCCCGAGCGACGCAGGCGGACTCGGCGCCGCGAAGTCGCACGGCGATCCGCGGGACCTCAGGGAAGCGGACGGCGGGGCGTTCCTCTACCGCGAGACCTTGGTTCCCGCGGAGGCGCCCCACGGGCGCCGGAGCCCTGACGGCGCCTTGGCCGCGAAGGCGACGGACCTGGCGTTTTTGGCCCGCGACACGCGCCTCTTGGAGTTGGATCCGGGCCGCGCGCTGTACCTGGACATCGAAACCACGGGGCTGGCCGGGGGAGCGGGGACCTGGCCGTTTTTGGTAGCCCTCGGCCGGTTCGAAGAGCGCGCCGGTGCGCGGTGTTTTGCCGTTTGGCAGGGCTTTTTGCGCGAACCGGGCGAAGAGCGCGCGCTTTTGACCGAAGTGGCCGCGCGCATCGCCGACGCGGGCGCCATCGTCAGCTTCTTCGGCAAGTCCTTCGACCGCCATCGGCTCGAGGACAAGATGCGCCTTTGCGGCATCGCGCCGCCGTTCCAAGCGGCGCTGCACCTGGACCTCTATCACCCCTTCCGGCGCCTCTATGGCCGCGCGCTGCCCAACGGGCGCCTGCAGACCCTAGAGCGGTCGCTGCTCGGCTTCGAGCGCGTCGACGACCTGCCCGGCAGCCGCGCCCCCGCCGCCTGGTTCGACTACCTGGCCGGTCGACCCCACCGGCTCGAACAGGTCTTCGAGCACAACCACCTGGACGTGCTCTCCCTGGCCGCCCTCACTGCCCACCTCGGACTCGCGCGGGTCGATCCCTGCCCCCTGGACGCCGAGGCGCCGCCCGCCGCCGCCTGCGCCCGGGCCTGGGGGCTGGCCGAACTGCACGAGAAGGCCCGCGAACACGCCGAAGCGGCCCGTTGGTACACCCGCGCCCTCGCCCTCGCCACCCAGCCCGGGGAACAAACGAGCCTCACCGAGGCCCTCGCCCGCGCCCTGGCCCGCACCCAGCGCCGCCCGCGCGGCCGCCCTAGGTGAATTCACTTGATCTTTAGGCCACAAAAGGCGATTTTATTAAGCATGGCGAAGCGGACCGTACCGGTCTTTCCGAAGGGCCAGCGGCAACTGGAGCAACTCGGGGAGCGGCTGCGGCTGGCCCGGCAGCGGCGCCGCCTGACCCAGGCGGTGGTCGCTGCGCGTGTCGGGGTGTCCAAGCAGACCCTCGCCAAGCTTGAGGTGGGCAACGCTTCGACGAGCCTGGCGACCCTCGTACGGCTCCTGGGTGTGCTCGGGTTGGCCGAGGATCTCGACCGCCTCGCCGCGGACGACGAGCTCGGCCGCCGCCTCCAGGACCTCGAGCAAAAGGCCCCCCCCAGGGGACGGACGAAGGGCTGATGGACCGCGTCGACGTCTGGTTGGACGACGCGCTTGTGGGCCAGGAGTACGAAGTCGGAGTACGGAGTCGCGCACTTTCTACC
>JBJHAV010000341.1:0-3350 GCA_050480685.1 Planctomycetaceae bacterium | reverse complement strand
ACCTGGATCCCTACTCGCGCTACGTGCCGCCGCGGGAGACGGCCCAGCTCGAGCAGGAAACCAGCGGCGTTTTCGTCGGCATCGGGGTGGTCTTCGCCCAGACCGGCGAGACCTACCGGGTGCTTTACCCCCTGCCCGGGGGACCGGCGGAGGCGGCCGGGGTGCGCGTCGGCGAGCGCATCCTGCGCCTGGACGGGGAGCGCGCGGACGAGCCGGGCCTCGGCACCCTGCGCGATCGCTTGCAAGGGGCCGCCGGGCGGCAGGTGGAGCTCGAATTGGAGGACCTGGAGGGCACGCGCCGCACCCTGGCCCTGCGCCCCGAACCGGTGGTCGATCCCACCGTGCGCCACGCGCGGCTCTTGCCGGGCGGCGACGGCATCGGCTACCTGGCGATCAGTTCCTTCAGCCGCCGCACGCCGGAGGAATTCGACCGGGCCGTGGCGGCTTTGCGCGAACGGGGCATGTCATCCCTGGTGCTCGATTTGCGCGGCAACCTGGGCGGGGTGCTCGAATCGGCCACGCGCATCGCCAACCGCTTCGTGGCGGAGGGGCTGATCGTGCGCTCCGAATCCCGCGCCGGACACGAGGATTGGCGCGCGGAGAAGGCCCACGCGGGGCTGCTCGGCATGCCGCTGGTCGTGCTGATCGACCGCGACAGCGCCAGCGCCAGCGAGGTGCTCGCCGGGGCCCTGCAGGACCACCGCGCGGCGGTTCTCGTGGGCGAGCGCAGCTACGGCAAGGGCACGGTGCAGACCCTTTTGCGGGTGCGCGGCACGGGCGGGGTGGTGAAGCTCTCCACGGCCCTCTACCGCACGCCGTCGGGGCGGCTCATCGAACGCAACCTGCCCGGCGCCTGGGACGCGGGTTTGGTGCCCGACGTGGAGATCGAGCTGCCGATCGCTGAACACCGGGCCCTGCGCCAGTTCTTGAGCGGCTACGGAGCCCCGCTCGCCCACCAGGAGGCCATTCGGGCCTGGGAGGCGGAGCGCGGTGTGGAGTTGCTCACGGCCCCGCCGCCGGACGCGCACTTGGACGCGGCCCTGGAACTGTTCGCCGGGCGCCGGCCCGCCGAGGGCAGCGGATGAGCGCCGCGGATTCCCTGATTTTGGGCATCGAGAGCTCGTGCGACGACACCGCGGCCGCGGTGGTGGCCGGGGGCAGGCGCATCCTCTCGTCGGTCGTGCGCGGCCAGGCGGAGTTGCATGCGCCCTTCGGCGGCGTGGTGCCTGAAATCGCCGGGCGCTCCCACCTGGATTGCCAGATCGCAGTGCTGGACGAAGCTCTGGCCCGCGCCGGGGTCGAACTGGGCGACCTCTCCGCCATCGCCGTGACCGCCCGGCCGGGGCTGATCGGCTCGCTGCTGGTCGGCCTGTCGGTCGCCAAGGGTCTGGCCCTGGCCGCCGGGCTGCCCTTGGTCGACGTGCACCACATCGAAGCCCACGCCTGGGCGCCGTTGATGGGCGAGCCCGACGTCGAGCTGCCGGCCCTCTGCCTGGTGGTTTCGGGCGGGCACACGGCCCTCTACCTGCTGCGCGGCCCAGCGGACATGGAGCGGCTCGGCGGCACCCTGGACGACGCCGCCGGCGAGGCCTTCGACAAGGTCGCGAGCCTCTTGGGGCTCGGGTATCCCGGCGGCCCGGAAATTTCGCGCCTGGCGGCCCAGGGCGATCCGGGGGCGATCGAGTTCCCCCGCTACCGGGCCCCGAAGGGCCGCGTGGCCTTCAGCTTCAGCGGCCTCAAAACCGCCGTGCTCTACCACTTGCGGGGCCAAAACGCCCTGGCGCCCACGCCCGAGCCGGGGGCCATCGCCAACCGCGCCGACGTGGCCGCCAGTTTCGAGGCGGCGGCCGTGGAGGCCCTGGTGGGTCCGACCCTGGCGGTCGCCCGGGAGCGCGGTTTGGACACGATCCTGGTGTCGGGTGGCGTCGCCGCCAACCGGCGCCTGCGGGCCGTGCTCGGCGAGCGGGCGGCGGCCGAGGGGCGCCGGGCGATCTTCCCGCCCCCGGAGCTGTGCACCGACAACGCGGCCATGGTCGCCGGGCTGGGGCACCACCTGTTCGCCGCCGGCCGCCGGGCGGGCTGGGAGCTCGACGCCAGCCCGCGCTGACGGCGCGCGGACCGGCGGCCTTCGCGCCGCGGGCGCCGGGATCGGTTAAGCTTCCGCGCCGATGAAGAGCGACATGCCCGCCTGGTTGGCCGTCGAGAGCGGCCTGGTGCTCGAAGGACGTGCCGTTGGGGCCGAGGGCGAGCGCTCCGGGGACCTCGTGTTCAACACCGCCATGAGCGGGTACCACGAGATCCTGACCGATCCTTCCTACACCGGTCAGGTGGTCGTGATGACCTACCCGCTGATCGGCAACTACGGGATCGCCGAGGAAGACGCCGAATCGAATCGCGCTTGGCCGGAGGCCTTCGTGATGCGCGAGATGAGCTCGATTCCGTCGAGCCACCGCGCCACCAGCAGCCTGCCCGAATGGCTGCGCGCCCACGGTGTGGTCGCCATCGACGGCGTCGACACGCGCCGGCTGACCAAACACATCCGCGAACACGGTTCCCTGCGCTGCGTGGTTTCAACCACCGACGGCGATGCGCACTCCCTGGTCGCCAAGGCGCGCGCCGCGCTGCCCACCGACGGTCGCGACCTGGCCAGCGAAGTCAGCGCGCGCGAGCCCTACACCTGGAACGAGGGCTACCAGGCTTCGTACCCCGGTATCGTGCCGCCCATCGGCGACAAACGCCGCGTGCGCGTGGTCGCCTACGACTTCGGCATCAAGCGCAACATTTTGCGCTCCCTGGCCCACGCCGGCTTCGACATCACCGTCGTACCCGCCTGGACCTCCGCCTCGGATGCCTTGGCCCACGACCCGGACGGGATCTTCCTCTCCAACGGCCCCGGCGACCCGGCCGCCGTGCAGCGCGGCATCGACGCGATCTCGGACCTGGTCGGCAAGAAGCCGATCTTCGGCATCTGCCTCGGCCACCAGATCCTCTCGATCGTGCTCGGCGCGAAGACCCACAAGATGCCCTTCGGCCACCACGGCGCGAACCACCCGGTGCGCGACCTGGACACCGGCCGCGTGGAGATCACCAGCCAAAACCACTCCTTCGCCGTGGACGCGAAGAGCCTGCCCGCGGAGCTCGAGTTGACCCACGTCAACCTGAACGACCAAACCGTCGAAGGCATGCGCCACACGAAGGCGCGCGTGGCCTGCGTGCAGTACCACCCCGAAGCCGCCCCCGGCCCCCTGGACAGCTCGCACCTCTTCCGCCGCTTCCGCGACCTGCTCGCCTGAGCCCCCACATCGTGGGTGGGGACGGTGCCCGGCGCCAAGGGCCCCCCCCCCCCCCCC
>JBJHAV010000340.1:0-3361 GCA_050480685.1 Planctomycetaceae bacterium | reverse complement strand
CCCAAACGCACTCCGAGTTCCACCAGGCGCCCGGCGGCGTCGAACCCGGGGGTTTCGAGCCCCTCGCCGACCACCACGCCCAGGTGCCCGTCCGGATGCAGGGCCGGAGGGTCCCCGGGCAGCGCGTCGCGCGGGCCATCCAGCCGGATCGGCTGCGGGCCCCGGCTGTTGCCCGCGGCCTCGCCCAGGGCCCACAGGCCGAGCGCCGCGGCGGCGAGCCCCAGGGCCGGGCGGCGGGCGCCGGGTTGGGGGAGCTTGGAGCGCATGTCCAGATCCTACGCGGCGCCGAGCCGCTGGAGTACGCTCCCAAAACCGATGTCCGAGTCGAGCGAGCCCGCCCCCCAGGCGCTCTTCCGCGCCCGCGCCCTGGAGCACCGCGCCGGTGCCCGCGCGGAGGGGGACGTGCTGCGCCTGCCGCCCTCCTGGACGCGCTGGACCTACTGGCTGGTGCTCGCCGTGGTCGCGGCACTCTTCGCCTTCGCCGTCTTCGGGCGCGTCGGCCGCCACGCCTCGGGGCCGGCGGTGGTGCGCGCCGAGGGCCTGCGTTCCCTGGGCGTCGGCCGCGAAGGCGAGGTGGTAAGGCTCCACGTGACTCCCGGCCAGCAAGTCGATGCCGGCGACTTGCTGCTCGAGTTGGACGATGCGGTCGAGCGCGCCGAGTACCGCCGCATCCTGGGCGAGTTCGAGACCCACCTGGCGGCCCGCCTGGAGGATCCGGCGGACGCCGCGGCCGCGGCCGCCCTGGCCGCGGTGCGCCCGGACTTGGAGCGGGCCCGCGCCAGGCTAGAGGAACGCCGACTGCGCTCGCCCCAGGCCGGACGCGTGCACGAGCTGCGCACCCGGGTCGGGCGCACGGTCGCGCCGGGACAGGGCCTGATCGTGCTCGAGACCTCGGACCCGAGTTTTGTCGTGCACGGCCTCTTGCCGGGTTCGGCGCGCGCCCTTTTGGAGCCGCCCCTCGAAGTGCGCGTGGAACTGCTCGGGCAGGCCCGTGCGTGGACCCGGGCCCAGGGCGGCGAACTGTCGCCGGCCGTGGTGGGACCGGCCGAAGCCCGGCGCCTGCTGGGCCCCGAGGTGGCCGACGGCCTGGATTGGACCGGTCCCGCGGTGCTCCTTCGGGTCTCCCTCGAAGCCGGGGCCTTCGACGCGGAAGGGCGCCGGTTGGAGCTCCACGACGGCATGCCCGCGCGCGTGGAAGTCTCGCTCGGCTCCGAATCGGTGCTGACGACCCTCTTCCCCGGCCTCGCGCGCCAGAGCGAGGGGCGCCGCTCCCGGTGAGTCGTATCCCGAGCTTCGCGGACCTGACCCGGCGTTTCGGCGCACTGGGGGCCCTCGGCCGTCGATCGGGGCGGCGTGTGCCCTACGTGGCGCAGATGGAGTCCGCCGACTGCGGCGCGGCCTGCTTGGCCATGGTGCTGGGGCTCCACGGCCGGCATGTGTCCCTGGCCGAGGCGCGCGCAGCGACCGGATCAGCGCGCGGCGGTGTGAGCGCCCGGGACCTGGTGCGCGCGGGGCAAAACTACGGCCTGCGCGCCCGCGGCCTGAAGCTGGAGCCCGACGACATGGTGCACCTGCCCAAGGGGGCGATTTTGCACTGGGGCTTCGATCACTTTGTGGTGCTCGAATCCGTCGGGCGGCGCGGGGTGCGCGTGGTGGATCCCGCCCTCGGCCGACGCACCCTGACCCGTCGCGAGGTGGACGAGCGTTTCACCGGCGTGGCCCTGACCTTCGAGCCGGGCGAAAACTTCCGCCGCGGCGGTCGGCGCGCCGGATCCCTGGCCGGTTATCTGGGCAAGTTGCTCGCGCACCGTCCCCTGATCGCCCGCGCGATCGTGCTTTCGCTCTTGCTGCAACTCTTGGGCCTGGGTTTGCCGGTGCTGCTCGGTGTGCTGGTCGACCGGGTCGTGCCGCGCGAGGACACGACCCTCTTGCTCGTGTTGGCCGCGGGCCTGAGCGCCGTGGTCGTCTTCCACACCCTGGCGCTGCTCCTGCGCAGCTACTTGCTGCACTACCTGCGCGCGGTTTTCGACAGCCAACTGTGCGTCGGCTACGTGGATCACCTGGCGGCGCTGCCCCTGTCGTTTTTCCAAAAGCGCGCGGGCGGCGACCTCTTGGCGCGCTACGAGAGCAACCAGACCGTGCGCCAAACGCTCACCTCGGCCACCCTGTCGACGCTGCTCGACGGCCTGATGGTGAGTCTCTACCTGGTCGTGCTCTTTGCGGTTAGCGCGGGCATGGGCCTTTTGGTGCTGTTCCTCGGAACTTTGCAGGTGCTGCTCTTCCTGGTGCTGCGCCGGCCCTACGGGGAACGCATGACCCGCGAGCTGGAAGCCCAAGCCCGGGCCCAGAGCCACCTAGTCGAGATGATCGCGGGCATGGAGACCCTCAAGGCCCTGGGGGCCGAGCGCCGTTCGGTGGAGCGCTGGTCGCACCTATTCGTCGACGAACTCAACGCGGCGCTCTCGCGGGGCAAGCTGGGCGCGATCGCCGGGGCGCTGACCAGCGGCCTGAACCAGGCGTCGCCCGTGGCGATTTTGGTGCTGGGCGGCTACTTGGTGCTGGCCGGGGACCTGACCCTGGGCACGATGTTGACCCTCTACGCCCTGGCGAACGGCTTCCTGACGCCCCTGGCCAGCCTGGCGAACACCGCCCTGACCCTGCAGGAGGTCGGCAGCCACATCCGGCGCATCGAGGACGTGCTCGAAGCGCCGCCCGAGCAGTTGCCGGACGGGGCGCGCCCGCGTGTCGCCGCCGCCGGACGGGTCGAGTTGGAGGGGGTCAGCTTCGGCTACGAAAGCAACGAGCCGCCGGTGCTCGAGGACATCACGCTTTCAATCGAACCCGGGCAGAAGGTCGCCATCGTCGGCCGTTCGGGTGCCGGCAAATCGACCCTGGCACGGCTGATCGGCGGTTTGCACCGGCCGCGCGCGGGCGCCGTGCGCATCGACGGCCGCGACCTGGGCGGCATCGACCTGGCGACCCTGCGGGAAAGCCTGGGCGTCGTGACCCAGGACGCCCATGTGTTCGGCACCACCGTGCGCGAAAACATCGCCCTGGCCGACCCCGAGGCCGACCTGGAACACATCGAAGCGGCGGCCAAGCTCGCGGAGTTGCACGCCGAGATCGAAGCGCTGCCGATGGGCTACGACACGCCCCTCTCCGACGGCGGAGGCTCCCTCTCCGGCGGCCAGCGCCAGCGCCTAGCCCTCGCCCGGGCGCTCGTGCGCCGCCCGGCGCTCCTGGTGCTCGACGAGGCCACCAGCGCCCTCGACACGCTGACCGAAGCGCGCATCACCGCGAACCTCGCCGGCCTCTCCGCCACGCGCATCGTCGTCGCCCACCGCCTCAGCACCATCCGCGA
>JBJHAV010000339.1:0-3390 GCA_050480685.1 Planctomycetaceae bacterium | reverse complement strand
GGGACGAAGCGCGCTTCAACAGCACCCTGCTCGCGAAGCTGGAGCAGGACCACGGTGTGCACCTGCGCGGCGTCGATCCGTTGCCCGCGGATGCGGCCGGGGTCGATGTGGCGCGGGCTTTGCTGCGGGTGCGTGAAGCGGTAGCGGCGCGGGCCGGCTGGCGTGTGCACGAAGAAGCGTGGCTCAGCTTCTTCACCTTCACCAAGTTCCTGATGTGGCGCGACCTGGATGCCCAGGCCGAGTCGCTGCTGGAGAGCCCGGTGGTGCGCCACTTGGTGGAGCGCCCGGGGGCGGCCTTTGATCCCGATTGGAACGTCTTTCAGGCCGGTTTGGAGGACCTGGACGAGGCGCTGCAGCCGTCGGACTTGGTTCTGCCGGCCCTTGCGGACAGTTCCCAGATCGGCGCGGTGTTGGCGGCCCACCGCGGCAAGAGTTTTGTGCTCGAAGGGCCCCCGGGAACCGGCAAGTCCCAAACGATCACGAATCTGATCGCGCACTTGCTCGCCGAGGGGCGCACGGTGCTCTTCGTCTCGGAGAAGATCGCGGCCCTGGAGGTGGTGCAGCGCAGGCTCGAACAGTTGGGGCTCGGCGATGCCTTCCTCGAGTTGCACTCGAACCGGGCCAGCAAGGCGGCCGTGGCGGCGCGCATCAAGAGCAGCCTGGAAGCGGCCGCTCGCCGCGAACCCGCCGCATGGGGCAAACAGGCCCGGGAGGTGGGGGAGCTGCGCGACGGCCTGGCCGCCTACGTGCGCGCGCTGCATGCGCCGAGACCTGCGGACTTTAGCCTTTTCGCCGCGCTCGAACGCCTCAGCGCCCTGCGCGCGGCGCCGCGCATCGATCTGGGTTGGCGCGAACCAGAGCGGCTCGGGGCCGAGGAGCTCGGCCGTCGCCGCCGGGCGATCGACGAAGCCAGCGAAGCTTTGGGGGAAGTGGGCTCGCCGGCGGAACACGCTTTGGCCGGCGTCGGCCTCGAACGCGCGGGCGCGGAGGTGGAAGCGCGCCTTGCCGATGCGCTCGAACGTTTGTCGAAGGCGATCGAGGGTGCCGCCGCGGCGGAGCCCTGGCTGGTGCGCTTCGGTGGTTCGTGTCAGGCCGCTTCGATCGCGTTTTTGGGCTGGGCGCAGACCGCGGCCCGCACCTTGGCCGGGCTGTCCGCGGAGCCGGACGCGCGTGTCCTGGCTGCGCGGTTGTTGCCGCTGGCGGGCGAAATCGAAAGCCAAACCCTGGATCGTTGGTGCGAAGCGCTGCGGCGCGCTGTTCAGTCCCGCGCCGAGGCCCTTGTGCACTTCGAGGCGCGGTTCTTCGATCTCGACCTGGTGGAACTGCGCGGTGCCGCGCGTGCGGCGCGCGCGGCGATCGCGCCGATCCGCTGGTGGAAATCGCGCGGGCTGCGCACGAGGCTCTTGGGCGCGGCGCGCTCGGGCGCCGCACTGCCGCTCGACGACATGGAGAGCGCCATCGAAGCGGCTTTGGCCGCCCGCGACGCGGACGCCGAAGCCAAGCGCCTGCGGGAAGCGTGGCCCGCCGCCCTCGCGGAAGCGATCGGACCGTGGCCCGGGCCTGCACCGGCGGATGTCGCCGATCTGGCGCTTTTCGAGCGTGCGCGCGATCTGGTGGCCGAACTGCGCCACACCCTCGGACAGGGCGAGCTCGCCCAGGAGCTCGGCGCAGCCGCACTCACGCGTGCGTTTGCCGGTCTCGCGCAGGCCCTCGCCGCGAGTGCGGGTTCCGCGGAGACGGCCGGCGGGCTAGAGCGCGAACGCGCCGCCGCCGAGGACAGCCTAGGGGCCCTGCTCAGCGCCCACCGCGCGGCGGGCGAAGCCTTCGCTTTCGCGCGCGAGGATGCTTGGTTTGCCGCCGGGCGCTTGGGCGCCCTGGATGCGCTGCGCGCCCGATGCGAACGCCTCGGCGGCGGGCTCGAACGGCTCGACGCGTGGACCTGGTGGCGACGCGCACGCACGCGACTGATCGACGCGGGATCCGCCGCCCTGGTCGAGGCCATGGAGCGCGGTGACTTGCCGGCCGAAATGCTCTCCGCGGCCTTCGAGCGTTCTTTCCTGGAGGCGTGGGCCGAAGCGGTGCGCGCTTCAGAACCGGCCCTCGCCGAGTTCTACCGGGGCGAACACGAAGCGCGCATCGAGCGTTTCCGCCAGGCGGATGCGCGCCTGACCGAATTGGCGCGCGACTTGGTCGTGGCCCGGGTCTCGGCCCGCGCACCGGGCGGCGCGGATCGCGCGCCGGAGGGCAGCGAACTCGGCACCCTGCGGCGAGAGGCTCAAAAGCGCCGCGGTCACATGCCCCTGCGGCGACTGCTGGAGGAAGCCGGACCGGCGCTGCTGCGCCTCAAGCCGTGTTTCCTGATGAGCCCGATTTCGGTGGCCCAGTACCTGCCGCCGGGCAAGCTGTCCTTCGATGTGGTCGTTTTCGACGAGGCCTCCCAAATCCCCACCTGGGATGCGATCGGTGCCATCGCCCGCGGACGGCAGGCGATCGTGGTGGGCGATTCGCGCCAACTGCCGCCGACGACCTTCTTTGAGCGCGGCGTGGACGACGAAGAGCCGGAGGAGGGTGTCGTGGAGGACTTGGAGAGCATCCTCGACGAGTGCCGCGCCGCCAACCTGCCGGCCTTGGACCTGGCTTGGCACTACCGCAGCCGCCACGAGAGCCTGATCGCGTTCAGCAACCGGCGCTACTACCAGGGCAAGCTTTTGACCTTCCCCGCGGCCCAGCGCGAGGGGCTCGGGGTTTCCTGGTGCGAGGTGCCCGACGGTGTCTACGAGAAGGGCAGCTCCCGGCGCAATCGGCGCGAGGCCGAAGTCCTGGTGGAGGAGGTGCTCGCCCGCCTCTCCGATCCGGAGCGTTCGCGCTGGTCGATTGGCGTCGTGACCTTCAACCAGGCCCAGCAGCGTTTGATCGAAGACCTGTTCGACGCCGCGCGCCGGGCCAATCCGGCCATCGAGCCATTTTTCGTGGCGAGCGAAGATCGCCCGGAGCCGGTTTTCGTCAAGAACCTGGAGAACGTGCAGGGCGATGAACGGGATGTGATCCTGTTCTCGATCACCTACGGGCCCGACGCCCAGGGCCGGGTGGCCATGCACTTCGGTCCGCTCAACCAGGAAGGCGGCGAGCGGCGCCTAAACGTGGCGGTGACCCGCGCCCGGCGCGAGATGGTCGTCGTTTCCACCCTGCGCGCGGACCGCATCGACCTGGGACGCACACGCGCCCGCGGGGTGGCGGACTTGAAGGCTTTCCTTTCTTTCGCCGAGCGGGGACACGATTCCTTGGAGCTGGTCCTGGCAGGAGAAGGCACTCCGGGGGACGGGTCCCATGAATCGCCCCTGGAGGAGGAGGTCGCCGAACGCCTGCGCGCCCGCGGCTATGAGTACACCC
>JBJHAV010000338.1:0-3427 GCA_050480685.1 Planctomycetaceae bacterium | reverse complement strand
GGCCCAACGGGTCAAGAAGCAGTCGCCGGTGACCGAAGCCAGGAAGTCGCCGCCCAGCAGGACTTCGCTCCCCTGATTCATCGCGGCCAGGGTGCGCACGCCCGGGTTTTGACCCACGGCGATCGGATCCCAGCCCGAGCCGTTCCAGCGAACCATTTGGCTCGTGTTGGGCTGAGCATCCACGCTGGTGCGCATGGCGTACAGGCGATCCCCGTGCGTTTCGTTGACCACATTCAAGGCGCTGAAGGTCCACATCGGATCACCGCCCGCGGGCAACCAATCTTGGCCGTTCCAGCGCGCGATGCCGTTCATGACCGTGCCGCCGATGCTGGTGAACGCACCGGCCACGAAGAGGGCCGGCCCGCTGCCGTCATCGAAGGCTTCCATGGCGCGCAAGGCACCGCTCGGGCTTTGTCCGCCCGAACCGAGCACGGGGGAGAGGTTTTGGCCGTCGAAGCGCCGGATCCCGCTGAAGGGCAGGAAACCGCCGCTCGGGAAGTTGCCCGCGACGTAGAGGGCCGCTCCCGTGCCGTCGTCGAAGGTGCGCAGGAAATCGACGCTGGACACCTGCCCGGGCGCCGGGTTGCTCCACGTCTGGTTCTGCCAGCGCGCGAGTCCCGAGACCAGCGCTCCGCCGGCGATCTGGAACACACCGCCCACGTAGAGGGCGTCGCCCGAACCGTCGTCGAAGACCTCCAGGTCCAAAACGTAGCCGCCCACGCCAAACGGGCCGGCGACCCCGGCGCCCAGGGGGGTCCAGTTCTGCCCGTCCCAGCGAGCGATGCGGCTCGCGAAGGTCGAGCCCGCCACGGCGAACCCACCGCCCACGTAGAGTTCGGGGCCGTTGCCGTCGTCGAATTCACGGATGGCCAAGGCCGGTCCGCCGATCAGGCCCGTCCCGAGTCCGCTCCAGGTCTGCCCGTCCCAGCGGGCCACCCCGTTCAGGGACTTGCCGTCCGCGCCAGCGAAAGCGCCCGCCGCGTAGATCGCCTCGCCCGAACCCAGGTCCAGGTTGGCCAGCCGCCGGACGGCCCCGTCAAAACCCTGACCCAAGCCGCGCCAGCCCTCCGGACCCCAGGTGGCGATGGAGTTCACGCCCGTGCCCTGGTTGCCGCCGATGGCCTGGAAAGCGCCGGCCACGTGCAGCTTCGGCCCGTCGCCCGCGTCGAGCACACTCAGGTGATCCACGGAAGAGGGCGCGTTCGAGCCGCTCTGGGTGCCGCCGGCGCCGACCGCAGCCCAGTTCTGGCCGTTCCAGCGCGCAAAGTCCCTCAGGCCCAGGCCTCCGATGGAGGTGAAGGATCCGCCGACGTAGAGCGCCGCACCGGAGCCGTTGTCGTAGCTCGAGAGCGCGTGGATCTGGCCGGGGGTCCCGCTGCCGAGGGCGCTCCAATTCGCGCCGTCCCAGCGGGCAATGCGCGCAGCGGCCGCGCCGCCCGCCGCCGTGAAGTCGCCGCCGGCGTAGAGCGCGAGTCCTTGGCCGTCGTCGTGGGCGGCCAAGGCGCGCACTCGCCCGTTGACACCGAGCCCGAGCGGAGTCCAGCTCTGCCCATCCCAACGCGCCACGTTGGCGGCGGGCGCTCCGCCGGCGGCCGTGAACACGCCGCCGACCACCAGGGAGGCCGAGGGGCCATCGCCCAGCAACGCAAGGGCATCCGGCACGCCGTTGAGGCCCACCCCCAGGGGCAACCAAGACTGGCCGTCGAAGCGAGCGATGCGCTGCGCGCCCAACCCGTCCGGGGTCAGGGTGAACGATCCGCCCATGTACATGGCCGTGGGCTCGGCGGCTACGGACCCGGTGAGCAGCACGGTGACCACACCGTTCAGGTTGTCGCCCGGGTTGCTCCAACTTTGTCCGTCCCAGCGCGCCAGGCTCGGCACCGGCAGTCCTCCCGCTTCGGCGAACAGGCCGCCGACGTAGAGCGCGCTGCCAAAGGCGTCCTGGAACGCGGCCAGCGCCTGTACGACCGGAGTGTTGCCGCCCCCGATCGTCATGCCGCCGCCCACGTTGGACCAACTCCCGTTCTTGTAGCGAGCGATGTTCGCGACGGCTTGCCCCCCGGCGGTATGGAAGGTTCCGGCCACGTGCAGCGCGGGGCCGCTCCCATCGTCGAAGAGGGCGGTGGCGCGCACGACGCCCGCACTCAGGTCGCTGTTGAGGACACCCGGCAGGGCGCCGGACATGGCGGTCCAGTCAGCCTGGCAATCGGAGTTTGCATGGGCTGCCCGCCACCCGTCGGTGGCGCAGGCGAGCGCGGCCCCGAGGCCGAGGAAGAAGGCGGTTCGAGAGGTGGCCATGGCGATGGGTCGTTTGGGTGAGGAAGTGTTCGCCGACCTCCCACAGAAGAGGGGCGTTTCACTCACCCGAGGCTAACCGCAATCGCGGTTTTCTGGCCGGTTTGCGGCCATTCAGACCGCATTTCGGGTGCCGGCCGCGACCCCGTGCTCGGCCCTAGGGACTGAAACTTTCCCCTCCCTCTCCTTCGGAATCGCCTGCGGCCCGCCCGCCGCCCGTTCAGGCGTTCAGGCGGGCGTGCAGGCGCACGAGGGCGGCCCGGTCGGCTTCCAACTCGAGGGCGCCGAAGGCCTGCTCCAGGGCGGACCAGCGGTGGGCGGCCCAGCGATCGTCCAACTGGAGCGCCTCCAGGGCCTCCCGGGGCGCCCGCACCCCGTAGCTCCACTCGATCACCTGCTCGTCCCCAAGCAGCAGGGAGTGGGTCAGGTCCAGGTCGATCAGCTCCTCCGGGCGCTGGATGCCCGTCTGGTGCATCACCCCGCGGGTCACCGCGGCCTCGACCTGCTCGTCGAACCCGACGCGGCCATGGAGGGGGGTCCAGAAACTCTCGATGCCCAGACCGCTGCGCAGCAGCAGGTACTGGTGGCGGGACTCGTGCCTGGTGAAGACGAAGACCCGCACGCGGTGCGAGAACTCGATCATGGGAGCGTGGCTTGGGGGCTCCGACCGGCGGGTGCTCGGTCGGATCATCGCCAGAAGCGGAGAAGCCGGGCCGGACGGAACGCTACTTCTGCGTAGGATCCCGTCGACCCTGGGGGGACCGCCGGTGGAGTCCCGAACGATTTTTGCCCCGGACCGGGACGTCGAGGAGGATCACCCGAGGGGCCGTTGGGCCTCTTTTTCCTCCAAATGAAACTCAAAGTGCATCTAAAAGGATGCCTGTGTGGCTTGGCCGGGATTGCTCCTCCCTTCGGGGCTCGAGAGGCTCCGGAAGCACCGCGCGCAGGTCCCGAAATGGGCACGTAAAGGGGTTCTAGATGGACCTTAATATCACATTGAGCGACCCGCTTCCGCCGGAAGTGTGCGCGGGTGCCGCGCCCAGAGTCGCACCAGGGAGAGCAGGGCCGAACCGCGGGCGATGCCCCCTCCCAGGGAGCCGGCCCGTTCGCTCAGGTCCACGGGATCTGTCTC
>JBJHAV010000337.1:0-3475 GCA_050480685.1 Planctomycetaceae bacterium | reverse complement strand
GTTCACGGCCACCATGGGGCCATGAGGATCGGCATCAACGGATTCGGGCGCATGGGACGGCTCGCGCTGCGGGCCGCCACGGAGCGCTTTCCCGCACTCGAAGTCGTGGCGATCAACGAGCCCGCGGCCGGGGCGGACGAGTTGGCGCTCCTGCTTGCGTTCGACAGCGTGCACGGACGCTGGAACGTGGAGTGTGTCGGCGATGGGGGGCGCCTGCGGGTCGGCGGACGAAGCCTGGAACTGCGCTCGGAGCGCGATCCGGCACGCCTCGATTGGGGCGATTTGGGCGTCGAACTCGTGCTGGAATGCTCCGGCGCGCTGCGCACACGCGCGAAGCTCGAGCCCCACTTCGAGCGCGGCGCGCGGCGTGTGATCGTTTCGGCTCCGGTGAAGGACGGAGCCCCCGACGTCGTGTTGGGCGTCAATGAGGACCAGGTCGACCTGGGCGGGGAGCGGCTCCTCACCGCGGCCTCTTGCACCACCAATTGCCTCGCGCCCCTGGTCAGCGTGCTGCATCGCGGCATTCCGGGCGCCGAAAGGATCGGGATCGAACGGGGTCTGGTCACAACCATCCACGCCCCGACCAACACGCAGGTTGTCGTCGATGCTCCCAAGGGAGATCCGCGCCGTGCCCGCGCAACCCTCGGCAATTTGATTCCGACCTCCACGAACTCGGCCTATGCGGTCACTCGCATTCTGCCGGAACTGGAAGGTCGCTTGGATTCCATCGCCGTGCGGGCCCCGGTCCAGAGCGCTTCGATCGTCGACGCGGTATTGCAAGTGGCGCGCGACACGGATTCCGCCGAGGTCAACCGATTGTTGGAAACGGCTTCCAATTCGCAGCGCTTGCGGGGGATTTTGGGTTTCGAGTCCCGGCCGCTGGTGTCCTCGGACTTTCGCACGGACCCGCGCTCAGGTGTCGTGGACGGCCCCTCCACGCGGGTGACCGACCGCAGGTTGGTCAAGGTGCTGGCCTGGTACGACAACGAGTGGGGCTACGCGAACCGGCTGGTGGAACTGGCGGCCCTGGTCCGGGAAGCCTCCGGCCGTGACCCGGCTTAGTTCGGTTCCTCCGGACCGCTAAGATCGGGGGCATGGAGCGCAAACAGGGTCATCTTTGGGTGCGGGGGGGGCGTGTGGTGACGCCGGCCGGGCCGGAGCTGGGGGACGTTTGGATCGAGGACGGGCGCGTTCGCGCCGTCGGGCGCTTCGGGGATCCACCCTTGGGCACACCCGAGCTCGATGCCGAGGACTTGCTGGTCCTGCCCGGCATGATCGACCCGCAGGTGCACTTCCGGGAGCCGGGGCTGGAGCACAAGGAGGACCTGGGTTCGGGGTCGCTCGCCGCGGTGGCCGGCGGAGTGACGAGTTTCATGGAGATGCCGAACACCAAACCCCCGACCACCACGGCCGAAGCGCTTGCGGACAAACTGCGCCGGGCGAAGGGACGCTCCTGGGCCGACCACGGATTTTTCGTGGGAGCGACCGCGGAAAACGCGGATCAATTGGGCGAGCTGGAGTGTTTGCCCGGGTGTGCCGGGGTCAAGGTTTTCATGGGCAGTTCAACCGGCAACCTGCTCGTGCGCGACGACGCGAACCTGGAGCGGGTTTTGCGGTCGGGGACGCGTCGCGTGACGGTGCACAGCGAAGACGACTTCCGCCTCTCGGAGCGTTATGCCCAGGTGGCGGAGGGCGCGCCGGTCAGCAGCCACCCGGATGTGCGCGATGTGGAGTGCGCCCTCAGCGCCACCCGCAGGTTGTTGGATCTGGTGGAGCGCACCGGGCGCCCGGTGCACGTGCTGCACATTTCGACCGCCGAGGAGGTCGAGCTTTTCGCGGAGCGGGACCTGGGCGAACTCGTGACCTTCGAAATCACCCCGAACCACCTCTTCCTCGCGGCGCCCGAGTGTTACGAAGGGCCCCACGGAACCTGGGCCCAGATGAACCCGCCCGTGCGCGATCGGCGCCACCAGGAGCGCCTGCGAAGGGCGCTCGCCGACGGCGAGGCCGCCTGTGTCGGCTCCGATCACGCGCCCCACACGGCGGAGGAAAAGGCCAAACCCTTCCCCTATGCGCCCTCCGGTATTCCCGGGGTGCAAACCACCTTGCCGTTGCTGCTGACCGCCGTGCGAGACGGTTGGCTCGACTGGGCGGGGTTGCTGCGGGCTTCGAACGAAGGGCCGCGGCGTGTGTACGGAATTCAGGGCAAGGGCCTGGTGGAGCCGGGTGTGGACGGGGACCTGGTGCTCGTGGATCCGCAAATCCGTCAGCCCCTGCCCGAGCGTTGGCTCCGCTCCCGCGCCCGCACGAATCCCTTCGTCGGCCGCGAATTGGCCGGCTGGCCGGTGGCCACCGTGCTCGCCGGGCAGGTGATTTACCGCCACGGTGAACCCAGCGGCGAGGCCCAAGGCCATCCCCGTGGGGACATGCTGCGTTTTCGCGCTTGAGCGGCTCGGGTTAGACTCGAGAAGCGCGTCGGAACACTGTGCGCGCCTTCAGACTCTCTTGCTCGCTTGGCTCAAAATCCGTGTACCGCCCGGAGACCTCCGATGGAATGGCCCGTGATTTGGCTGCTGCTTTTGTTCTTTTTGGTTCACGTAGTGGCCTCGGGGGTGGTTTTCAACGAGACCATGACACACTCGAGCCGCAGGGTTCCAAAGGTGCGTCCCGTCCTGCTTCCCAGTTCGATCTGGGCTGTGGCGGTACTCTTCACGGGCATCGTGGGATTGGGGATCTATTGGGTGATGCACCACTCCACGCTGAATCCCGCGCGGTCGGCGAGCAACGACACCCGCTCACCTTCCGCGTGATCACCACGTCTCGGCTCGTGCTGCGCGAGCTGATCGCCGAGGACGGCCCCGCGCTGCTGCGATTGCTTCGGGACGCCGATTGGCGGCGCTTCGTGTCCGACCGCGGCGAGGTGGACCTGGCCTATGCCGAGGCCTACATCGAGCGCGGCCCCCGGGCCGGCTACCAAGCCGACGGCTTCAGCCTCTGGGCCGTCGATCTGCTCGCGGACGGCTCTTTCCTGGGGATTTGCGGCCTGATCCGCCGCGAACCAGGCGGACCGGTAGATTTGGGATTTGCGCTCCTCCCCGAAGCCCGCGGCCGGGGCTACGCGCGCGAAGCGGCAGTCGCCTGCCTCGATCACGCGCGGCGCATTTTGGGCCTGACGGAGCTCTTAGGGTTCGTGGATCCCGCCAATCACGCATCCATTCGCCTGCTGCTGACCCTCGGCTTCGAGCACGTGCCCGACTCGACCACGGCTTCCGGCGGCCGATCCACGACGCTCTACCGCTGGACGGCACCCGACGAGGTGGGGATGGGCACAAACGCCGGCGCCCCGAGTCCCACTTCGTAGGATGGGGCGCGTGCCATGGTTTGGCTCAGCCCGCTGCTGCTCGCGATGGTCGCAGGACCGGCCGTTCAGGTCGAACCGGCGGGCAGGCTGACGCGCGCCGAGGCCGAGGCGACG
>JBJHAV010000336.1:0-3479 GCA_050480685.1 Planctomycetaceae bacterium | reverse complement strand
GGGCGGGGAGGGGGGTGGAGTTGGAGCCTGGCACCGTCCCCACCCACTTTTCAGGGGCCTTCTTCGTCGCGTTCGCGGCGGATGTCGGCGCCGAGGGGGTTGAGGCGCTCCTCGATGCGTTCGTAGCCGCGGTCGATGTGGTAGACGCGGTGGACCTGGGTTTCGCCGTCGGCCACCAGGCCGGCTAGGACGAGCGCGGCGGAGGCGCGCAGGTCGCTGGCGGTGACGTGGGCACCCGACAGGCGCGGCACGCCCTGCACCACGGCGGTGGCTTCCTGGCGGCGGATGCGCGCGCCCAGGCGCACCAGTTCCGGCAGGTGCATGTAGCGGTCCGGGTAGATGCGCTCGGTCACCACGCTGACCCCGTCCGCCAAACACATGTAGGCCATCCACTGGGCCTGCAGGTCGGTCGGGAAACCGGGGAAAGGCTGGGTGGTGACGTCGGTCGGGCGCGGGCGAGCGCCGCGGGCGAGCACACCTTCGCTGTGCACCTCCAGCCAATCGGCGCCGCGCTCCACGCCCACGCCGGCTTCGCGCAAGCGGTCGATCAGGGCCGAAAGCTGGTCCGGACGGCAGCCGGTGACACGCACCCGTCCGCCGGTCAACGCGCCGGCCACCAGGTAGGTGCCCGCTTCGATGCGATCGGGGATGACCTCGTGGCGCGCGCCGCCCAGGGAGGCGACGCCTTCGACCTCCAGCCGCGGCGAGCCGAGGCCCGCGATGCGCGCTCCCATGGCGATCAGGCAGCGGCCCAAATCCTCCACCTCGGGTTCGCAGGCCGCGCCTTGGATCACCGTGGTGCCCTTGGCCAAGCAGGCGGCCATCATCACGTTCATGGTGCCCGTGACCGAGGAGCCGAAGGCCGTGCCCAAGAACACCTCGGCGCCGACCAGGCCGCCGCGGGGCGCTTCGGCCACGATGTAGCCGTGTTCGATGCGCACCTTCGCGCCCAGGGCTTCCAGCCCCTTCAGGTGAACGTCGATCGGGCGCACGCCGAAAACGCAGCCGCCCGGCAGGCTGACCTCGGCCCGGCCGGTGCGCGCCACGAGGGGCCCGAGCACGCAGACCGAGCCGCGCATGCGGCGCACGAGCTCCCAGCCGGTGCGGGAGGCCGGGCGCGCGCTGGAGCGCACCTCGACTCGACCGCCCGGCTCGCGGGACACGTCCGAGCCGAGTTCCCCCAGCACCTCGCACATGGTGCGCACGTCCGAGAGCCGTGGAGCGTTCGGCACCACCAGCGGGTCGTCGGTCAAAAGGGATGCCGCCAGCACGGGCAGCACGGCGTTCTTCGCGCCGCGAACGGCGACTTCGCCCTCCAGGGGGCGTCCGCCGCGGATGGTGAGCTTGTCCAAGGGCGCTCGGGGGTCGGGGGAGAGGGGCCGCGGGCGCTCCCTGCGCCGCGAACCCGATCCCCTGGAGCCTAGCTGCCCCCCCCCGGCCGGCCGCCGAACCCGCGCCCTCCCTTCCCAGGGGCGAACCCGCCGATTTGACCGTCCGCACGGGCGGGCCCTATCCTCTTCGGCCCATCGGGCCCCGGGCGACCGCTCCGGACCGCCCGCCGGCGGCACCCCGCGCCGCCTCCCCCACTTTCCCTCCGGCGCCTCCGGCCACGGCGCCCCCGCGCCCGCCCGAGGCCCCGCGCCTCCCCGCTTTTTTATCCATGCAAGACGAGAGCCAGCCCGCCGTCGCCGATCTGGACGTTCCGAGCCCCGAGACCTTCGATCTGCTCGGAGTCGAGAACCCGAGCTTCGCGGTCTTGCAGGCGGGGCGCGCGACGGTTTACCGCAGCGCCCAGCGGGTCGATTCCTTCCGCCGCACGGTCGAGGCCCTCGGCCACACGGGCGAAGAAGGCCGCCGCAGGGGCCTGGGCCTTTGGGTGCTCGGCGAGTACGCCCTGGCCGCCGACCAATTGGCCGCCTACGAGGGCGACGACGTGGCCGACTTCACCCGCGCGCGGGCCCTGGCCAGTCTGGGCCGCTTCGCCCAAGCCGAGCCGCTCTTCGCGCGCTTGACGAAGGCCTACCCGGAGGAGCCCCGCCCGCGCGGCGGTCTGCTCGAAGTGCAGCTCGAAAGTTGGCTCGCGGAAGCGGGCGAGGGCAACGAAGAACAGGTCGCCGACCGTTTGGAAGCCGAACTGGACCAGGCGCCGGACGGTTTCCACGAGAGCGCCGAAGGGCGCTACCTCTTGGCGCGCCTGTGCGAGCTCGGCCGCGACTTCGAGCGCGCCCTCGATCACTACGCCGCCGCCCGCGATTTGGACCCGACCCTGCGTCCGGCCCTGGTGCGCGGCGCCTACTTGGCCGAACGCTGCGGCATCGACGGCCTGGCGATGGAGCTCTACGAAACCGCCGTCCGCACCCACAACGCCGACCGGGCCGTGCTGCTCAACCTCGGAGTGCTCTACGAGGACCGCGGGCGCGACCCCCAGGCGGCCGCTTGCTACGACACGGTTTTGCGCCACGATCCGACCGACGAGCGCGCGCGCCTCTACCTGGAGGACGCCCGTTCGGCGATGGAGATGTATTACGACGAGGATTTGGAGCGCAAGGAAGACAAGCTCAACCAGATCCTGCGCATCCCGATCAGCGACTTCGAGCTGTCCGTGCGCGCCCGCAACTGCCTCAACAAGATGCAGATCCACACCCTCGGGGATCTGGTCTGCAAGAGCGAGCAAGAGCTGCTCTCCTACAAAAACTTCGGCGAGACCAGCCTGAACGAGATCAAGGAGATCCTGCGCTCCAAGGGTCTGCGCCTCGGCATGCCGCGCGAGGAGGCCGTGGCTTCGATCGAAGCGCGTGCGCGTCGCCAGGCCCCGGACGATTCCACGGACATCCACAACCGGCCGATCACCGACCTGCAGCTCTCGATCCGCGCGCGCCGCGCCGTCGAACTGCTCGGCTGTTTGACCCTGGGCGACGTGACCAAACACTCGGCCGACGAGCTGCTCGGCATGCAGAACTTCGGCACGACTTCGCTGCAGGAATTGCGCTCGAAGCTGACCGAAATGGGCCTGAAGCTGGCCGGCGACTGATCCTTAGGAGCGGCCCCCCCGGGCCGAAGGCGCCGTGTACGACTTCCTCGACGGCCGTGTGGCCGAACGCGGCGCCCGGCGCCTGGTGCTGAGTGTCGGCGGCATCGGTTTCGAACTGACTGTCGCCGACGGCCTCGACTTTCCCGCCGAGGGCGAAGCCGTGCGCGCCTGGACCCACCTGGTCGTGCGCGAGGATGCCCATCTGCTCTACGGTTTCCCCGAGCGCCTGTCGCGGCAGCTCTTCCGCCTGCTTCTGCGAGTGCAACGTGTGGGCCCGACCTTGGCGCTGGCGATCGTCGGCGGTCTCGCGCCGGGTGAACTGCTCGACGCCCTGCGCCTGGGCGACACCGCCAGCCTGGGACGCATCAAGGGCGTCGGCAAACGCACCGCCGAGCGGGTGCTCTTGGAGCTGCGCGACCGCATCGACGACTTCGTCGCCGAGGAGTTT
>JBJHAV010000335.1:0-3507 GCA_050480685.1 Planctomycetaceae bacterium | reverse complement strand
AAGGTGGCGCGCACCTCGGTGCGGCGGCCGAGTCTGTGTCGGTTTCCCAAGGAGGGCGGCAGCTCCTGCAACTGGGGGCCTGCGGGGCCCATGCGGGGCACTTTTATCTGCTGATCGGGTCCTTCTCGGGCACTCAACCGGGGCTGCCCCTGGGGGCGGCGCACCTGCCGTTGATGCTCGATGCTTACTCCCAGTTCGGGCTTTCGAACCCGAACTCGGCGATCCTGCAAAACTCCCTGGGAGTGCTCGACCCCTGGGGCCGAGCCGTCGCGCGCTTCAACCTCACCGCCGGCTTGCTCGACGCCAGCGCCGCCGGTCTCGTCGCCCACCACGCCTACGTGGTCCTCGACCCCACGACCCTCGCGATCAAGCTAGCCAGCAACCCCACCCCGCTCGCCTTCACCCATTGACGGTCGGGCGCACCTGATGTTGCGGGCCTAGGGCCTGGTCCTCCTCTCCGAAGAGCGGGCTGGAGGCCCGCGAACCGCGCGGAAAAAAGACGAGGGCATGGGGCGCGGCCCCATGCCCTCGAAAGGTTCCTGGCGCTCTGCTTGCGCAGAGGTCAGGGTCCGCCGCACGTTCGGCGAAGCCGAGCGTGGTCCCCTTGGCGGACCGCTCCATCCCCGTGTGGAGTCGCCTGGGAACCCAGCGCGCCGAACGGGTCCCCGTCCGCGCGGCGCGCGTTCTCCTCCATCGTCTTTTGCGGCCGCCCGTGGGCGACCGGAAGCCCCATTTTCCCGCGGGCGGCGTCCCCGTGACGCCGTCCTGGACGCGGTGCCAACCGCGCCGGGAAGGGAGACTTCCTTCCGACTTCCCCGATCCCCGGAGCCGCGTCGGAGGCGGCCCGCGGGTGTGCTTGCGGCGCATGGGTCCCGATCGAACCGGCCGTCTTTCCCTTCGCCCCACCCTTGCGGGCACGGCACGGGCCAAGCCCGGGCGGGGAGATCCGCGGCGGGTGAGGCAGGGAGTGGGTCGGGGGGGGAGCCATAGGCGCGTCGATCCGGTCATCCGGCCTGACGTTCGGTTCGCGGGCCTCGGGCTCGGGAGGTCGGAGCAGGCCTCCGCCCCGGCCGAAGCCGGAGCGGAGCGCACGCGACGTCCGAGTTCCGGAGGCGTCTCGAAACCGAAGAGGGTCAGGTTCCCTCGCCCCTCGGATGACGCGCTAAGAAGGCAGTGACGGCTTTCGGCAGCCCGGCTACCCTCGTGGGGCCCGTGGCTTTGCGCCCCGGCCTCGCGACCGGTTTGCCCTTCTCGTTGCCATCTGGGAGGCGCGGAACTTTATCGGTGCCCCGGCGCGGGGCAAATCAGACCTCGTAAGGGAGTCGTGCGGCGACGTAAGTCGCTATTGGGTAGGAGTTTATGTCGACGGGTGCGGACTACGAGCAGGCTGCGGGGGGGCTTTCGGAGCTGTTTCGGGAGCACCTGCGCCACCCGCGGCACGGGGGCGTGCCCGCCGGTGCCCTAGTTCAGGGGCGGGCGTCCAATCCCGCCTGCGGCGACGAGCTCGTGCTGCACCTGGCCCGGGACGGCTCAGGCGGCCTGCAGCCGGGCTTCCAGGCCTCCGCCTGCAGCGCGGTGCTGGCCTTCGCTTCGATGGTCTGCGAGCGCCTGGCCGGTGCGACCCTAGAGGAGGCCCGCGCCCTAGACCTCGCCGACCTGGCCGCCCGGGCCGGCGGGTTGCCGCCCCAGCGCGCCCACGCGATCCGCGTCGTCGCCCGGGCCCTAGAGCAGGCCCTGGATCGGCTGCCCTCCTGACGGGCGCCGCCGACGCGGGATCAGGTGCGGGCCGCCCGCGCGGCCCGGTGCACGGCGAGCACGCCGTCGAGCACGGCTTCGAACTGGTCGAGGTGGACCATGTTGGGACCGTCGGAGGGTGAGCTGTCCGGGTTCGGGTGGACCTCGAAGAAGAAGCCGTCCACCTGGCCCGTGGCCGCGGCGGCGCGGGCCAGGGCAGGCACCAGTTCGCGGTCGCCGCCGGTGCGGCCTTCGGCGCCGCCCGGGCGCTGGACCGAATGGGTGGCGTCGAAGACCACCGGGCAACCGGTGCGCTCCAGGTCGGCGAAGCCGGTCATGTCCACCACCAGGCGGCCGTAGCCGAAGCTCGTGCCGCGTTCGGTCACGAGCACACCGCCGCCGCCGGCGGAGCGCAGCTTGTCGACCACGTGGCGCATGTCCCAGGGGGCCAGGAACTGGCCCTTCTTGACGTTCACGGGCAGGCCCGTGGCGGCTGCGGCGACGAGCAGGTCGGTCTGGCGGCAGAGGAACGCCGGGATCTGCAAAATGTCCACGGATCCGGCGGCGACGGCGCACTGCTCGGGCAGGTGCACGTCGGTCAGCACGGGCAGTTCGAGGCGCTTTCGCACTTCCGCCAGGGCCGCGAGCCCCTGCTCCATGCCGACGCCGCGGCCGGAGCCGGCGGAGGTGCGGTTGGCCTTGTCGAAGCTGGCCTTGAAGACCAGGGCCAGGTTGCGGGCCGCCGCCAGTTCCTTCAGCGCGGCGGCTATTTCGAGGGTCAACCCAAGGCTTTCGACCACACACGGGCCGGCGATCAGGAACGGATCGGGGCCGCCCCCGAGCCGCACGCCGCGCACCTCCACCCAGGGCCGCTGCCCCTCCGTCCCGCCGCCGTGGCTCGCCATGGGCAACAGGGTAGCAGCCCGCGGCTCCGCCCCGGCCGCACCGCCGTCAGGGGGCCAGGATGCGGTGGGTCAGGCCGCTCAGCTCCAGTTCGAAGGGGGTCTCGCCAGCCAGGTCGCCGTCCACCTGGAAGGGCACCGGTTCGGCCGAACGGACGACCACGCGGCGGGCCTGCCAGAGCGTGCCGAGTTTGCCCGGCAGGCGCGAGACGACACCCTGCACGGCCAGGCGGGCGAGGGCGGTCAGGTCGGCGCGCCGCATGGCGTAGACCTCGTAGCGCCCGTCGTCCGGGCGGGCCGCGGCGGAGAGTTTGAAAAACGCCCCGTAGATCGAGAGGTTGCCGACCAGCACAAAGGCGAAGCGGCCGCCGACGCGCTCGCCGTCCACTTCCAGCTCCAACTCCGGCGGGCGGTAGTTCGCGAGCACCCGCGCCATGGCGCGCACGTAGGCCCACTTGCGGATCGGACCGGTGCGCCGCCGCTCCACTTCGCGCACCACGAGCCCGTCGATGCCCACGCCGGCGCACAGGTAACAGGCCCGGCCGTTGACGCGTGCGCCGTCGAGCCCGACGGTGCGGCGGCGCGCGACGATTTCGAGGCAGTGGTGCACGTCGCGCGGCAGGCGGAGTTGGGCGGCCAGCAGGTTGGCGGTGCCGAGCGGGAGTTGGGCCACGTGGGTGTCCGCATCCACGAGCCCGGAGAGCACTTCGCGCAGGGTGCCGTCGCCGCCCACGGAGATCACGAGGTCGACCTCGGGGCCCATGCTGCGCACGCGGCGCCAACCGTCGCCCCGGCCGGAGGTCAAATGCACCTCGGCGGAGACGCCCATGCGCCGCAGGCCTTCGCGCAGCTCCTCAGCGGCCGCTTGGCC
>JBJHAV010000334.1:0-3508 GCA_050480685.1 Planctomycetaceae bacterium | reverse complement strand
GCCGCCTCCCACGGGGCCGACCGGCTGAGGCGCGGGCCCCTGCGCGACCAGGTGCTGGGGCTGACCGTGCTGGGAGCGGACGGCACCGTCACCCGGAGCGGCGGCCGGCTGGTCAAAAACGTCACCGGCTACGACCTCTTCCGGGTGCACGCGGGCGCCCATGGGGCCCTGGGCGTGGCTTTGGAGCTGTCCCTGCGGCTGTGGGCGCGCGCGCCCGAGACCTGCGTGCTGGAACGCACCGAGGCCGGGCCCGTACCGGCTGTGGAGCGGGCGTTGGCCCTCGCCCAGGCGCGGTTGCCGCTGACCCGCGTGTTGGCGACGCCCCTGGCTCCGGCCGGCGATAGTGGCGGCGGCGACGGCGGCGGCGGTGATCGTGGCGGCGGCGACAGCGATAGCGCCGTGCGCGGGCCGTGGCGCGTGGTTTGTGTGCTGGAGGGCAAAGGAGCGGCTCTCGTGGACCTGCGCCGCCGCGTGAGCGCACTCTTGCAGCCCGACGGCGGCGCCTGCGGAGCGCGCGGACCCGCGCGCGCCCGGGCCTGGCGCGATGTCACCTTGGGCCCCCGGCCCCTGGTGGTCGCCGAGTGCAGCCCGAGCTTTGCCGCCACCGCCCTCGAGCACCTGCGCCGGGCCGCCGGTCAGGTGGCCCTGGACCTGGTGCCGGTGGTCGAACCGGGGCTCGCGCGCCTGGCCTGGCTGCCGGCGCCCGGCGCGCGCCTCGACGGCCACGCGCTCGCCTCTTTCGCGCGCGCCGCCGGCTGGGGTTCCTGGCGGCTGACTTGGCCCGGATTGCCCGCCGCCCTGCGCGCGGCCCACGCCGGCGAGCTGCCCGCCCTGGACACCCAGCGGCGCCTGCTGGAACGTTTTGACCCCCACGGCCGCTTCGCCGCCGGCCGGCTGCATCCCCTTTTGACCCGATGAACGCGCCCCGGCAACACGCATCGGCATCGGCCGAGACGGCACCGGCGGAAGGCCCGGCGCCCCCCGGCGAGCGCCTGCTGGCGCTCTTGGCCGAAACCAGCCTGGACTGCATCCACTGCGGCCTGTGCCTCAACACCTGCCCGACCTACCGGCTCACCGGTGTGGAAGCCTCCAGCCCGCGGGGCCGCATCGCGCTGATGCGCGCCGCCGGCGAAGGCCGGCTCGACGTGGGCGAGGGGTACCGCGAGGAGCTCGACTTCTGCCTGCTCTGCCGGCACTGCGAAAGCGCCTGCCCGGCCGGTGTGCCCTACGGGCGCATGATGGAGCTCGCCCGGGACCAGGCCCGCGCCGCGCGCATCGCCGAACGGCCCGGTCCGGCGGCGACCCTCGGGCGCTTCGCAAAACGCGTCGGCCTGCGCTACGTGTTGACGCACCGCCCGCTGCTGCGCCTGGCCGGAGCGCTCGGCCGCGCGGCCCAGGTGCTCGGCCTGACGAGCCTCGCCGCGCGGCTGCTGCCGGGCGGACGGGCGGCCGCCGCGCACCTGCCCGCGTTCCCGCCCCTCGCCGCCCAGCGCCCGCTGCCCGAGCACCTGCCGGCCCGGCCCGTCCCGGGCGCTGCGGAGCGCGGCGACCTTTTGCTGCTCGAAGGCTGCCTGATGCCGCTCGTCCTGGGCGACACGAACCGCGCCGCGGCCGCGTCCTTGAGCGCCTTGGGCTGGAACGTGCGCGTGCCGCGCGGCGTGGTTTGCTGCGGTTCCCTGCAGGCGCACAACGGCGAGTTGGACACGGCCCGCGAACTGGCGCGCACCCTGATCGCGGCGGCCGAAGAGGCGGGTGAGGACTTGCCCTTCGCGACCCACAGCGCGGGCTGCGGCTCACACCTGCGGGAACTCGGGCACCTGTTCGAAAACGGGGATCCCTGGCGCGCGCGGGCCGAAGCCTTCTCGGCCCGGGTGCGCGACTACAGCGAACTGGTGGCCGGACCCTTGCAGGAACTGCGTCCGCCGGCGGTGGAGCGCGAAGCGGTGGCCTGGGATGCGCCCTGCCACCTGTGCCACGGCCAGCGGGTGCGCGCCGAACCACACGCGGTCCTCGATGCCCTGGTCGGCCTGGACCTCCGGCCGCTGGAGGACGAGGAGAGCTGCTGCGGCTCGGCCGGGCTCTACTCCCTGCTGCGGCCCGAGGACGCCGCCGCGGTTTTTGCTCCGCGCAGCCAGGCCTTCGAAGCCAGCGGCGCGCGTGTGCTCGTCACCGCCAACCCGGGCTGCCAACTGCAGTGGTCCGCGGGCCTGGCCGGCAGCGGTGCGCGTGTGCGCCACCTGGCCGAGCTGGTGCACGAGTCGTTGGAAGCCCTGCGGACCGCGCAGGCGCAAGCGCGCTGAGCGCCCCGCGGGTCGGGCGGAATTAGGACTCTTCCGGCGCCAGGGAGGCCGCGTCCTTGCCGCGGCGCACCGCATCGCGCCGGCTTTCGTAGTCAGCCCACAGCTCGTCCAAGCGCAATACTTCGAGCAGCGGCACCAGCGTTTCAGCGGCGGCTTCGGTGGCGTTCTCGGGCCAGCGCGCGAAGAGCACCTGGGGCCGGTCGCCGATGCTGATGTTGAACGAAATCACGTCCCGGAAGGTGCCCCCGCGCGAGTAGAGCCGCGTGCGCACCCAATCCGACTGCCACCGTCCGAAGCGCACTCGGCCCCGGCCCAATTCGGCTTCGAAGGCGCGTTTGGGCTCGAGTTCCCACTCGGCCACCTGCCGGGCGAGTTCCTGGGCGGAGCCGCGCGCAGGCGCGAACTGGCGCTGCACCGGCATCGGCCCGCCGTAGCGCACCACGGTGACGTCCTCGGGCAGCGTCGCATCCGCCGCGGCCTGCGGATCGCGGCGCCAACGCACCGAGCGCTGTTGGTTCGCATTCGAAGCCGCCAACTCGAACACCAACCCCAGGGGCAATTGGGCCTCCTCCCCGACCAGTTCCCGGGCGAGTTCCCCGGCCTCGGCGCGCTGCAGGCTCAGTCCCAACATCGCCAGCCCCACCGCGCCCATCAGCAAAACCCCGAGCAGCGCGAGCACGGCCCAGGCCGAAACCGTGCGCTTCGGCGGCGGCTCGGTCGACGGATGCTCGGTCGACGGATGCTCGGTCGACGGATCGGGGAACGGCTCGCGGGAAACCATGGTTTCGTTCAGAGACAAGCGGCGCGCAACCGGCCGCGGCCCCTCAGCGCCCCCCCTCGGGAGGACCTCCCCGGGCCCACAGGTCGAAGGGTTCGAGGAAACGCTGCAAGTACTCGGGGTTCAACTCGCCCCGCGTGCGCAGAACGGACACGCGCACCGGACGGTCGCCCAGGGGAGCCAACTCGAACTCGTACACCATCGCACCGGGCACGGCCCCGATCTGGAAAGCGCGATCGCGTCCCTCCTCCGCGCGGTAGTGCAGGACCGAAACCGTGCGGCCCTGCAACTCGATCTCCTTGCGCTCCCCGGCATCGCGTCCGCGGTCTTCCATCTCCTCGGAGAGGGTGCCGACGAAAAGCGACATCACGGTGTCCTCGCGCGGGTCCAGCACCGTGACCAGATCGAGATCCGCCAATAGCTGCAGATC
>JBJHAV010000333.1:0-3615 GCA_050480685.1 Planctomycetaceae bacterium | reverse complement strand
GGCGAATGCCGGGTGGGCTGCTGTGTTGGGGGGGAAGTTGGAGCCTGGCACCGCCTTCCCGGCACCGCCTTACCGCGGGGCGGATCAGGAGCCGGAGCGGCGGGCGCGGCCTTCGGCGATGCGCAGTTCTGCCAGGCGGTCGGCGGCGGCGTGGGTCGGGATGCCCTCGGTGCGGGCGATCTCGAAGACGCGGCGCAGGTTGTCGTAGATGCGGTCGATGCGCTCCAGGGCGACGGTCTCGTCGTAACCCTCCGGGCGCACCTCGATCGAGACGTTGATGATGCCGCCGGCGTTGATCACGTAGTCGGGCGCGTACAAGATGCCGCGCTGGCGCAGCAGCTCCCCGTGGCGCTCTTCGAGCAGCACGTTGTTGGCGCAGCCGGCGATCGCCTTGCAGCGCAGTTCGGGCAGGGTCGTGTCGTTGATCCCGGCGCCGCGCGCGCAGGGCGCGTAGACGTCGACTTCGACCTTGTGGTGCCCGGCGTCGGGCACGACCTCGAAGCCGTGTTGTTCGGCAAGGGTGCGCGCGCGCTTCTCGTCGATGTCGCACACCAGGATGCGGGCGCCGCGCTCCTTGAGCATGGTCGCCATGGTGCCGCCGACCGCGCCGACACCTTGGATCAGGATCGAACGGCCCTCGAAGGATTCGGAGCCGAAGACCTCTTCCATCACGGCGCGCATGCCCTGCACGACCCCGCGCGCGGTGTACGGGCTGGGGTTGCCGGAGCTGCCCGCCTCGCGCGCCAAACCGGTCACCCACTTGGTGTACTTCTTGACCTCCTCCAGATCGGAGATGCCGATGTTCATGTCCTCGGCGGTGATGTAGAGGCCGTCGAGGCTCTCCACGAAACGCCCCATGGCGTGGAACAGGGCCGGGCTCTTGGAGCGCTGGGGATCGCCGAGGATCACGCTCTTGCCCCCGCCCAGGCCGGTCTCGGCCACGGCGGACTTGTAGGTCATGCCCTTCGACAGGCGCAGCACGTCGAACAGCGCCTCGTCCTCGGAGGCGTAGGGCAGCATGCGCATGCCCCCCAGCGCGGGCCCGAGCGTCGTGTCGTGCACCGCGATCAAAGCGTGCAGGCCGGTTCCCTCGTCCTGGCAGCGGACGACCTTCTCGTAGCCTTCGACGGGGATCTCGGTGATCTGCATGGTCGGTGGGGGGCGTCGCGTCGAGGCGAGCGGCGGCTCTCGGCCGGGGGGGAGTCGGGACGGTTCGGTGCGCCGGGCCGCGGCGGGCCCGCTTGAGGGCCGACAGGATAGGGGCCCGGCCCGCGCCCGTCGAGGGCAGGCGCGCGCGCCGGGGGCAGGGCCTCGACGCAAGACCCCGGGTAGGGCGTCCGGGCGCCCTTCGCGACTCACTCCGCGTCCGTGCCCGAAGCCTTCTTGGCGGCCTTCTTGGAGGCTTTCTTGGCTGTCTTCTTGGCCTTGGAGGTCTTCGAGGACGCCTTCTTCGCCGTCTTCTTGGCGGCCTTCTTCGCGGTCTTCTTCTTGCGCCCGCCACCCGCGGCGGCGCGCGCTTCGAGCAGCGCCAGGGCCCCCGCCAGGTCGATCGCGTCGGGATCACCACCCTTGGGCAACGAAGCGTTCACCTCGCCGTCGGTGACGTACGGGCCGTAGCGGCCCGAAAGCACCTGCACCAGCGCCCCGGCGGGCGAGGGCCCGAGTTCGCGCAGCACCTTGGGAGCGGCGCGCTGGAAACCCCGGCGTTTTTCCTGGGCGAAGAGCGCCAGGGCTCCCTCCAGGTCGATCTCGAACAGATCCCGCGGATTCGGAACGGAACGGGTGTCCGAGCCGCGCCGCAGGTACGGGCCGTAGCGCCCCAGGTCGGCCAGGATCACCTCGCCGCTTTGTGGATCGCTGCCGACCTCGCGCGGCAGGCCGAGCAATTCGAGCGCGCCCTTTAGGGTCACGTCCTCCATGGACATGCCCGGCAGCAGCGACTTCATCTTGGGCTTCTCGCCGCCTTCTTCCGCGTCGCCGAGCTGCACGTAGGGCCCGTAGCGTCCGCTCTTGAGGTAGACGTTGCGCCCCTCGGCGTCCTGGCCGAGCACATTTTGGGCGCCGCCCAATTCGAGCAGTTCGGTCGCCTTCTCGAGGGTCAACTCGTCGGGCGCGACCCCTTCGGGGATCGTGGCGCGTTCGTCGCCGCGCTCCACGTACGGGCCATAACGCCCAATGCGGATCGCCACGTTGCGCCCCTGGTCATCCTCGCCCAGGGGCAGGGTGCAGCACTCGCGCGCATCGATGTCGCCTTCGAGCAGGCGCTTGAGCCCGCGTTTGGCGATCTCCTCGGTGGCCCCGTCCTGCTCGCCGAAGTAGAAGCGCTCCAGGTAGGGGCGCCAATCCTTCTCGCCGCGCGAGATCGCGTCGAGATCGCTCTCCATGTCGGCCGTGAAGTTCACGTCGACCAGGTGCGTGAAGTAGCGCTCCAGCAAACCGACCACCGCGAAGGCCGTGAAGGTCGGCACCAGCGCGCCCCGTTGGCGCACCACGTAGTCCCGGCGCGTGATCGTGTCGATGATCATCGCGTAGGTGCTGGGCCGCCCGACGCCGCTTTCTTCCAGCTTCTTGACCAGGCTGGCTTCGGTGTAGCGCGGCGGCGGTGCGGTCGTGTGCCCGCGCGCTTCGAGGCCCGCGCAGCGCGCCGAATCGCCCTGGGCCATGGGCGGCAGGAGGGTTTCCTTGTCCGCCAGATCGGCCTCCGGATCGTCCGCGCCTTCCACGTAGGCACGCAGGAAACCGGGGAACAGAATCGTCTTGCCGCTGGCCTGGAAGAGCCCCTTGCCGGCCGTTCCCGCCCCTTCGACTTGCACCGTCACGCGGTTGCCGCGCGCGTCGCTCATCTGCGAAGCGACCGTGCGCTTCCAAATCAACTCGTACAGCCGCGCTTCGTCGCCGCCGAGTTCGCCGCGCAGCTCCTCGGGCCGCCGGAACTCCCCCGCCGGGCGAATCGCCTCGTGGGCTTCCTGGGCGTTCTTGACCTTGGTGCGGTACTGGCGCGGCTGATCGGGCAGGTGATCCTTGCCGTACAGCTCCGCGATGCGCCGACGGGCCGTCGCCACGGCTTCTTCCGAAAGCGAGGTCGAGTCCGTGCGCATGTAGGTGATGAAACCGCTCTCGTAGAGCCGCTGGGCGGCCTGCATGGCGGCGCGCGCGGACAAACGCAGTTTGCGGTTCGCCTCCTGCTGCAACGTCGAGGTGGTGAAGGGCGGCTGGGGCCGTTCGGTGAAGTCCTTCGACTCGACCTTGACCACGCGCCAGGGGGCGCCTTCGAGCCCTTCGGCCAGGCGCCGCGCGCCGGCCTCGTCGAGCACCAAAGCCTCGCCCTTGGGTTTGCCGGTCGCCGGATCGAAGTCCTTGCCGCTGGCCACACGGCGGCCGTCCACGGAGACCAGCTCGGCCTGGAAAGCCCCCGATGTGACCTCGAAGGAACCGCTCAGGTCCCAGTAGCTGCTCTTGACGAAACGCCGCCGTTCGCGCTCGCGCTCGACGATCAGCCGCACGGCCACCGACTGCACCCGGCCGGCGGAGAGCCCCGGGCCGATCTTGCGCCACAGGATCGGCGACACCTCGTAGCCCACCAGGCGGTCGAGGATGCGCCGCGTCTCCTGGGCC
>JBJHAV010000332.1:0-3681 GCA_050480685.1 Planctomycetaceae bacterium | reverse complement strand
GTGTGCCCGAAGTCGGCCTGGGGGACAACTTCTTCGACCTGGGAGGGCACTCGCTGCTGGCCGTCCAGGCCCATCGCCGCATCAAGGAGCGCCTCGCCCGCCCGCTAGCGATCACCGACATCTTCCGCTTCCCCACCGTGAAGCGCCTGGCCGACCACCTGGCCGGCCAGGCCGCTCCCGCGCAAACACCCGCGCCCGGCGGCGGCGCGGCGACCGCCGCCCCCCTGCCCGCGGAAACCGCCGGCGCCGGCGGCGGTTTGCAACGCGCCCAAGCCCGCCGCGCCATGCTCGAACGCCGCCAGCGCGGACGGGACTCCGGCTGACACGCATTGCCGGCCCAGTCGAGGCGAAACGCCCTTGGGAAATGTCCGGCGAACGTCGCTGGTGCCGCGTCGATTGTGGCACCGCCGGCAGCGCCCGCGGACTCTACCCGCACCCGACCGCTGAGGTCGGTGGACGTGAGAGTCCTGGCGCAGCGGTGCCCGGCTCCGGCTACAGATTCACGCTGCTACGCGTGGTATCGAGTCGGGGCGCGGTGATCTCCAAGATGAGAGTGTCCCCCGCGATCCTCTCGAGGACCTCGATAAAAATCTCTCCTTCACCCGCTTCGATCAGGATAGGGGCCTGCGGCCCAATCCCGTCCACCCTTGCGCGTGAACCTCGGAGGGAGAACATCGTCAACGATGCTTCGCCATGGTAGGTCGAGACGACGCTGCCCTGCGCATCGAGGACGCTGACAGGGAAAAAGCCTGACTCTCCGTAGAACTCCAGCCCCCCGAAGTCCACCACGACACCGGCACGCGCGTGGGGATTCTGCAAGGTGACCTTAATTTTGATCGGTGGATTGGATCCATTGACCTCAAAGGTAGCGGTGTAGGTGGTAACACCGGCTTTCAGAGCGGTACTCTTGATCATGACGGTGCCGACATCGCCGTTCAGACCGCCCATGAAGTTTGAAGGTGCCAAGGTTCCACCCGGAAAGGAAACCTCCGTCAGGGTCGCGGTGCCTATGTTGGTGGAAGCCTTGATGCCCCATGTGAAACCCGGCGCGTTTCCATCCGGAAATGGCAAGCTGCCCGAACCAGTGGGCCCCGATGAGACCTGGGCAGTCGGAGGAGGAGGGCCGTCGAGGCCGGTGGGAAGCGGCGAGAGCAGCCAGGTACCCAAGGGCGCGGCGACAAGTGCGACTGCGAGCAGTGCCTTCATGATTGGCTTTCGAATGGTCTATCGGGTCTTTCGTTGAGCCTCTGTATGCCCCGCAGGGGGTTACAGAGGGCGAGCGCTGAGGCACTCCGTGCACCCCAGCAACCAGGACAATACATGAATGGGCTCGATTCAGGGGCCGGGGCCGGGGCCGGGGCATAGCAGTAACTCGTGGCACGACAGGAGCTTAGAATCTGTCCGGTTCCGGTAAACTGTTCCAGCAACGCCGCTCAATCGACAGTTCTGAAGCCCAAGCACCGACGCTGGGTCGAGCCGGCGCTCCATCCCTCTCGCAGAGAGCCTCGCCCCGGAGGCCGCGCCAAGAAGAGCCGTGGTGCTTCCAAGGGCTTTGGAACACCCACCCTGGCGCTGGCGGCCCGGTCGGAGGGTGCTCGGATCACCACGGAGCGGCTGCGGCGCGCCTCACCACAGCCGCCAGAGCAGCCAGGCCGCGCCGGCGAGGAGCAATAGCAGGGCGGCTGCTAGGCCGAGGGCGAGTTTGGCGTCGCCGCGCGGGGGTTGGTCGATCTCGACCCAGTTGAACATCGCGCGCACGCGCGCATCGAGTTCGGCGCCGCAGTGGGGGCAGTTGCCCGGCAGTTCGTCCGCCGGCGAGCGTTGGTCGTACTGGAGGGGAATCACCCCCTGGCACTGCATGCAGTAGTGGTTGCGCTCGGCGCCGCCCTCGGCCACGCCGGGCGCCTGGGAGCGCTCGCGCAGGTAGGCCATGGCTTCGGCGTTTTTGTCGCGGCGAGCGCGCGACCAGTGGTGCTCGCTCATGTTGCCGAAGCTCGACGGCGCGGCTGCGCCCGGCTCGGCTCCTTCGCGCGGCTCCCCCATCCAATCCGCCCTAGCGCCCGCGCCGCGGCCCGACGAAGGCTTCGAGGACCTGGTCCGGACCGCACTCACCCTCGGCGCGCGCTTGCAAGTCGAGCTCCGCCAGCAGCCCGGCCAAACTCTCGCCCCGCCCGCCGCGCACCTGGCCCGTGTACACACGCACCTGATCGACGAAACCGGCCCGGAAAAATGCCGAGAGCAGGCGCGGCCCGGCTTCGAGCAGCACCCGCCGCGCGCCGAATCGCCACATCCATTCCAGGGCTTCGCGCAGGGCCACGTGCCCGTCGGGACCGGGGTGCAAACCGTGGATGCGCGCGCCGGCCGCTTGCAGGGCGCGGTGGCGCTGGGCCGAGGCTCCGGCCACGGTCAAAAGCGTCACCGGGCCGCCGGCCTCGCCCCTCTCGGGCGGTCGCAACAGGCGCGCATCCGGCGGCGTCGAGAGCGCGGTGTCGAGCACCACGCGCATGGGCGGACATTCGAGCGGCGCCGGGTAGCGCAGGGTCAAACGCGGATCGTCGGCCAGTACCGTGCCCACGCCGGTCACGATCGCCTCCACCGAAGCCCGCAGAAACTGCAGGTCGCGCAGGGATTCGGGCGCGCTGATCCAGCGACCTTGGCCCACGTCCTCGGGCGGGCTCAAGTGGCCGGACAGGGTCTGGGCCCACTTGGCGATCAACCAGGGACGCGGGCGGCGCAGGCGCTCGTATTCGTTCCAGCGCAGGAAGTGCGGCGCGACGCGCTCCAGGGGCGAGGCGCCTTCACGCAGCTCCACCTGGATGCCGGCGGCGCGCAAGAGCTCCAACCCGCGCCCGCGGTGGCGGGAATCCGGGTCCAGGGAGCCCACAACCACGCGCTTCAGGCCTGCGTCGATCAGCGCCTGGGTGCAGGGCGGCGTTTTGCCCTGGCTGGAGCAGGGCTCCAGGGTCACCGCCAGGGTGTGCCAACGCTCCGCCGGGATGCCGGCCGCGCGGGCGTTTTCCATGCAGCGGATTTCCGCGTGGGGGCCGCCCCAGCGCTCGTGGAACCCCTCCGCCAAAACCCGGCCCTGGGCATCCAGCAGCGCCGCCCCGACGCAGGGGTTCGGGGCGACGGCGAAGCGGTGGACCGCGGCCCGCTGACCCAGTTGGGCCAGCAGGGCTCCGAGGTCGACGCGATCCGGGGCCTGGAGGAGGTCCTTCATGTTGGGGGGTGCGGGAAGCTTCGACCCGGCCCCCCGCCTACCATAAGCCACGGATTCCCCGTCGGTAGCGCCCCTGGGCGCGGGCGGGTGCCGCAGGGGGCCCTGGAAACCTTGCCGCCCGGGGGCGGCACCGTCAGGATGTCGGCCCGCAAGGCCGCCCGCGCCCCTGCTCGGCTCCACCCCCCCTCCGAAGTCCCCCCGCCCAACACTCCCATGACGAAGGCTCCCCTGCGTGTCGCCGTGACCGGCGCCGCCGGCCAAATCGGCTACGCCCTGCTCCCGCGCATCGCCAGCGGCCAAATGTTCGGCCCCGACCAGCCGGTGATTTTGCACCTGCTCGAACTGCCCATCGAGAAGGCCATGTCGGCCCTGCGCGGGGTCGCCATGGAGCTGGAGGACTGTGCCTTCCCCTTGCTCGAGGGGCTGGTGCTGACCAGCGACCTGGACGAGGCCTTCCGGGA
>JBJHAV010000331.1:0-3682 GCA_050480685.1 Planctomycetaceae bacterium | reverse complement strand
GGCCTGGAGGGCGGGAAGTTGGAGCCAGGCACCGTTTTCCCGGCGGCGGCGGTCAGGAGGGGGCGATCAGGGATTCGCGGGTGATGCCCAGGTGGGCGAGGTCATCGGCGACTAGGTCGAAGATGCCTTCGGCGTAGCGGCGGATCTCCCACTGGGCGTCGGCGGGCAGGCGCTGTTCGAGGAAGTGGATCACGCCCTGCAGGCTGACGGTCCAGTAGGCCTGGGTGTAGACGTTTTGGGGCAGCAGCATGCGCGCGATTTCCTTGGCCACGCCGCGGCCCAGGCGTTCGCGGTAGAGCTCGAAGGCGCGTTCGCACTCGGCGAGCATGGCGGCGCGTTCGCCGGCGTGGTCGAAGTTGTCGTCCAGCTCGGCCGAGGCCTGTTTGTTGCCGTGGGGCGGATTCGCGCGCATGCGCTTAGGGATGTAGAACTCGGGCTCCCATTCCACGTAGCGCCCGCTGATCTCGTTCCAACTGCAGCCCTTGTCCGTGTCGAAGAACACGTCGAAGACCTCCAGGGAAACGCTCGTCCCGTCCACTTCGTATTCGCGCCAGCCGCTGCCGACCTGGTACTTGAAGGCCTGGCGGAACACGAACAGCGGCGCCTTCCAGTGGAAGGTGTAGAAGCTGTGCCGATAGGGCGAGGTGTGCCCGTGGCGCCACAGGAAACCGGCCAGCTTGGCGTCGGCCTCGCTGAAACTCTCCTTGCGGCGCTGGTAGCTGATGCGCGCGGCATTGACCACCTTGAGGGCCGGATCGGTCTGCATGCGATCGACCAGCGCGACGAAACCCAGCCCGTCGTCGAGGACTTCCCGCGCGCCCTCGGGCACGTCCAACCGCAAGGCGCCCGCCGGACGCGCACTTCCCGTTTCGCTCATGACTCGCCGCTCCCGCGGGCACACCGGCCCGACCCCAAGAGACTACGGGCGCGGACCCGGCCGGGGCCAGTCGGAGAACACCCGGGGCCTGGCCGCGCGGGCGCACCGGCCCCGGGCCCCCAAGGGCCCGTCAGCGCCGCGTGCGGGCGCGCGCGGCAAAGACCTCTTCGCGGTCGAAGTCGCTCTCCCTCCAGTCGCCCGCGCTCCGCAGGGTCTCCAGGATGGCGGACAGGCGCTCGGCGTCGGGCCCGGGCGGTGTCAGCTCCAGGAGCAGGCGCAGCGCGTGGTTGCGCGAGTGTGTGCCCAAGGGGCCTTCGCCGGCGAGGGCCACCACCGCGGCCCGGGCCAGGGGCAGGCCGGCGGTCGCCAGGTTCCGGCTGACCTCGGCCCTGGGCTCCTGCTCCCGCTCGTACAGGCCCACATAGAGCACATCCCAGTGCAAGTGCTCCACCAGGGAGAGCAGGGTGCGCCCGTCCATGCGCTCCATGGGCACCTGCTCTAGGGAAGCGGACAACCACCCCATGCGCCCAAGGACACGCGCCGCCTCGAACTGGGCCTGGTAGCGCATGTGCGCCGCGGCCTGGGGCATGCGAGCCAGGCGGGCGTTCCAAAGGTCCTCGCCATCCTCGACCAAAGGCCGCCACCAGTCGTTCGAAACGCGCTGCGCGAGTTGCCGCCAGCCCCCGATCGGCCCCTGGGCGCCGGCGCCGCGCCGGTGTTGTTCCAGGGCTGCGGCGGCCGCTTCGAGCCACTGGGCGGCGAAGGCCTCGCGCAGTTCCACCGCGCGCGGCGGCCAGGAGACCCCGGCCGCGGGCTCGCGCGCCAACTCGTCTCCCAGGGCGAGCAGTTCTTCCGCCGCGCCCGCACCCGCCCGTGCGCCCAGGGCGCGCAGAGCCGCCAGGGCGAGCTCCACATCGCCGAGACCGCGCACCAGCCCGGCCAGTTGCGCGCTGCCCTCCTCGCCCGGTCGCCGCGCCAGGGCGCTGAGCGCCCCGTGGCGCAACTCGCGTTCGGCGCCGCCATCCGCGGCGAGTTCGAGCAAAAACGGATCGAGCCGCGGCTCCTGGCGCAGCGCAAACCTGTCGAGCAACCTCGCCGCCAGCTCCGGCGGCGCCGAACGCAGCCCCGCCGCGAAGGTGTCGAAGGCACGCGCCCCATCCCCCGCCCGGACCAGTTCCGCCGCGACTTCCAGGCGCGTGCTCCGATCGAGGTCCTCCTCCAACCAGCGGACCAGGAGATCGCGGCCCGGCTCGCTGCGGCCCAGGGAACTCGCCGCCTGCCGCCCGAGGGCCGGATGGCGGCCCACGGAAGCCTCCAGGGCCATCTGGAACACCTCGACCGACTCCTGGGGCGCCACCCGCGCCAAGGCGCCGACCAGGACGTTCGCCAACCCCAGGGCCGCCCCGCCCCGCGGGAAAGGTTCGTCGAGGGCGTGGAGCGCTTCGATCAAGCGGCGTTCGAGCCGCTCCGCCACTTCCAAATCGCCCTGAAACGCCCCCAAGAGGGCCGCAGCGCGCTCCTGGGCGCCCTGGGGGTCGCCGAGTTCTTCCAGCAGCCGCTCCCGCAGGGCCGGCAGCGCATACGACTGCCGCAGGGAGAGCAGACCATCCAGCCACTCGTCCCCTTCGAGGCGGGCGATGTGGGTTCCCAGGGGCTCCAAGAGAGGCTCGGTGTAGGCCACACGCGCCAGGGTGTGCCGCACCGCGGCGCCCACCTCTCCGCCGACGTCGAGCAGATCCACCAGCGCCTGGGACGCGTGGGGATCTTCCATCAGCGCGCTCGCCGCGAGCACCTCGATCATTTGCCGCGGGTGGCCCAGGTCGTGCTCCACCATCCGGCGCACCTTTTGCACGAAGAGCGCGGCCACCTCCCGCTCCCACGTGAAGGGTTCGCGCGTCAATTCGGCCAGCCCCAGCACCGCGCGCGGGTTCGTGGGGTCGACCATCGCCAGTACGCGCCGCGCCAAACCATTGGGGCCCTCCGCCGCGCGCACGGCGCGGAACAGATGTTGGGCCACCATGGTGTGTCGCGGCCGTTCGCCCGGCTCGCGCAGGCCTTCCCAGGCTTCGAGCAAAGGCGTCAACCGGCGCGTGTGCGCGGGGATTTCGGAGCGGCCGTGGTCGGCGATCACCACACCGCTCAGGAAGAGCGGTTGAGCGAGGCCCTCCCGGCCGTGGGCGGCCGCTAGGAACAGGTCCTGGCGCTCGGAACTCCAGGTCGGCGCGGACAGCCAGCCCGCCAACAGGTCCTCGCGGCCCGCTTCGCCGCCGGCCGCGTGCAGCAGGGCGGCGACCAGGGCGCGCGGCTCGAGCGCCGCCTCCGCCAGGTCCGCCAGCAGGGCTCCCAGGGCCTCGGGCGCGGCGCCGACCCGCGCGATCACACCGGCGACTTCCAGCGCGCCGGCGTAGTCCTCGAGCGCGCCCAGCCTCGCCCATTCTTCGGCCAACGCGATGCGCTCGGCATCGCCCGGCTCGGCCGCGAAACGCAGGGCCAAGGAGCGCCGGGCGCGGGACGCGACCCGCGCGTCGCCATCCCGGCAGAGCCCCAGCAGCACGGCCGGGTCCGCCGGATCCCGGCGCCGACCGAGCAGGTTCGCCAGGTGCTCGCGGGCCTCGGACCACGGGTCCTGCCCCAGGGCGCGCACCTCCTCGGCCGTCAGGCCGTCGGGCCCGGGCAGGGGCACGAGCAGGGCCAACCCGGCCGCGCGCAGGTTCGGGTGCGGGTCCAAGGCCGCCTCGCGGGCCGCGGCGCGGACCCAGGGCTCGCCGCGCAGGGCATCGCCCAGGGCGGCAGCCCGCTCCAGCG
>JBJHAV010000330.1:0-3712 GCA_050480685.1 Planctomycetaceae bacterium | reverse complement strand
GGCAGGATCTCCAGGTTGGACTCGATCGCCAGGTAGGCGTTGGCCACGGTCTGGGCCTCGACACCCTGGGAGGCGTCGACCAACAGCAGCGCGCCTTCGCAGGCCTGCAGGCTCTTTTCGACCTCGTAGTTGAAGTCCACGTGGCCGGGAGTGTCGATCAGATTGAGCTGGTGGCGCTGGCCTTCGAAGTCGTGCCAGATGGTCACCGCGCGCGCCTTGATGGTGATGCCGCGCTCGCGCTCGAGCTCCATGTCGTCGAGCAGTTGCGCGCGCATGTCGCGTTTGTCCACGGCGCCCGTCAGTTCGAGCATGCGGTCGGCCAGCGTCGACTTGCCGTGGTCGATGTGCGCGATGATCGAGAAATTGCGGATGAGCTTGGGATCCACGGAATCAATGGGATGGCTGGGCGCCGTTGGTGGCCAAGAGCCCGGAAAGGGCGCGGGCCAGGGCCGCGAGCGCTCGGCCGCGGTGGCTGACGGCGCTCTTTTGTGACGGGTCCAGCTCGGCGAAGGTGCGGCCGGTCTGGGCGTGGCCCGGTTCGGTGAACAAAAACAGGGGGTCGTAGCCGAAGTCCCCGTCGCCGCGCGGCGCTTCGAGGATGCGCCCGGAGGCGCTGCCCTCGCAGCTTGCCAGCAGGCGACCGTCCGGACCGCACAGGGCCAGGGCGCACACAAAACGCGCGCCGCGCGCTTCGGCGGGCAGCCCGGCCAGGCGTTCGAGCAACAGGCGGTTGTTGCGCCCGTCGTCGGCCGGTTCGCCCGCGAAGCGCGCCGAACGCACGCCGGGAGCACCCCCCAAGGCTTCGACTTCGAGGCCCGAATCGTCCGCCAGGGCCGCACGGCCGGTGTGCAGTGCGGCCGCACGCGCCTTGAGCTCCGCGTTGCCCGCGAAGGTCGGCGCGTCCTCGGCGACCTCCGGCAGTCCGCCGACCTCTTCAGCTCCAATCAGGCGCACCCCGAGCCCGGCCAATCGGTCGGCCAACTCACGGCGCTTCTTCGGATTGGTGCTGGCGAGCAGGATTTCCACGGCCTAACCCTCGGCGAGGGCCTCTTTCTGCTTGGCGAAGAGTGTTTCGATGCCGGCGCGACCGGTTTCGATCATGCGCATCAGAATTTCGTGCTCGAAGGGGCGACCCTCGGCTCCCCCCTGGACTTCGACGAAGCGCCCGCCATCGGTCATGACCAGGTTCATGTCGACTTCCGCGCGGCTGTCTTCCTTGTAGTCCAGATCGAGCAGGACCTCGTCCCCGACCAGACCGACGCTGACCGCCGCCAGCGCGCCGGTCAGCGGCCAGGAGCGCAGCAGGCGCTTGCGGTCCATGTGGCCGAGCAGATCGTGCAGCGCCACCCAGGCCCCGGTGATCGCCGCCGTGCGTGTGCCGCCGTCCGCCTGCAACACGTCGCAGTCGATCCACAGGGTGCGTTCGGTCAGGCGCGTCAGGTCGACCACGGAGCGCAGGGCGCGCCCGATCAGGCGCTGGATTTCGGTCGAGCGCCCGTCGATTTTGCCGGAGCGATCGCGGGCCCTGCGCTGGTGGGTCGAGGCCGGAAGCATCGAATATTCCGCCGTCAACCAACCCTGGCCGCGCCCTTGCAGGAAAGGCGGCACGCCGTCGGTGTAGGTCGCCGTGCACAGCACCCGCGTGGCGCCGAAGGAGACCAGCACCGATCCCGGGGCGTGGCGTGTGAAGTGGCGCTGGAATCCGATCGGGCGCAGGGCCTCGGGGCTTCGGTCGTCGGTGCGGGCCATGCGTGGAGAAGGGAGTGCGGACGGTCGGTTCGGGGCTCGCCCGTAAGGGCCCCCAGGGACCGGCCGCGGACCCGCGCCGGGCCGGGCGCAGGGGTCCGGCGGCTGCCCGCGGGCGAAGCAGTATAGGGCCGCGGCGGCGGACCCCTACGGCGCTTCACCCGCGGGCGACGCCGCCAGGTGCAGCACGTGTTCGAGGGCCAGGCGCACCCGGCCCGCGGATTCCTCCAGAAGCACCCCGCCCGGGTCCCCGGGCCGCGCCAGGGTCAGCTCCAGCAGCCGGCCGCTGCGCTCGCCCGCCGAAGTCGTCACCGTCACCGGCTCCCCGGCGAGGCCGAGCGCCCCGAGGAACTCCTCCGCCAGGCCGGCGCCGCCCGCCAGGGCCGCTTCGACCCGCGGGCCCAGCTCCGCGAGCAGGGGCTCCACCAGGTCCTCGGGCCCTGTGTCGACGCCTTCCAGGGCCAGGCTGGTCACCGGCCGCTCCGCCAGCAGCTCGGCCGGAAAGCCGGTCTGGCGCACGTTGAGGCCGATGCCGAGCACCCCGTGGGGCGGCCGGTTCCCGGCCGGGCGCGCCTCGGCGAGCACCCCGGCGAGTTTGGCCCCGCGCACGGTCAGGTCGTTGGGCCAGCGCAGCCGCGCGTCCGCCAGCCCAAGGCGGCGCGCCAGGGCCCAGACCGCCAGACCCCCGGCCAGGGTCCAGGCCGGCGCGGGGACGACCCGCTGCGCTTCCCAGACCACCAGCGCCGACAGGTACAGGCCCTCGCCCGGCGCGCTGTGCCAACGCCGTCCCAGGCGCCCGCGCCCGGCCTCCTGGCTGCGCGCGACCCAAACGTCGCCCGAGCGGCCCTCCCCCGACGCCAGGGCGGCGAAGGCGCGCTCGCTGGTGGAGTCCGTGTGTCCCAACCGGATCACGCGCCACTGCATCGGCGCGAGCTTGGCTTCACGGCGCCGCCGCAGCAAGGTCAGGCCGCCCTCGGCCGGCGGCTACACTCCTGTCTGTGTCCGCCAGCGACCTTCCCCGCGCCACGCTGCGCCGCCGCCGCTGGGCCCTCGCCCTGATCTCTTCGCTCATCGGCCTGCTGGCCGTCGAGATGTTCGCCCGCTGGCGCTTCGGCGCGCCCCTGGCGGAGCGCACGCCGATCCTGTTCGTCGAAGCCCACCCGACCCGCGGCTTCGCCATGGTCCCGGACCAGGTGCACTACACCTACCGGCACCGCACGCAGACCAATTCCCTGGGCCTGCGCCACCGGGAGCTCGGGCCCAAGGCCGAGGGCGAATGGCGTGTGCTCCTGCTCGGGGACAGCCTGGTCTACGGGCAGGGCGTTGCCGATCAAGACACCCTTTCGCGGCTCGTCGAGGATCGTCTGGCCCCGGATTTCGAGCGGCGCGGGCTGCGGCCCGAGGTCATCAACGCCGGCCTGCGCGCCTACGACACCCGCCAGGAGTTGGCGCTCCTAGAGGAACTCGGCGACCGGCTGGAGCCGGACCTGGTGGTGCTCGGCTGGTACCTGAACGACTTTCAGGAGAGCCCGATCGAGCAGAACTACCGTTTCCTGCGCGAGCACGGGCCGGTGGCTTTCGACACCCGCGGCCCGATGACCGGCTGGGACGGTTGGAGCTGGCGGTTGCGCCAAGTGCCGCGCGCCAGCGCGTTTTTGATGTGGCTGTGGGAGGTGCGCAAGGCCTACCTGGCCGAGGAGCCGCCGCCCGGGTACCTGGAAGCCGGTTTGGCGCGGTTGGACGGCTTTTTGGAGAGGTTCGAACAGTGGTGCCGGGAACGCGAGGTGGCCTTCGCCGTGGTGGTGCTGCCCGATCCCGGCGCCGTGATGGGGCAGCCCTTCGCCCTGGAAGCCCAGGAGGCCGTGGTGCGCCTGGCCCGCTCCCGGGGCCTCGCCGCCGCGGACCTCACGCCCGCCGTCGCCGCCCACGTGGCGGCCGGAAACCGCTTGCCGATCCTGCCCTACGA
>JBJHAV010000329.1:0-3726 GCA_050480685.1 Planctomycetaceae bacterium | reverse complement strand
GGTCAAGGCCGGGCGGGGCTGCGCCTCGCCGGAGCTCGCGCGGGCGGGGGCCGCGGGCGGCGCCTGTGCCGCCGGAGGCGCGGCCACCGGACGGGCGGCCGGCGGCGCGTGGAACCCCGTGCGACCAAGCCCCCCGCTGCACTCGTTCTGGATGTTCTTGAGCACGGCGGCGGCAAGCCCCTTGAGCGTCGGGAAAACACCTTCGCCCGTGGCGGCCACGGCTTCGAAAGTCGGCGCCCCGTGGTGGTTGAGCTCGGCCTCGAGCTCCTCCACCGGCAAGGCGTCCGGCAGGTCGCGCTTGTTGTACTGAATCACGTGCGGCATGGTCGCCAGACTCTTGCCGTACTCGTTCAGGTTCTCCTCGAGGTTGCGCAGGGATTCGAGGTTGGCCTCCATGCCGGCGGCCGAGGAGTCGGCCACGAAGATCACCCCGTCGACCCCTTGCAGCACCAGCTTGCGGGTCGAGTTGTAGTAGACCTGGCCGGGCACGGTGTACATCTGGAAGCAGGTCTTCATGCCCGCGATGGTGCCCAGCTCCAGCGGCATGTAGTCGAAGAACAGCGTGCGGTCGCCGTCCGTGCTGATGCTGGTCAGCTCGCCGCGGTTGCCCGCGGGGGCGCGCTGGTGCACCACCTCCAGGTTGGTGGTCTTGCCGGACATGCCGGGACCGTAGTACACGATCTTCGCGTTGATCTGCTTTTGGGCAAAGTTGATCTGGACCATCTGTCACCTTCCGCCCTGCTGCGGTTCGTCGTGGGTCATGGCTTGGGTTTCGATCGGCGCGTCGGCGTGCTTCGGGGCACCGCCGGGGAGGGCCGGGGGGGTACGCTCCGCGTGCGGGGCCGGAGCCGAACGATCGGCTTCGCGCCCCATGCCGCGCAGGGTTCGTTGAATGCGGGCGACGACGCCGTCCATGGGCAGCCGCAGTTCCTCGGGGCCCACGCCCGTGTCGAGCACCGTCATCAGCACGGCGCCGCGTGTGGCGAGCATCACGAGGGTTCCCCGGGCGGCGCGCATGACCACCCGCCGGGGTGCGTCCCACGAAAGTGTCGCCAGGGAGCGGGAGCTGTCGTCGAGCCACGCGGTGGCCAGGGCCGCCACGGCTTCCGGCGAGAGTTCCTCGCCGGACTTCTCCTCATCGGCGCGGGAGCAGCCGGGCACCGCGATGGGCACGCCGTCCTGGGTCACCAGTCCGACCCAGCGCACGCCGGGGGTGCGCGCCAAGGGATCGAGGATTTCGATCATTGTTTGCCCTCACCGGTGGAAGCGTTGCTGCCGGCCAAGTCCATCAGCGCGGTTTCGTGGGCCCGCGAGAGCTCCCCGTGCACCCACAGGGCGCCGGCGTCCAACTCGCCGAGGGCGACCGCCAGGGATCCGAAGGAACCCTCCAGGCGCACATCGAAAACGCGCCCGAGCCCGAGCTTGCGGGCCGTCGAGCGGGCCCCTTGGGCCACCTCCCGCACGGCGCGCGCCGTGCGCTCGGCGGTCGCACCCTTCGGACCCTGGACCAGGGCCGTGCCCCCGCGCAGATAAAGGGCCGCATGCACATCCCGCTCGGCCGCCAACCGGCGCAGCAGCGGGCGCACATCCAGGCTGCCCTCCGGGTCCCGTTCGGCTTCGCCGCGTTCGTCCACGAGGCGCCCGGAGCGTTCGACCTCGCGCAGGGCTTGATCGATGTCCGGCGCTCCCTTGGCGAGCGGTTCGTAGGCGCGGAAGCGGGCCTCCAAGGTCGGATCCCCGGGCTGCAACTCGAGCAGCCGAGCCACGCAGCGGCGGGCGTCCTTCCAAGCGCCGATGGCCGCCAGCAGCCTCAGCTCCAGCCGCCACACCCGCGCATCCCGGGGCAGCCCCGCCTGGGCCTGGCTGAGGGTCTCCAGCGCGCGCTGGCCCGCATCGCGGCCGCGGTCCGCCAAAAAACGCTCCACACGCACCCGCGCCAGGGCCAACTGGGCCTCGCCGACGGGTTCGAGCGCCAGCCACTCGCCGATGCACTCCTCGGCCCGCGCCACGAGCCCGGCTTCGAGCAACAGCTCGGAGAGCTCGCGATACAGCGCCGGACGTCCCCCGTCGCGCAGTTCCGCGCGGAGCTGCGCAATGCGCTGCTCGCGCTGCTGCTTGCGCACCCGATCGGCCATGCGCAAGAGCTCCGCGTTGGCCGGGAAAAGCGCCAGACCCTCTTCGCAGACCCGCAGCGCCTCGCGCGGTTCCTCGACCAGGGCGTACTCCTGGGCCAAGAGCGCGTAGTTGCTCGGGCAGGGGTTTTTGGTCAGCCGCCCGCGGGCCTCGCGCAAACGCGCGCGCCCCAGCAATCGCCTCACGACGCTCATCGCCCCTCCGCCAGGACGCCGCGCAACGCGGCGATGTTGCGCTCGACCCAGGGGCGCTCGGACCAGTTCGGAGCGCCGTTGTCGAGTGCCGTTTCGAAGTGATTCAAGGCGGCGCGCCAGTCCCTGGACTCCGCTGCGGCGCGGCCCGCCGCCAGGGCGGCCTCCGCCTGCAAATGGCGTCGCGCGGCCAGTTGGCCCTCCCGTTCCCGTTCGCTCTCGGCGCGGGCGCGCATGGCCTCGATCTGCGAGCGCAGGCGGCCACGCTCCTCCAGCACCCCCAGGGCGCCGTGCCAGATGGGGTAGCGCGAAATGAAGCGCTCCAGTTGTTCCAGGCGGCTTTCCATGGAAGCCAGCTCCCCAGACCCCGTGGCGGGCAGCGCGGCGAAGGACTCGCCGACCTTCTGCTCGCGCAGGTACAGTCCGGTGGCGAGCATCGAGAACAGCACCACCACCAGCGCGACACGCTTCACCCGGCGCCGACGGGAGTGGCGCTCGCCCTCCTCGAAGCGCAGGTCGCGGATCAGCCGCGCCACGTCCTTGCGGCTCGGATCGACCAGCAAGACCTCCTGCAGCCACGGGATGGCCTCCTGGGGTGCGCCCGCGTCGATGTGCTGTTGGGCGTGGGCCAGGTGGCGCTCCACCAGCGCTTCCATTTCCCCCGCACGGCGCAAAATGGCCGCCAGGTCGCGCTCCAGCGCCCGGTGGCCCGGAATGCGCTCGGCCACCAGCTCGAGGAGGGCCCGGGCGCGCGATTCGCGCTCGAGCCGTTCGTAGAGCGCCGCCGCGCGGCGCGCGTAGTTCACGACCGCCAGACCCTCGCGCTGGCAAACCTTCGGTTGGGCCAGCCCCAGGAGAACCAGGGCCTCCAGGGCATCGGGAGCCTCGCTGCCGTCGCGCGCCATGGCCAGGAGCGGCTCCAGGCAGCGGTCGACGGCCCCGCGCTCGAGCCGAGCCAGTTGCTCCAGGCGCGCGCGCAGGTAGCTGTCGGGCTCGCGCGGATCCTCCTCGGGACCCAGAATGCCCTGAATGATGTCTTGGGCCGTCCAGGACGGGCTGGACGCCGAGCGGGTGGTGGACTTCATCGTCATCGGGGAGCTCCCCTCTGCCCGTCCCCGCGCGGGGTGTCGGGCACTTAGAGCGCACCCCGGACCGATCGACGGAGCGCATCGGCCGTCTGAAGGCGAACCGCCGCTCTTCGCGCAGAATCCGTCCGCCCCACCGCCGGACGGGCCCGCCGGCCCCGAAACGCGTTCGGCCCCGGCCCTCCATCCCGGGGGAAGGAGCGACCGGGGCCGAAGCGCGGCGCCGCGGCGGCGCTCACATCGGATCGATCACCAGCAGGGCCGCCACGTTGCCGGCCATGTCGGGCACATCGATCAGGGTCAAGGTTTCGTCCTGG
>JBJHAV010000328.1:0-3727 GCA_050480685.1 Planctomycetaceae bacterium | reverse complement strand
CTCGAAGTCGGCATGGCCCCAAGCCCCGGCTTGGATCAGGGATACGATCGTCTGACCATCGCCCTGCCAGGGCAGGCCGGTGCCGTCCCGCAGCAGCGCAAGCCCCGCATCGACAGCGTCTTTGCCTCCGGCTAGGAGCGTAGCCATGCGGCGTGTGGCTAAAGGGATCGAATCATCCGCTCCAAATCGCACGGCGAAGTCCGCCAGGGCCACGGTGTCGAGCCACTCCAATGCCTGCAGGCTGGCGGAAGGGTCGGGAGCCAGGGAAGCAACGAATTCGCCGCGTTCATGCTCGGGCAGACGACTGGCAAAGGCAGACATCACCACGGGGCCCATGGGCGTGCTGAGATCGAAGTGGAACTGGCGCAGTTCCTCAGCGCTGCGGGCTGCGCGTTCTTCAGCGATCAGCGGGGCGAAGGTGCGCCAATCCCGGGCGAGCAGCATGCCCATGGCCTGACCGCGCGCGTACTGGGAAGTGCGCGGATCGAATCCGATCCGGAAGAGCACGTCCTCCACCTCAGCGGGCATGTCCGCTGCCCAGCGCTCGCCCAGGTGGAGCAACTCCGATTGCGCGGTGACTCCCAAGGGGGTTCGTTCTTCACACCCGTACCGTTCGAGCAGGGCGGCGAGCGTTGTCGCGGGCAAATCCGGTCCGGCCGAGGCCAAACCGATGTTCATCACCGCGGCGACCGCATCACCAGAGCCGACCAGGGCCAGCACGTAGTCCGCTAGGGAGGGAATGTCCCAGGGCTCGACCGCGGGCGAGCCGGCGCGGCACAACTGCGCCGCGGAAGCAAGCAAGAGGCCCAGGGCGCGCACTTGCCCGGGATCCGAGGACACTTCGGAAATGGCGTCGAGGAGGGCCGAGACGGGATCGGGGGCCTGGAACCAGCGACTGACCAGTTCGCCTGCTAGCTCCTTATTCCAGGATTCAATGGCACCGGCCAACTCGCCCAGCGCCGCGCGTCGGTCCGCCAGCGATGCGGGGGCAGGCACGGATTCGCGGGCTGAGCGCGGGAGGCCGGTATCCAAACTCGCGAGAATCGCCTGTTCGAGGCGCTCCTGTCCCTGGGCGGTAGAAGCGAGCGGCGCAGCCGCGCTGGACAAGCGCCATGCGGGAGTGAGCGCGAACGCCAGGATGCCAAGCAGCACGGCCGTGGCACCCGCGATCAGTAGGGATCGGTGCTTCATGGTTGAAAGGAGCGTGAAGGTCGGCGATGTCGAGGGGAAAACGAACGGTGCCCCCGGCGCACGCGGCATGGAAGCACGCTGCACCGGGGGCACACAGGAGGTCAGTTGGTGGCGTTAGAGGGGGCCAAAGTGGGGGCGACCTTGGTCTGCGGAATGACCGATCCGCAGCCTTCTTCCTCCCAAGTGGTCACGGTCGTATTGAGCTCCGTGACATCACCAGGAGTGCACTTCGCTCCGACGCCGAAGACGCCGCAATCGGCAGTGTACGTCTGGCGGAGGTGGTTCACGGGTTGGGGATTCACCGCGTTGTAGCCGGGCTTGTTGGTCTTCTTGTTGTGGCCAGGAACGATCTGCAGGAAGGAGGGGCATCCGGTGAAGGTGATCGTGATCTGTCCGCCCAGGCCGTCCACGCCGATCGTGATCTGGAAGGTACTGCTTTGGCACTGCGTGCCACCGGAGGCGACCACCCGCGGGGGTACGTACTCGATGCCCGTGTTGGAGCAAGGTGTCGTACCGGTGCCCGATCCGGAAGTCCCGCTGCTGCCTCCAGTGGGTTGCGCTGAAATCTGAGCGAACGAAAGGGCTGCGGTCGCGAAGAGGATGGACGCGCCCAGGACGACGGTGGTCAAAAGGTGCTTCATGGTTCCGGTGAGTCTTGGTGTGTCTTGACATTCGCCGGGGGCCACGAGCCGTCCGGCGCGGCGATGTGTTGCACCTCGCCTTTCAACTGAACCAGCGCATGGACCCCCTTCGACGGCTCACGATTTTTCGCGATTGCGCGAACGGACGAGTCCGGCGTACACGCGGCAGTTGTGTGCCCAGCTCCCGAGCCCGGCTGTGTTCGCACCGGTTAGGCTTAGGGGCATGACATCCGAATCGCTGGACCCCGGTGGGATGGGGGACGCTCAGGCTGCGCTCGGTCCGCTCTACGAGGAGTTGCGGCGGCTGGCGCGGGCGAGGCTTCGGCGGGAGCGGGTTGGGGCGACTTGGCAGCCCACGGACTTGGTGCACGAGGTTTGGCTGCGGGTCGGGGAGCGGGCGGGCGAGGTGGGGCGCGAGGAGTTCTTGCGACTCGCCTCGGTGGTCATGCGCCATCTTTTGACGGACCGGGCGCGGAGGGCGCGGCGGCTGCGGGACCGGTTGGCGGACCTGGCGCGGCCCGTGGAGCAGCTCGAAAGCCGGGCCGGCGAACGGGCCGTGTCGGTGATCGACCTGGACGAGGCCCTGGGGCGGCTGGAGGCCCTCGATGCGCGCAAGGCGCGCGCGGCGGTGCTGCTGGAGCTGGTCGGCTGCACCCAGGAGGAGGCGGCCCAGGCCCTCGGGGTCTCCCTGGCGACCCTCAAGCGCGACTGGAGCTTCGCCCGGGCCTGGCTGCGCCGGGAGCTGGGAGGCGGGTAGAAACCTCTGCCCGGCGGCCTCGAAAGCGACCCCCTTGCCCGGCAGCACCTATCCTTGGGGTGAGGCATGGATCGGCGCCGCTTCGAAGCCCTGGAAGAGCTCTTCGCGCGAGCCCTCGAGCAGCCCCCCGAGGCGCGCGCGGGCTGGCTCCAGCGCGTTTCACCGGACCCGGGTCTGCGGGCCAGCGTGCTGGCCCTGCTCGATGCCCACGAGAGTTCCGTGCTCGGCCTCGGGGAGCTGCTCGCCGAAGAAAACGAGGACCTCCTCGCCCCCGGCACGCGCCTCGGGGATTGGCGCCTGGTCGAACCCATCGGGCGGGGCGCCTCGGGCATCGTCTACCGGGCCCAGGGCCCCGAAGGCCGCGAGGCGGCCGTCAAGGTGCTCCGCCCCGGGGCGGCCGCGGTTTGGTCCCAGCGGGTGGAGCGCGAGAGCTCCCTTTTGCGCGCCCTCGACCACCCGGGTATCGTGCGCCTCCTGGAACACGGCCGGACCAGGGCATCCGGCCGGGAGCGTCCCTACCTGGTCCTCGAACTGGTGGAGGGGGCTCGCACCCTGCGGGTTTGGGCCCTGGAGGAGCGCCCGGATCTGGACCGGCGGCTTGAGGTGCTCGAAGAGCTCGCCGCCGCCCTCGAACACGCCCACGGACGAGGGGTCGCCCACCGGGACCTGAAGCCCGAAAACGCCCTGGTCGACCGCCACGGCCGCGCCCGCTGGGTCGACTTCGGCCTCGGACGCCAGGTTCAGGGGGCCGAGGTCCTGACCCGCACCGCCTCCGGCGCCCTGATCGGCACCCCCTGGTACATGGCGCCGGAGCAGTTTTCGCCCACCCGCCAGGCGGACGAGCGCCGGGCCGACCTCTACTCCTTCGGGGTAGTGGCCTACGAGCTCGTGGCCGGGCAGTTGCCCCAGCCCCTGGAGGGCGTGCCCCTGCCCGAGGTGGCCCGCCGCATCGCCGACCTGGAACCCGCCCCCCTGCCGCGCTCCCTCGGGCCCCGCCGGCGCGCAATCGCGCGGGTGTTGGAGGCGGCCCTGGCCAAGGATCCGGCCCACCGCCCGGCCAGCGCGGGCGCCTTGGCCCAGGACTTCGGCGCCCTGCGCCGCGGGGCGGCTCCGCGCCTGCGGCCCCCGGCCACGGCCC
>JBJHAV010000327.1:0-3736 GCA_050480685.1 Planctomycetaceae bacterium | reverse complement strand
CGAGGCCCAGGAACGCGGCGAGTTCGACGACCTGGCCGGGGCGGGAAAGCCGCTCGACGACCTGCACGCCCCGCGCGACGAGAACTGGTGGATCAAGAAGAAGCTGCGCCAGGAGCAGGCAAAACTGATGCAGGAGGAGGGCGCGTTCCCGCCCCTCGGCGGCTGCTTGCCGATCCTGTTGCAACTGCCGATTTTCATCGGCCTGTTCAGCGCCCTGCGCACCAGCTTCGACCTGCGTCAGGCGCCCTTCCTGGGCTGGATCACGGACCTGTCGCGCCCGGATCGGCTCATGTACTTGGGCTGGAACGTGCCCTTCATCGACCTGACCTGGTTCAACATTTTGCCGATCCTGATGGTCGTGCTGTGGATTTGGCAGCAAAAGACCATGCCCACGCCGCCGGACGAACAGGCTCGCCGGCTGCAGCGCATGATGCTGTTCATGCCCGTGGTGATGGGCATCTTCCTCTACAACTACGCCTCCGGTCTGTCGCTCTACATGATGACCCAGAGTGCGCTGGGTATCTTCGAGCAGAAGGTCATCAAGCGCTTCTGGCCGATCGACGACAAGGAGGTCGAAACCAAGAAGGGCTGCGGCTGCGCTCCCTTCGCGCGTGCTATGCAAAACATGCAGGAGAAGCAGAAGGAGCAGATGGCGCGCCAACAGGCCCTGCGCGGGGGCAAGGTGCCGCCGCGCAAGAAGAAGCGCTGATGGGCCCAGGGTTCGGCGCAGCGTGCGCCGGGTCGAGACCATGGACGCCGAGCTGCGCACTTCCCGCGGGGTGAGCCCGCGCGACACGATCTGCGCGGTGGCTTCGCCGCCGGGGCCGGGTCTGCGCGGCATCCTGCGGGTCTCGGGGCCGCAGGCGGCCGATCTCGTCGAGCGCTGTTTCCGGGTGCGGCCCCCGCTGGGGTTCGAACGTGGCCGGCGCGCGCTCTTGGCGGGCGACTTCGATGACGGGGGCGGCCGCCAGCCGGGGCTGGTGCTGTGGATGCCAGGTCCCAGGTCCTACACCGGCGAGGATGTGGCCGAGTTCCACCTGCCCGGGGCGCCGCCTTTGCTGCGCGCGGCGAATGCGCACCTGGTGCGGCTCGGGGCCCGGCCGGCGGAGCCAGGCGAGTTCACGCGCCGCGCGTTCCACTGCGGTCGCATCGACCTATCGCGGGCGGAGGGTGTGGCGGCTCTGGTGGCGGCTTCGGGGGAGGCCGAGCGCCGGGCGGCGCTGCGCCTTTTGGAGGGAGGATTCGAGCGGCGCGTGGCTGCGGCCCGGGAGGCTCTGGAGGAGCTGCGCGCGCTCATGGAAGCGTCGCTCGATTTCGACGAGGCGGACACGGGCGAGGTGCCGCGCGCGGAACTCGCCGCCTTGGCCGAGCACGCCGCCGGGGCCCTCTTGGCGACGCGGGCCGAATCGGTGGCCTCGGCGGGGGAAGCGGGTCGCGCGCGGGTGGTGCTTTTGGGAGCGCCGAACGCGGGCAAAAGTGCTCTCTTCACGGCCCTGACCGGTCGGCGCGCCCTGGTTTCGCCCCTGGCCGGCACGACCCGCGACACACTCTCGGCGACCCTGCGCCTGGCCGGCGAAGGCGTGGAAGTGGAACTGCTCGACCTGCCCGGACTCGACGCCGATGCCGCCGGGCTCGAACGGGAAGCCCAGGAGCGCGCGGCCGAACGTTTGGCCGCGGCGGACCTGATCCTTTGGGTGCTGGACGCCGCCGCGCCCGCGGCGCCCGCGCGGCCCGACGGGATCGGCGCGGACGCGGGTGCGCTGCTCGTTTGGAACAAGATCGATCTGGCCGCGGCCGGGCCGAGGCCGCCCGAGGCTTTTTTGGACGCGGCGGGCGCGCGGGAGTGGATCGGAACCAGCGCGCTCTCGGGCGCGGGGCTCGCGGAGCTGGGGGCGAAGGTCGCGGGGCTCTTGGCCGAACGCGGGTCCGCCGGCGCTTTGGGCGGCTGGGGACGCGAGGTCGCCGCGCGCCACCGCTCCGGCTTGGCCCAAGCGGACGCCGAACTCCAGGCCGCGCGGGCCGGGCTCGCCGGCGACCTGCCCCTGGACCTGGTGGCGACGCACCTGACCGCGGCCACCGACGCCCTCGACGCCCTGGCGGGCCGCACCACGGCCGAGGACCTGCTCGACCGCATCTTCGCGCGTTTTTGCCTGGGCAAGTAGGCCGGGCGGCGCTTGCGGCGCACCGCCCGCTGGTCCAAGGTGAAGGGCCATGGCCACGACTCCGACCGCGCCGCTTTCGATCGCCTTCGACAACCGCTACGCGCGTTTGCCGGAGCGTTTCTACACCCGCCTCGCCCCGACGCCCGTGTCCGCCCCGGCGCTGGTGGCGCTCAATCGGCCCCTGGCGGCGGAGCTCGGCCTGGACGCGGACGCCCTGGCGCGGCCCGAGGGCCTGGCCGTGCTGGCGGGCAATCGGGTGCCCGAGGGGGCCGAACCCCTGGCCCAGGTCTACGCCGGGCACCAGTTCGGCGGCTGGGTGCCCCAACTCGGCGACGGGCGAGCGATCCTGCTCGGCGAGGTGGTCGACGCCGCCGGCCGACACCGGGACCTGCAGCTCAAGGGCTCCGGACCCACGCCCTACTCGCGCCAGGGGGACGGGCGCGCCTGGCTCGGCCCGGTGCTGCGCGAATACCTGGTCAGCGAGGCCATGCACGCACTCGGCGTGCCGACCACCCGCGCGCTCGCCGCGCTGACCACCGGCGAGGCGGTCTACCGCGAGGAGGTGCTGCCCGGCGCCATCCTCACGCGCGTGGCGCGCAGCCACCTGCGGGTCGGCACGTTCCAGTTCTTCGCCGCGCGCGGGGACACGGAAGCGTTGCAGCTTCTGATCGAACACGCCCTCGGGCGGCTCTATCCCGGACACACGGGGCCCTTCGGTTTGCTCGAAGCGGTGATTGCCGCCCAGGCGGGGCTCGTGGCGAAGTGGATGGGTTTCGGTTTCCTGCACGGTGTCATGAACACCGACAACACCGCCATTTGTGGCGAAACCATCGACTACGGCCCTTGCGCGTTCCTCGACGAGTACCACCCCGACACGGTGTTTTCGAGCATCGACCACCGGGGCCGCTACGCCTACGCGAATCAGCCCCAGGTGATGCTCTGGAACCTGGCGCAGCTCGCCAATGCGCTGCTTCCCGTGATGGGGGAGGAGCGCGAAGCCGCCATCGAACGGGCCAGCGCGATCGTGCGCTCCTTCGCGGATCTCTACGAAGCGGCCTGGCTGGCCACCTTCCGCGCCAAGTTGGGCTTGAAGGAATCGCACGCGGACGACCGCGCCCTGGCCGAGGAGCTCTTGAAGCGCATGGCCCAAAACCGCGCCGACTTCACGCGCACCTTCCGCGGCCTGGCGGACGGCTCCGCACGCGCCGAGTTCCGGGACCCGGCCGCCTTCGATGCCTGGTCGCAAACCTGGCGCGCGCGCCTGGCCGCCGAGGGCGCGACTCCCGAGGAACGCGCCGGCGACATGGCGCGGGTGAATCCCGCCCTGCACCCGCGCAACCACCGCATCGAACAGGCCATCGAAGCCGCCCGGGGCGGGGACCTTGTGCCCTTCGAACGCCTGCACACGGCCCTCGCGCGCCCTTTCGAGGACCCCGCGCCCGAGTTCGCCTACTTGCAGACCCCCCCCAGCCCCCACGAAGTCGTCGAAGCCACCTTCTGCGGCACCTGACCTCGCCGAGTGCACGCCCCTCCGGCTCACCGCAGGGGGTGGGGACGGTGCCAGGCTCCAACTC
>JBJHAV010000326.1:0-3760 GCA_050480685.1 Planctomycetaceae bacterium | reverse complement strand
CTCTTGGTTCTGGGCGGCAGCGGATTCCTGGGCGTGCACCTGGTCGAGGCGGCGCTTGGGACCGGCGGGCCCTGGGAACGCGTCGTCTTTGCATCCCGTTCACCCGAAACGGCGCCGCTCTCGGCCGAGGCCGCGGCGGCGGCCCGCGGGGAAGCGCTGGATCTGGTGGCGGACGAGGCCCTCGAAGGGCTCTTGGAGCGCATCGACCCGGGGTGGGTGATTTCGGCCGCGGCTATGGCGCGCGCGGCCGATTGTGAACGGGATCCCGAGGCGGCCCTGCGCACAAACCGCGATTTGCCGCGGCGGCTGGGGGTGTGGGCCGCGCCGCGCGAGGTGCGTGTGCTGGCGATTTCGACCGATCTCGTCTTCGGCGCGCGGCCGGCCCCGCCGGGGGGCTTTCGGGAAGAGGATGCGCCGGGGCCGCTTTCGCGCTACGGGGAGAGCAAGCTGGCGGGGGAAGTGGAACTTTTGCGGGCTTGGCCGCGGGCGTTGATCGCGCGTTTGCCGCTGCTCTACGGGGACTCCCGCGGGCGCGGGGCGGGGGCCACCGATCAGGTGCTCGCCGCCTGGGCGCGGGGCGAGACGCCGACGCTCTTCACGGACGAGTGGCGCACGCCGGTTGAAGTGCGCGACGCGGCGGAGGCCCTCTTGAGCCTGGTCGCGGGCGAGGCCGGGGGCCGGGTGCACCTGGGCGGTCCGGAGCGGATCACCCGCGCGGAGCTCGGCCGGCGCCTGGCGGCGCGGATCGGGGCCCTGGGGCGCCCGGGCGGCGCCCTTCGCGAGGCGCCGAGAAAACACGCGCCGGGTGAGGCGCCGCGGGCTGCGGACACCAGCCTGGCGGACGGGCGCGCGCGGCAACTCTTGGGTCGCTCGCTCCTGGGCGTCGAGGCCGGGCTGGCGCGCTGCCTCGCTTGACCCCCGCCGGTCGCACCGGTGAAGTGGGCGGCCCGCATGTGCCCCGGGTGCCCCTAGGGCTGCCCAACTTAAAGAGAGAAGCCCATGGAACTGCCGAGCCGCTACGACCCCAAGGAACACGAAGAGGCGGTCTATCAGAAGTGGCTCGACGCGGGCTGCTTCACGCCCTCCGCCGAGCCGCGGCCCGGGGCGCAGCCCTTCGCGATCATGATCCCGCCCCCGAACGTGACCGGGGTGCTGCACATGGGGCACGCCCTGAACGGCGTGATCCAGGACATCGTGATTCGTTACCGGCGCATGCGCGGCGACGACGCCCTGTGGTTGCCGGGCACGGACCACGCGGGCATCGCCACCCAGGCGGTGGTCGAGCGCAAGCTGTTCCAGGAGGAGGGGCTGACCCGCCAGGACTTGGGGCGCGAGGCGTTCCTCGAACGGATCTGGCAGTGGAAGGAAAAACACGGCGACCTGATCCTGGAGCAGTACCAGCGGCTGGGTGCTTCCTGCGATTGGTCGCGCACCAAGTTCACCATGGACGCGGACCTCTCGCGGGCGGTGCGCGAGGCGTTTTTGCGCCTGTGGGAGAAGGGCCTGGTGTATCGCGGCGCGCGGCTCGTGCACTGGGACTGCGTGCTGCAAACGGCGATCAGCGACGACGAAATCGAATACGAGACGCGCAAGGGCAAACTCTGGCGCATCGCCTATGCGCTCGAGGGCCGGCCGGGCGAACACCTGGGGGTCGCCACCACGCGGCCCGAGACGATGCTCGGGGACACGGGTGTCGCGGTGCATCCGGACGATGAACGCTACCGCCATTTGGTAGGGGGCTTTGCGCTGGTGCCCTTCCTGGGCCGGCGCATTCCGATCGTCGCCGACGAGTCGGTGGATCCGAACTACGGCACCGGCGCCGTCAAGCTGACGCCGGGGCACGATCCGGCCGACTACGAGCGCGGTGCGCGCCACGGGTTGCCGATCGTCAACGTGCTCGAAAAGGACGGGCGGCTGAACCAAAACGCCGGGCCCTTCGCGGGTCTGAGCCGCGAAAAGGCGCGCGAGGAGGTGCTCGCGGGTTTGGAACGCGATGGGCTGCTCGTCGGCGTGGAAGACATCCAGCACAACGTGGCGCTCTCCGACCGCTCCAAGTCGGTGATCGAGCCCCTGGTCAGCGAGCAGTGGTTCGTGCGCATGCGCGAGTTGGCTGCGCCGGCGATTCGCGCCGTGCGCGACGGATCGCTTGTGCTGCGGCCGGAGCGCTGGACCAAGGTGTATCTCGATTGGCTCGAAAACGTGCAGGATTGGTGCATCAGCCGCCAACTCTGGTGGGGGCACCGCATCCCCATTTGGTACGACGAGGATGGAGTGCCGGCCGGCAGCCGCGAGGACCTGGAGATCGGCGCGCCGCACCCGAAGACCGGCAAGCCGATCGTGCGCCAGGATCCGGACGTGCTCGACACCTGGGCGTCGTCCTGGTTGTGGCCCTTCGCGACCTTGGGTTGGCCGGACCGCACCCCGGACCTGGAGCGCTTTTATCCGACCCAGTTTCTGTCCACCGCGCGCGAGATCATCTACCTGTGGGTGGCGCGCATGGTGATGGCCGGCTACGAGTTCCTCGAGGACTTGCCCGAGGGGCAGCGCTGTCCCTTCGTCGTGTGTTATGTGCACGCCACGGTGCTCGACGCCAAGGGCAAGCGCATGAGCAAAAGCGCGGGCAACGGCATCGATCCGATCGAGATGATCGAGCGCTACGGGGCCGATGCGGTGCGCCACTCGCTGATGATGCTCACGCGCGAGGGCCAGGACGTGCGCCTGGCGGAGAACCGCTTCGAAGAGGGGCGGCGTTTCACCAACAAAATTTGGAACGCGGCGCGTTTTGTGTTGGCGGCCATGGGCCCGGCCGACGGGCGCCACGGTTTCGGACTCGCCGGCCTGCCCCTGGAGCGCGAGGATCGCTGGATTCTCTCGCGCCTTGTGGCCGTGCGCGACGAGGTCGAAGCGGCGCTCGGGGACTACCGTTTCAACGACGCGGCCCAGGGGCTCTACCACTTCGTGTGGGGCGACCTGTGCGATTGGTACCTGGAGCTGGCCAAGGGCCGCTTAAGCGACGGGGCCGAGGGCGGTTCGGGCGCCGCGGCGCGCGCCACCCTGGCGCGGGTCCTGCGCGATGCGCTCGGGCTTTTGCATCCGTTCATGCCGTTCTTGACCGAGGTACTGCACGGGCACCTGCACGAGGCCTTGGGCCTCGCGCGCCCCGGCTATCTGGCCCTCGGGCCCTGGCCGGACGGCGCCGGGTTGGAGCGGGATCCGGAGGCGGAGCGCGAGATGGCGTTGCTCAAGGATGTGGTGCGCGCGGCGCGCAACCTGCGTGCGTTGACCCAGGTGGGCGAGCGCGAGCGGCTGGCGGCCTGGCTGAGCGCGCCCAAGGACGCGGACCGCGCGGCCCTGGAGGCCCTGCGCGGGGCGCTCGGGAACCTGGGGTTCCTGGAGCCCCTGGAAATCGCGTCGGAGGTCCGCCGCCCCGCGCGGACCGCCGCGGCGGTGGTGGGCGGCGTGGAGCTTTTCCTGGGCCTGGGCGAACGGGTCGACGGCGCCCGCCTGGCGGCGGACCTGGAGAAGCGCCTGGGCAAGGCCCGCGCTTCGCTGGAGGGTGTCGCGAAGAAGCTCGGCAACGACTCCTTCCGCCAGAACGCCAACGCGCAGATCGTCGCGGCCGAGGAGCAGCGCGCCGAGGACTACCGCACGGAGATCGCGCTGCTCGAGCGCAACCTCGCCGGGCTGTCCGAGAGCTGAGGTCGCAGCCGGGAAGACGGTGCCTGGCTCCAACTTCCCCCCCGAACGCAGGAAGCGACCC
>JBJHAV010000325.1:0-3775 GCA_050480685.1 Planctomycetaceae bacterium | reverse complement strand
GCGCACGCCGCTCCCAGCGCGAACTGCCGAAGGCGACACGTTCGTACTCCGCGGAGCCGGATTGGGGTTGGCCCATCTGGGATTGGCTCGCGAGCGCGGGCGGCACGGGCTCGGGATGGGGCGCGGGCCCGCTGGCGCAGCCTTGCAGCAGCAGGAAACCAGCCGCCGCCAGGCCCGCGGCGCGCCTCATGCTTCGAGCTCCCTGCCGAGGGCGTGTTCAACCGCCGCCACCAGCGCGCCGCTGGAGAGCAACGCGTGGGCGCGCTCGATGTCCGCGGCCAGGAAGCGGTCGCGATCGAGGGTCGGCACGTGCTCGCGCAGGAGCGCGTGGGCCGCTTCGGCGCCGACACCGGCGCGCAACTCCGGATGGAAGTCCCGGGCCTGGGCGGCCGCGAGCCACTCGATCGCCAACACCCGTTCGGTGTTCTCCAGGATCGAACGCGCCTTGCGCGCGGCCGTGACGCCCATGGAGACGTGGTCCTCCTGGTTTGCGCTGGTCGGGATCGTATCCACCGAAGCCGGGTGCGCCAGGGATTTGTTTTCGCTGGCCAAGGCGGCCGCGGCCACCTGGGCGATCATCAAGCCCGAGTGTAGGCCGGGCCTGGGGGTCAAAAACGCCGGCAAGTGCGAGAGATCGGGATTGACGAGTTGTTCGACGCGTCGCTCCGAAACGTTCGCCAAGGTGCACAGGGAGAGCGCCAGGTAGTCGAGGGGCACGGCGACCGGCTGGCCGTGGAACTGCCCCGCGCTGACCACCTCGCCGGTGTCCGGGAACAGGATGGGGTTGTCGGTGACCGCGTTGAGTTCGCCCGCGAAAACGGCGCGCACGTGTTCGATGGCCGCCTTGACCGCGCCGTGGATCTGGGGCACGCAGCGCAGGGAATAGGGATCTTGCACCCGCGCGCAGTCCGCGTGACTGGCAAGCACCTGCGAATCCGCCAGCAGCGCGCGCACGTTGGCGGAGGTGCGTCCGTGTCCGGCGTGCCCCTTCAAATCCGCCAAACGCGCGTCGAAGGGCCGCAGGCTGCCGAAGAGCGCTTCGATCGAAAGCGCGGCGATCGTGTCGGCGGCCTTGGAGAGGTTCACGGCGCCGAGCAGGGTCAAGGACCCGGTGGCTTTCATGCACTCGGTGCCGTTGATCAGCGCCAAACCCTCCTTCGCTTCGAGTTCCAAGGGCCGCTCGCCGATGCGCCGCAAGGCCGTGGCGGCCGCCATCTCGCGACCGCGCAGCCAAACCCGCCCGTGCCCCATGGCCGCGGCCGCCAGGTGCGCCAGGGGAGCCAGGTCCCCGCTCGCGCCCACCGACCCCTGCTGGGGAACGATCGGCACAAAACCCGCGTTGAAGAGCCGAACCCCGTGTTCGAGGGTTTCGAGCCGGACACCCGAGTGCCCGCGCGCCAACCCGTTGAGGCGCAGCACCTGCATCGCGCGCACCTCCTCGGGCGGCATCGGCGCGCCGACACCGCAGCAGTGGGAGAGCACCAGATTGAGCTGCAACTCGCGCAGGTCCGCCGCCGCGATGCTTTCGTTCTTGAGCCGGCCGAAACCCGTGGTCAGCCCATAGACCGTTTCGCCGGAAGCGACCACACGCTCCACCTGACGGCGGGCGCGGCGCACCGCCGGCTGGGCCTTGGCGGCCAGCTTGAGGGTCAACTCCTCGCCCCGGCGCAGCCCAGCCAGGTCTTCGAGGGTCAAGGAGCGTCCGTCGAGAATTAGGGTGCGGGGGCGAATGCGCGACATCGGACGAAGAGTCTAATCCGGCCGCCCATCCGGCCGCCCGCGCGGCTTCAGAAGGGCGGCCCGTCGTGGCCCGCCCGGCGCCAGGTATCGGCGTCCTGGCCCTGGATCGCCCCTTCCGGCAGTTCAACGGCCAGGCGCGTCTCCCCGGACAGCTCCAGGCGTGTGCGGCTGAGCAGTTCTTCCCCGTACCAGCTCACCCGCAGGTTCCAAAGGCCCTCGACCAGGCCCTCGATCTCCAGCGGGCGGCCCGGGGCCACCGGGAAGGCGCCCCGGGGCGAACCCTGGACTTCCAGTTCCACCGGCAGGGCCTGGTGGCGGCCGGGCAGGTCGAGCACCAGTCGGGCGCGCCCGCTTTCTTCGGCCCCAAGGCGCACCTCGATCGGCCCGCCGCCGGGGGGCACCCCGAGGGTCGCCCGGGCCCGCCCATCGGCGCTGATCGCCTCCAAAAGCCGCCAGGGCGAAAGCTCCCCGAAGTCCGTGAAGCGAAAGCGCCCATCGCGGCCGGTGATCGCCTCGGCGGTCACCGCGGGCAAAAGCGGCCTCGGCTCGGCCTCCAGGAAACCCGCCCCCTGCCCCAGGTGCAGGAGCGTCGCTTGCACCGGATCGGCCACGCTCAAGCGCACCCGCGCACCCGCCTCCAACTGTCCGTTGCGGGTCACCGTGCCTTCGATCACGGCAGCCGCCCGCAGGGCCAAACGCACGTCGTGGGTTTGTCCGCGCTGCAGGTTGACCCCCACCGCCGGCGGCACCGACAGGGCCCCCTCGCGGTACACACGCACCTCGGCCGGGCCCGCGGGAAGCCCCTCCAGGACCGTGGTCGTCCCAGCCAGCTCCACCGGCCCAAAACGCTGCCACGGCGCGCTTCGCCCGCCGCCGAAGCCCGTGGGCAGCACATAGGCGAAGGCCGGTCCCGGTCCGCCGGCTTCCTCCGCCAGGTGCAAGCGCAGGGTGGCCGCCGGGGAGAGCACGATTTCGAGGCCCGCGCGGGGCACACCGACGCCGGCCTGCACCCCGAGTTCTTCCCGGTGAAGCGCATAACCGGCGGCTTCCACCTCCACGAGCACCCGTCCACCCGCCACCCGCGGCACGTGGAAAAATCCCCGCTCGCCCGTGGTCGCCGATTGGCCGTCCACGCGCACCAGGGCCTCGGCCACCGGCTCGCCGTTCTCGTCGATCACACGACCCTCCACCGGCGCCAAACGGCCGTAGCCGATGTGCAGCAGGGTTTCGCGCCCATCGTCGAGCAACAGTTCGCGCCGCGACCCGGGTATGCCCGGCCCCCGCACTTCCACGATCTGCAGGCCCGGATAGAGGTCCGCGGCGCCGAACTCGCCGGTCGGCTGGGAGTTCAGCACGCGCCCCGCGTTGGTGCCCGCCACAAAACGCACCGTGGCGGCGAGGCCGCTTCCAAACTCGTCGACCACGCGCCCCGACAAACGCGCCCGACGGCCCGATCCCAGGGGCCGATCGCCCGGGATCTCCGGCAGCGCGCTGGCGCGCACCAGGTCGAGTTCGACCTTCAGGGGCCAAAGCACCGTCGAAGGCAGGACGCCCTCATCCACACGCGCGGCGGCGAGATCCCCGTCCAGGGCGGGCGCCCGGCTGGGCCAATCGGGTTCCTCGGAAGCGACCAGGGGCCCGGACGGCACCACCGCCTCCACCTGGGGCAGGTCCCCCCGGCCCGGGCCGACGAGGGCCCACAGGCCGGCAAGCGCTCCGGCGGCGACCAAAAGCACCACCGCGAGCGGCAAAAAACGCGCACGGGTCATCGACCCAATCTAGTCCCCCCGGGGCCCCGGGATCACGGCCCAGAGTCGAGCCCCCCGCCGGGAACCCTCCAGGGGCGGTTGTTCGCCGCCCCGCCCTCGGCCATGCTCGTTCGCCCGGGCCCGCCCCTCCCCCATGCGCACGTCTATGGCTCCCCCTCCCCCGCGGCGCGGCCGCCCGGAAAGCACCCCCGCCGGCGCTCTGGCGACCGGACTTTTGCTGCTCGGCGCCTTGGCCTGCGGCGATCCGGCCGCGGAGGCCCCCGGCG
>JBJHAV010000324.1:0-3795 GCA_050480685.1 Planctomycetaceae bacterium | reverse complement strand
GTCTCCGCCACCGTCTCCGCGGCCGGGATCCCGCCGCTCTCAGCGCCCGAGCAAGAAGTTCGGATCGGCGGGCACCTCGAAGGTCAGGGGCGTGCGGCGCGTGGGATGCTCCAAAACCAAACGCTCCGCGTGCAGCGCGATGCGCGCCCCGGGCAAGGAAGCCCGCGCTCCATACTTCAAATCCCCCAGGATCGGATGGCCCAGGGACGCCAAGGCCGCGCGCAATTGATGCGGGCGACCGGTGACGGGCTCGAGCGCAACGAGTGCGATACCCTCGCGCACATCCAAACACTCGATTCGCGTTTCGGCCCGCTTGGATCCCGGCACCTCGCGCCCATGCCACTGCACGCGGTTCGCGCTCGCATCCTTGACCAGGTAGTGCACCACTTCGCAGCGCGCCGGTCCGCTCCAACCCTCCGCCAGGGCCAGGTAGCGCTTGGAAACGGCGCGGGCCCCCAGGGCCGCCGTGAGGCGCGCGGCGGCTTTGCTCGTGCGCGCGAAACAAAGCACGCCGGACACCGGACGATCCAAGCGCTGCACCACTCCCAAATAGACGGCGCCCGGTTTTTGGTACTCGCGCGCGATCCACGCCTTGGCAAGGTCGAAGGCGCTCGGATCGCCGGAATCGTCGGGCACACTCGGCAGCCCCGCGGGTTTGTCCACCACCAAAAGGTGGTTGTCGGCGTACAGCACACGCAGCCCGCGGCCCGCATCCGCGGGCGGATCCAAATGGCCCGCGTGCGCGGACGGCGGCTCGCTCAACCGAGCACCTCGGCGCCATCGAGCCCGCGCCACCAGAGCGCGCAAAACCCCTGGGAAAGCCTGCGCGCGCGCAGGCCCGCGCGGGGCTCTTCTTCCAGGGCCAACTCGCCGGCCCGCACCTCGCCGCCCGGAAACTCCGCCAGCAGGTTTTCAAAGGCCAAGGGCGAGTGCCCGACCGCGTAGGTCGAAAGCACCACCAGCGAGCGCTCCGCAAGAAGTTCGGCGACCGCTTCGAGCAACTCCACCAGGTGTTCTTCCAACTGCCACTTTTGCCCCTTCGGCCCGCGCCCGTAGTGCGGCGGATCGAGCAGCACCACCTGGTAGCGCGTCCCGCGCCGGGCCTCGCGCCGGGCGAAGGCCAAGGCGTCTTCCAGGAGCAGGCGCAGGCTGCCCTCCGGCAGTGGGTTCAACTCGGCGTTTTGGCGACAGGCGTCGAGGGCCAAACGCGAAGCGTCCACATGGGTGACGCGATATCCCGCGAGCGCGGCGAGCACACTCGCGGCGCCGGTGTAGCCGAAAAGATTCAGGAGCCGCGCTTCCCCGTGCTCCCGAAAGCGCGGGGCCAAGCGCTCGATTCTTCCCCAGTTGACGGCCTGCTCGGGGAAGAGGCCCACGTGTTTGAAGGGCGTCGGCCGGATCCAAACGCGCGCCGGGCTGGCGTTCGAGGGCAGCTCCACCTGCCAGGCCGGTTCGCGGCCGCGGGCCTCGGCGGGCGCGGCCGGCCCGCTGCGCCAGCGCCCCCCGCGATCCGACTCGCGCTCGAAACGCAGGTGCGCCCGGTCCCACGCGTCCCCGTCCAGGCGCGGACGCCACAGGGCCTGGGGTTCGGGCCGGCGCAGGAGCACGGGCCCGAAGCGCTCCAACTTCTCCCCGGAGCCGCTGTCGAGCAGGGCGTGGGCCGCGAAGGGCGCGGGCGCGAACACGGAATCCCTGGACACGGGGGGACCAGTCTACGGCCCTATACTCGGCGCGACCATGGGCGCGGAGCGTGGGTTGAGGGTGGGCAGCGTGCCCTATCTGGTCGGGCGCCCCTTGGACTTGGGGCTCGAGGCGGAGCCGGGGATCCGGCTGATCCATCGACCTCCCGCCGAGTTGGTCGAGCGGCTGCGCGGCGGCGAGTTGGACGTGGCCCTGGTCAGCTCGATCGAACTGTTCCGGCGCCCGGGCTACGGCTACCTGGATGGGCTGGCGGTTTTCGGCGAGGGCGCCGTGTCGAGCGTGCAGCTCTTCCTGCGCCGCCCGCCGGGTGAGATCGAGCGGGTCGCCCTGGACCCGGCCAGCCGCACCTCCGCGGCCCTGGTGCAGGTGCTCCTGGCGGAGCGCCACGGGGTGCGCCCTTCCTTCGAGGAGCCGCCGCCGGGCGTCGATCCGCGCGAGCTCCCGGCCGACGCTTGGCTCCGGATCGGCGACCGCGCCCTGGAAGAAACCTGGGCGCCCGGGGCGCCGCCGAGCCTGAACCCCTCGGCCGAGTGGCGCGCGGCCACCGGCCTGCCCTTCGTGTTCGCCCTCTGGATCGCCCGGCCGGGGCTCGACCTGACGCCGTGGCGCGCCGCGTTCGAGCGCTCGCGGGAACGCGGGCACAAGGCCGCCCCGCGGCTGGTCCGGGAAGCCGCGGCCAGGTCGGGCTTCAGCGAGCCCGCCCTGGCGCGCTACCTGCTCGAAGAATGCGCCTATGAGCCCGGCGACCGCCTGGCCCCCAGCCTCGCCGCCTGGCGGGACGCCGCCGCCCGGCACGGCCTGTGCGACGGTTCTCTTCGCCCGGGTCCGGTGGGCTGACCCCGCGCCGCAGGGCGGACGGCGTGCTTGCCTGAAGCCCCCCGCGGAGGGAGCATGGCGGGACCATGCCCAGGGTGCTCGAACTCGAACGCTGCCCGCACTGCAAGGCGGAGCTGCCCAAGCCCACCCCCCGGGTCTGCCCGGCCTGCGGCGGCAGCCTGCAAAAGCGCTACTTGGAAACCGGCTGCCTGTCGGCCAAACCCCTCGTGCTGCTCCTGGGCCTCGGGCTTTGGGGCCTGTGGCTGCTCTGGGGGCACGGATCGCCCAGGGGGTAGCCGACCGCCACGGCTCCTCCACTTTTGCGACCTTCGAACGCAACGGCGAAGAGGGCCCCGCGTCATTCCCCCGGGCGGGCGGGGGCTAGGGATGGGCAGCGCTCCGTGAGGCGCGGCAAGCCAGACACAAGAGGTCCGCAGACCATCGGCGCTCGCCACCGGCACTCCCCACCGGCACCCGCCGCGAGCGCGCCGCTTCCCGGTGGCGGTGAACCAGCGCATCGAGCGGGCCTCGTCGGTTGCGCTCTTCGGCCGCAGGCCCCTATGAAGGGTCGGCCCCAAGCCCCGAAAGCGCACATGCCTGCATCCTCGCCCGACTCAAGCCCCGGACTGTTCGATCACGAGGCCGGCGGCGCCACCGCCCGCGCGGCCGCCCAAGGGCCCGCGGATGCGCAGCCCGCCGAACCCGCGGGAGGCGCAGCGAAAAAACCTTCCGCCGGGCGCGCCGCCAAAGGCGCAGCCGCACCCCGGCGCACCGCCAGCGCCGAGGAACTCGCCTCGCGCCAACGGGACATCTCCGTGGCGGAGTTCTTCACCAAGAACCGCCACCTGCTCGGCTTCGACTCCCCCCTGAAGGCGCTCCTGACCGCCATCAAAGAAGCCGTCGACAACAGTCTCGACGCCTGCGAGGAAGCCGGGGTCCTGCCCGAGATCGGCGTCGAAATCCACGCCACCGACAACGAGAACCGCTTTCGCATCGCGATCGAGGACAACGGCCCGGGCATCGTGCGCGACCAGGTCGGCAAGGTCTTCGGCAAGCTGCTCTACGGCTCCAAGTTCCACAAGCTCAGCCAGACCCGCGGTCAACAGGGCATCGGAATCGCCGCCGCCGGTATGTACGGTCAACTGACCACCGGCAAGCCGATGCGCATCCTTTCGCGGCCCGGCGCGGGCGCCCCGCCCGCGGCGTGACTGGGCAGCAACCACCCCCCCCACCAAACCCCCCCAAAACACCCCCGGGGCGTCAAACCGTGGGGGGAAG
>JBJHAV010000323.1:0-3800 GCA_050480685.1 Planctomycetaceae bacterium | reverse complement strand
CGACCAGATGGTCCAGCTCATCGCCGCGCAGCGCGGCTACCAGGCCAACCTGGCGGTGGTCGAGCGGGCTCGCGATGCCTACAGCCAAGCCCTCCAGATCGGACGGTGACCGTGAACCCGATCAGCGCCGTCACCAGCGCACTCCCTGCACTCCCGGCCCTCCCCTCGCAGCCGGCAGCCGCACCGGCCAACGCTCCCGGCTTCGCCGACAGGGTGGTGGGGGCCATCCAGGAGCTGAACGGCCTGCATGCCACCTCCGACGTCCGGGCCCAACCAGCCGCCACGGGAACCCTGCAGGACGTCCACGACCGCGCCGCTGACGTCGGGGCGGACCTACTCTGCGGCGGCCGCGACCATGCGCTCGCTCGCGCGCTCCGCGGAGCCGCCGTGCCCGATCAGAACGGTGCCCGCGATGCCCAGCAGCGGCGTACCGCCGTACTCCTCGTAGCTGAAGCCCTTCATCACGCCGTCCATCACCTGCTGCAAGATGGCCATACCGCTGGCGGCTGACTGGCCGTCGCCGCCGAGGCGGCCGGCCTCGCGCCGGATGAGCGCCGGAAGCACAGTCTTGATGCTCTCGCCAAACTTGAGCACGATGTTGCCGACGAAGCCGTCGCAGACCACCACGTCGGCCGCGTGCTGCATCAGGTCGCGCCCCTCGATGTTGCCCACGAAGTGAAGGTCCTTCTGATCCAGAAGCAACTGGTAAGCCGCCTTGGCCGCCTCGTTGCCCTTCCCGGGCTCCTCGCCAACATTCAGCAGGCCGACCCGTGGGCGCTCGTAGCCCAGGACGCGCTCGGCGTACACACTGCCCATGTGGGCGAACTGGACGAGGTGCTCGGGGCGGCAGTCCATGTTCGCCCCCACGTCGAGCAGCACGCACGGCCCGCCCGTCGTGGGGAAGATGCCGGGGAGCGCGGGGCGCGCTACGCCCGCGCCGCGGCCGAGCCCGATCAGCGCCACGGCCATCACGGCACCGGTGTTACCGGCGGAGACGAACGCGTCCACCTTGCCGGCCCGATGCAGCCCGATGCCGACGTGCATCGAGGAGTTTGGCTTGCCCTTGGCCGCCGCGGCCGGCGCCTCGTCCATGCCGATCACCTCCGGCGCGTGAACCACGCTGAGGGGCAGCGTGCCCCGGTCGAGCGGCGCCAGCCGGGCGTTGAGGTCGTCCTCCGGCCCCACGAGCACCACGTGGAGCGCCCCGCTGGCGGCGCGCACCGCCTGTAGCGCGCCCTCGATTGCCACGTCCGGCGCGCGGTCGCCGCCCATGGCATCGATGGCTACGCGAACGGTGGTCTGCGGTCCGGGGGGATGGGCCATGGCACGCGTCGTCTGGGGGGCGGCGGAGAGGGGCGGCCGGGCAGCAGCAGCGCCGCCGGGCATCCCGAAAGATACGCAGCGCGGTCCGGGCGGGTGCCCGCGCGGTGCTCGGGGCCGAAACGCGCGCGCCCCGCGCCAGCAGGGCTGGGCGGGGCGCCGGACGCGCGGGCCGGAGGCCTCAGGCGTAGTCGCGCTCGACGACGGCCCGGCCGCGGTAGTGCCCGCAAGCGGGGCAGGCGCGGTGGTACATCTTGGGGCTGTCGCAGTTAGCGCAGTTGTGCACCTGCGGGTTCTGCTTCACCTTGTACTGTGCGCGGCGGGTCGCGGTGCGGGTCTTGGAGTGGCGGCGCTTGGGGTTAGCCATGGCAGGGTGCGGTTCGGCGGCGGTGGCCGCCAGCGGGGTTCTGGTGGATCAGGAAGCGTCGCGGAGGCGGCGGAGCGCCTCCCAGCGAGGGTCTATGGCGTCGTCGGCGTCGGAGGCTGCCCCGAACACCAGGGGGATGTCACGGTCCTCGCCGCCCGGAGCGATCCGGCGCACGGGCAGCGCGAGCAGCAGCGTATCGCGGACGGGTACCGTCAGGTCGAGCGGGACGCCGGGCTCGGGGAGCGGGCGCACGTCGTCGGTGTCACCGCCGGCGCCGAGGCGCTCTTCCGGGAGGAACAGCACGGCGTGGCTGCCGGAGACCGGCTGGGCGAACGGCTCGAGCGTGCGGTCGCACACGAGCGCGGCGGTCGCCCGGGCCTCGAGCATCACGATCACGCTGTCGTATCCCACCTCGAGGCGGACATCGACCCTAACGTCCGAGAACGACTCGTCCTCGAGCTCGAGGTCTTCGGGCTCGGGCGCGAGGGAGACGCTGTGCATCCCCGGCTTGAACGGCGTGAGGTCGAGCGTGATCATTGACGCGACACAAGTGCAGAACATTAAAAGTACGCAGTAGCGCCGCTCGTAGCAACCCACGGGGGCGGGCCAGTCGGTATTTGCGAGGCCTCCACGCAGGCGCCAGCCGGGGCACCGGAGCGGGCGGCGCGACCCGGCGCGGTGCAGCAGGCCGCCCGGGCCACCCTCATGCCTGCGGCGCCAGGATACGCGTGAACAACGTGTTGACAAGAAGAAGCCTGGGCGGAGGTCGCGCGAAGCGTTCCTGCGGCGATCCGGCCGCCCCGACCATGTTGTCCACACCGACACCCACGACGATACGCAAACTGCCGCCACAAATGACTTAGGTGTGGGTATTGCGAGGTTGATCAATTGTGGATAACCCCCCAGCGGCACGGAGGTCGTCCGTAAGGCGCGCCCCCGCCCCGCTCCTGCGCAACCGCCCGATGTGGACAACGTGCGGCCGCCGCCCCGCTGGCGCGCTCCGGCCCTTGCCCGATTCTCGGGGCATCCCCTATTATGCATCCCCCGCCAGCGGGGCCCGCGCACGGCGCGGGCGAGAGCACATTATTCTTCCATGAAGCGGAAGCCGCGCAGCACTGAGACCCCCACCACATGAAGGACGCGCGCGAATCCGAAGGGCTGGTCGATGCTGAAGCCTCGCCCGAGGAGGTCTGGGCCGCATGCCTTTCGATCATCAACGATAACGTTCCGAAGCGGAGCTTCAAGACCTGGTTCGACCCGCTCCGCGCCGTCTCCCTGGAAAGCGAGGACGGGCTACGCAAGCTGACGGTCCAGCTGCCCAGCCGCTTCTACTACGAGTGGCTCGAAGAGCACTACTTCGGCCTGCTCCGGAAGACCGTCACCAAGGTGCTCGGGCCCGGCGGCCGGCTCTTCTACGACATCGTCATCGAGCGCGACGATGCCGCCGCCGGCTCCACAGGCGCCTCCATGCACCTGCCCGCGCGCCCCGGCCCCGCTGGCGACGCGCCAGCCGGGCGCGACGGCCGCTCCACCGGGGGCGAGATGCTCGATGGCCGCCGCCCGGCGGCGCGCGCGCCGCAGCAACAGCGAACGCAGCAGCGCGACGGTCAGGCGCCCAACCCGTTCGCCATCCCGGGCGTGCAACGCGCCAAGGTGGACAGCCAGCTCAACCCCAGCTACACCTTCACCCGCTTCATCGAGGGGGATTGCAACCGGCTGGCGCGGAGCGCATCGTGGGCCATCGCCCAGCACCCCGGAGGCACGTCCTTCAACCCGTTCCTGATCTACGGCGGCGTCGGCCTCGGCAAGACCCACCTCATCCAGGCGATCGGCAACTACGTCCGCGAGCACCACAAGAGCCAGACCGTCCTCTACGTCTCTAGCGAGCGCTTCACGACCCAGTTCGTCCAGGCCATCCAGAACAATCGCGCCAGCGACTTCTCGACCTTCTACCGACAGGTCGACCTGCTGGTGGTCGACGATGTGCAGTTCTTCGGCGGGAAGGAGAAGACCCAGGAGGAGTTCTTCCACATCTTCAACACGCTTCACCAGTCGGGCAAGCAGATCATCCTCTCCGCAGACCGCCCGCCGAAGGACATCAGCGGCATCGAGG
>JBJHAV010000322.1:0-3863 GCA_050480685.1 Planctomycetaceae bacterium | reverse complement strand
ACCTGGAACCAGGGCACCCTCGAAGGGGGTAGCTCCGGCGGCCCGCTCTTCGACGCCCAGGGTCGCGTGCGCGGTCCGGCGTGCTGCGTGAATGCCTTCACCTGCTCCGGCCAGACGGCGTTTTTCGGACGCTTCAACCGCTTTTGGCAGTTGAACGGCATCGCCCAGTGGCTCGACCCGGTCGGCGCGAATCCGACCGTGCTCGACGGCTTCGACCCGAGCGGCGGCGGCGGCGGCCCGATCGACCCGGTCGATCCCGCTCCGACCATCACCGGCCTTTCCCCGAACATCCTGCCCGCCGTCGTGGTCGACGGTCCCCAGCAGGTGGTCATCACCGGCACGAACTTCGAGAACGTGACCGCGGTGAGCGTCAACGGCGTCAACCTGCCGACCTTCCCGGCACAGTTCCAGGTGGTCAGCTCGACCCAGATCACCTTCGACATGCCCAAGGTCGCCAACCTCGGCGCCATTCCGATCGAGGTCGTCACCCAGGCCGGTTCCGCCAGCGCCGACATGGCTGTCGTTCCCAACGCCAGTCCGACCATCGACCTGCTCAATTCGGACCCGGGTTTCCTGTTCCAGCTCGCCGGTATCCGCGTGACCATGGGCGGCGAACCCGGCAGCCTGATGTTGCTGGCTTTCTCCGGCAGCACGGTTCCCTCCGTGTTGCCCGGCGTCGCCGAACTCGGCATAGGCAACGGCTTCCTGGAGATCTGGCAACTGGGGATCTTCACCATCAACCCGACCAGTGGCTGGACCGAGTTGGTGGCCTTCCCCACCGGCCTGCCCCCGGGTCTGAACGTGCACTTCCAGGGACTCAAGATCACGGACTTCCCGCTGCCCGCCACCAACGTGCAGTCCGGAACGATCCTGTTCTGATCCGAGCCGGCGCCCGATCCGCGACCCGGGTCGGGCCCAAACCAAGCGGGGGGGGAGTGGCCGACCACTCCCCCCCGGCTCCGTTACCGCCGCGGTGCGGCCCGTTCACAGGTTGGAGAAATGCAGCTCGATGGGAAGCTGCAGGGTCTGACCGGGCAACAGGTGCACTTGCCGCTCCATCAGCGGCGCGCCATTGGGGAAACCCGTGATCGAAAGCTCGATGTGGCCGGCGGGCAACCAGCCCAGATCCCACAGGCCGGGCTCGTCTCGAGTCCACCCGACCCCGTTCGATGTGCCGTGCGCGTCCGTCCAGCCGGCCACCAACCGCGCGGAGCGCTCGACGGTTGGGGCTTGGGCTTCGGGGGATTCCGGCGCGGACACCTCCAAACGCACCCGGCCCGCGGCCAAGTGCCACTCGCTCCGCGCCTCGCCGCCGAGGCGCCCCGCGAGCAGGCGGCGGGGGCGAAACTCGAACAAGTGCCCGGGCTCCTGATGGCGCAGGGCCACACGAGTTTCGCCGGCCCAGTTCGGCCCGAGCTCGAAAGTCGCCCAGTCTTCAGCGAAGTCGCTGGGAGCGAGATAAGGCGACCGGCCGTCGCCGACCTCCAGGGTCAGACCCGAGGGCGGCGGGCCGTGGGGAACACGCACCAGCAGCGTCCGCGTCGCGGGCAGCATCCACTCCGCATCGAAGGGCACTTCGATCGCCTGGTCCGGCAAAAGGGTGAGGCCGAAGGCCTCCGGCTCGCGCCGATTGGCCGCCGCCAACAGCCCGCGGGGGCCGAGGGCATAACGACCCGGGTTGAGCGCTTCGAAAAGCAGGCGCCCGTCCACCCGGCGCCCGGCGCGCCACTGGCCTCCCTCATCCACCAGGAACAGCGCGGGCTCTTCCGGCACGGACGCCTCGCCGGCCGGCGGCAGCACCGTGAGGCTCGCGGTGCGCGGCGCCAGGCGCACCTCGACCGTGCCCCCGAAACGCCTCAACCAACCCAGGCGCCTGCGCCCGACCTCGCGGCCCCAAAAGCCGTCGCCCTCGCGCAGCACCAACTCATCCCCATCCACAGGGAAAGGACCGAAGAGCCCATCCGGTCCCGGCCGGTCCGAGAGCAGGGGCCGGTGCGCCGGGAGCTGCCAAAGGGTCACCGGCTCGCGCCAGGGCGCACCCGCGTGGGTCAAAAGCTGCAGGTAACCCTCAGGGGCGCGGCGCAACCGCACCACGTGGTCCCCGGCCGCCTCCAGCTTCGCGAAGTCCACCCGTTCGATGCGTCGCCCCGGCGCGCCGATCGCCACCATCGGCTGTTCGCCGCGGGCGATTAGGGTCCAGAGGTCGATTTCATTGCCCTCGACCTCGATCACCGTGCTGCGGCGCGCGCCATGGACGTGTGTCTCCCAGGCTGCCTTGCGCCCTTCTTCGATCCAGACCTCGAAACGTTCGAGCGCCTCTCCGTCCTCCGCGGCGCGCACCAAAAGGCGCCACTCCGGCAAAACCGGGCCGACGGACAGGGTGAAGTCCCCGCTTTCGCGGGCGTGGTGCCAGTGCACGACGTTTGGGTGGTCGCCGGACTCGCCCACACCGAGCAGGTGCCCGGGCAGGCGAATGGAAGTCGTGCTCTCCAGCGGCAATCTCCAGGGGAGTCGGCCGCGCTCGTCGGTGCGGACCACACTCGACGTCCTTCGGCCGGCCAGGGAGCTGGAGCTGCTTCCCACCAAAAGCTCCACCCCCGCCGCGGGGCTCCCTGCGGCGTCGACCAGGTGGACGCGCACTCCGCTGGAGAGGCGCGCGACCAGAGTGCCGGGTGTGGGCGGAGCGGCGACCAGGGCGGACGTTTCTCCGGAAGTCACGAGCAGCGCGGGATGGGCGCCGCCCGGCAGCTCGAGCCATCCCTCGTTGTCCGTGCGTCCCAGGAGCCGGGGCCGCCCGGCCTCGGACCACTGGAGCAGATTCAGCTCGAAGCTTGTGCTCCGCGGGCTGGGTGTGAGGGCCCAGACCTCGGCATCGAAGACCGCTCGCCCGTCTTCATCCGCGACGCGCAGTCGCCAGCTACCGCTGGGCGCGAGGGCCAACGCACCCGGCCAGGGCGCCGGGCGCGCCAGGGCGTCGCCATCGAGGTCCAGCGCGCGGGGTGCATACCCCGGCGTTTCGGCGATGAGCACGAGGCCGTCCGCCGCCCGCCTGCCAAGGCGCAGTTCGAAGGAGCCATCGGGGGTGCTGGCGGAGTCATGCAGTTCTTGCTCGCCCCGGCGAACGCGCAAACGGGCCACCAGGGCCGCGCCGCTCGCTTCGCAGCTCACCCGGCCGGCCAACACCAGACCCCGCCACTCCTCGCCCGGGGAGGCCGGCTCGAAGAGCGCTTCGTTTTGCGCACCGGGAGACGGACCGGCGGCCGATGTGAGAGCCCGCCTCGGAAGCGCCGCCGCCGATGCCAGGCGAGGCTCCTCCCGCGGCCCGGCCTCCGGCGCCGCGCCCGCGGGTGAGACCACGGCCGGCTCGGACCCGCGCGGCTTCCCCGCGAGCGCGACGGCGATCAAGATCGCACCCAAGAGCCCCCCGGCGACCACGAGCAGCCGCCGGGTAGCCCGCTGTGTGTGTGCTCTGTTGCCCATGGTGTTCGAGCCTACGCCGTACCGCGGTGCCTCTGGATTCCGCTTCGGCCGGCGCGCACTCTTGGGAGAACGATGACCAGGAATTCGGCAGCAGCGGGCCCGCCGCGCAGCGGGGAGCGGGGGCCCGGGGGCGGGGTGCCGTGGACTCCGGGGCTGGTGGCGGCCCTTGGGCCGGTGCTGGCGGCCGCGTTCGCCTGGCGGGGCTTCGGGGAAGGGGTTCTGGGCATGCGGGCGCCGGCGGAGGCGGGGCGCCAGCCGACCCTGTGGGTGCTCGACCGGGTCGCCGCGTGGCTCGGGGGAGGGCCCCAGGCCGACGCGCTGCTCGGGGCCCTGGCCCTGGCGGCGGGGGCCTTCGCGGTGGCGCGCCTGGCCCAGGTCTTGGG
>JBJHAV010000321.1:0-3933 GCA_050480685.1 Planctomycetaceae bacterium | reverse complement strand
CCCCTGTCCGTGCGGATACCGCGGGCACCCGCGCAGGCCCTGCCGCTGCTCCCCGGGGGCGGTGGAGCGCTATCGCCAGCGCCTGTCGGGGCCGTTCCTCGATCGCATCGACTTGCTGCTGGAGTTGCCGGCCCCGGACCTGGGGGAGCTGGCGGCCGGCCCGCCACCCGCGGATTGCGCGGGCGAGCGCGTGGCCCGTTCCGTGCTCGCCGCCCGCACTTCGGCCCGCGAGCGCCAAGGAAACCGGTCGAACGCGGACTTGGATGCGGGCGATCTGGACCGCTTGGCGCCCTTGGACCGCGAGGGTCGCAGGTTGCTCGAACGCGCCGGGGCGACCCGTTGCCTGTCGGCCCGCGCGATCCAAAGCCTGCGCCGGGTCGCGCTGACCTTGGCCGACTTGGAGAGCGCGCAAGGGGCGCATGGGCACGCTGTGTCCCCGACCCCACGGCATCTGGCGGAAGCCGTATCCCTGCGGGCTCCCCTCGGCTGAACCGCCCACCCGCGCGTGGCGTGAAGGCGGTGGCGGGAAGTTGGAGCCTGGCACCGTCTTCCCGCCACCGCCTTCCCACCATCACCTTAGGCCCCGCGCGCACGACCACTCGAGGCCCGTGGCTTCGAACGGACTGGTAGGCACCACCAGGCGTCACGCACCGATCGGAGCGCTGCAACCCCCGGGGCGAAAGGATTTCACGCCATCGCGACCGCGCCGCAGCCCTCCTGCTGGATCAAGGCAGCATCAGAAGTTCGAAGCCTCTCTATCAAGAGCGCGCGCAAGTGCTTGTCGCAAAGGAAGCGCGCTGAAACGCCCGCGCTTCGTATCCGAGTGCTCGAAAAATCGCGTCTATGCTGGCACTTGCCACCCCTGCGCTCGACCCTCTTCGAGAGGACTTCTCATGGATCGCGGAAACTTCTCGCCGCAGCAGGCGACTTCCAACCTGGATGGACTCGACCGACGCCAAATTCTCCGGCGCGGGCTCTTCGGCTGCCTGGGACTCAGCCTGTTCGGCGGACCGATCGCCGTCGCGGCCGGATCGGCGGCCAGCGCTGCATCGGGCGCCGGGGCGGACGGCTTCGGGCCGCTCTTGCCGCCCAACGAACTCGGGCTGCAACTGCCGCCCGGCTTCAGTTCGCGCATCGTCGCCATCAGCAACCAAGTGGTGGCCGGAACCAACCACGTATGGCACCGAGACCCCGATGGCGGAGCGGTCTTCGCCACCCAAGACGGCGGCTGGATCTATGTCTCCAACGCCGAGCGCTCCAACGGCTTGGGAGGCGTCGGTGCGATTCGATTCCGCGCCAATGGAGCGATCGCCGACGCCTACACCATCCTCAGCGGCACCAGCCGCAACTGCGCCGGGGGCCCGACCCCGTGGGGTACGTGGCTTTCGGCCGAAGAGGTTGGCGCCGGACGCGTTTTCGAGTGCGACCCCTACACACCCGGCTCCCAGGGAATCGTGCGTCCTGCCCTCGGGGTCTTCAACCATGAGGCCGCCGCCGTGGACCCCTTCGAGCAGGTGCTGTACCTGACCGAGGATCGCACCGACGGGCTTCTCTACCGTTTCCGACCGACGAACTACCCCGACCTCGGTTCGGGAACCATGGAAGCGGCGCGCATCCTCGGCCAGGGGCAGATTCAGCCCGGACAGACCCGCCAGGTCGATTGGTTGCCCGTCCCAGATCCGACGACCGCCTTGACGGGTATTCAAACCCGCTACCAGGTACCTGGAGCCAGCACCTTCCGTCGCGGCGAAGGCTGCTGGTTCGAAGGCGGGCTGCTCTACTTCGCCACGACCACCGACAACCGCGTCTGGCGCCTGGACAGCTCCGCGAACACGATCAGCATCGTTTACGACCTGGCCACGACCTCGAAGCCGGTGCTCTCAGGGGCCGACAACGTGTTCGTCACGCCGCGCGGGGATGTGTACGTGGCCGAAGACGGAGGCAACATGGAAATCGTTGCTCTCACTCCCAGCGGCGACGTCAAGCCGATCATGCGGCTCGTCGGCGTACCCGGTTCGGAGATCACCGGTCCGGCGATGACACCGGATGGGACCCGGCTCTACTTCAGCTCCCAACGCAATCCCGGTGTCACCTTCGAGGTCCAGGGACCGTTCCTGGGCACGCCGCGGGTGGATCCGGTTCCGGCCATGGCCGGCCTCGGTGCCGCCTTGACCACCATGGCGGTTGCCGGGCTCGGTGCGCTTGCGCTGCGCCGCGAGGAATTGGCCGAAGGCCGTGAACCGCGGGCCTGAGGCCGGCTGACGGCTGGATCCCTTCCCCCGGCCCAGCCGCCGCGCGTTCGCACGCCGTCCTGATTGCCCTCGGGCACCCAGGGCGGCTGCGGCGCAGGTCGCGCACGGCTCGCGCCAACATCGGTAAGCGACACCATGGGATCGCGCGGCGGACGACAGCGTCGGCGCCGGGACCGACGGGAAAACTCGCCGGTTCCGGTCCACAACCCGGCGTCAGACGCCGGCACACCGGGCACCGGCGAAACGAACGGCGGGCTCGCCGGCCGGCCCAGAATCCGATCCGCCGGCCTTCGCTTGCTGCCTGCCCTGATCCTCTCCGTACTCGCTTACCTGCCCGTGCGGGCCTGGCACCAAGATGGCATCCTGGCCCTGGCCGACGGGTTCTTGAGCCGATACGCCGACTTAGGGTTGGTGCTGCTCGAAGCGGGCGACTCGATCGAGGCAGTCGCCGCACGCCATCCCCGCCCGCGCCTGGCGACCTGCACACGCGCGGAACTCGACCTCTACCTGGCGCCCATAGTGCTGCTCGTCGCTTTGCTGGGTGCCTTCGCCCCAGCGACTCGGCGCGCAATCGGACGGGCCGCGTTCAGCCTGGCCCTCTTGCTCGCACTTCAACCCCTGCCCTTGAGTGCGGCCGTGCGAATCACGGCCCGGAGAGCAGAGCTCGGCGATGCCAGGGCTTGGGCATGGCTGGAAGCTCCCCTCGCACACCTGGGATTCGTGCTCGCCGCCGGGCTTTGGTTTTGGGCGCTGGGCCGGGAGCGCCTGACCGCCGCAGATCGGGGGGACTGAACGCCCTGGGTCCGCCACCTCCGTCGACCGCCCCCAAATCCTCTCCCGAGCTTCGCCATGCGCGCATCGACACCGACTCGGCGCACCCTCTTCGCCGCGGCGTTGCGCTTCGCGATCCTGCTAGCCCTCCTACACGCCCTCGCATATGCCTTGGCGGACGAGATCCTGACCGCGACCAGTGTGCTCTTCAGCAACCTGCTCCGTGTGCTGGGCGAGCCTCACACACGGGAAGCACACCTGATCATGCGAGCGGACCGCGGCTTTCTCGTGGTCGCCGAGTGCACCGCGGTTTTCCCCGTTCTGCTGCTCGTCTCGGCCACCTTGGCCCTGCCCGGTCCCTTCGGCAGAAGGTTGCTCGCGGCCCTCGGGGGCGCACTGGCCGTGTTGGTCCTGAATCAGGCGCGACTGGTGAGCCTGTGGTACGCAGCGGACCATTGGCCGGAGGCGTTCCACGCACTGCACGTCTTTTTCTGGCAACCCGCCCTGATGGCCGCGGTGGTGCTGATTTGGTGGTGGTGGCTCGAGTCACCCACCAGAGGCGCGGTTCGCTAAACCCACCCAGCGCGCCCTTTCCGTATCGCGGCGCAAAGCCCGTGGCGTCACGCCTTCGGCCAAGGCTGGGGTTACTCGTGGCGCAGGGCTTCGACGGGGTCCATGCGCGCGGCGCGCCAGGCGGGGTAGAGGCCGAAAACCACGCCGATCGCCGCGGAGATGGTGAAGGCCAGGATCGGTGCGGCCGGTGTGACCACCGTGCGCATTTCGGCGTAGTGTTCGACCACCGCGGGAATCGCCAGCCCCAAGGCCACACCCAGGGCGCCGCCGCCCACCGAGAGCACGACACACTCGACCAGGAACTGGGTCACGATGTGCCGGCGCTTGGCGCCCCTGT
>JBJHAV010000320.1:0-3945 GCA_050480685.1 Planctomycetaceae bacterium | reverse complement strand
CTGCAGCCAGGAGCTGGCCTTCACCCTGGTCGGCAGCGCCAAGGAAGGGATCGCCTGGCCCCGGGAAGCGCCGGAAGCCCGCCGGGTCCGGCCGGAGCACCTGGTTTTCCTGCGGGACGAGGCCCAGGCCCAGGCCCTGGGGCTCGGCCAGCGCAGCCCGGTGGAACCGACCGCCGGGGCTTGAGGCGCACGGGGAAGGGCTGGGGAGGGTTTGCTCGGTCGTCGGATCCCCCCCGCGCGGGAGGCTCCGGGGGCCGGCCTGCGGCCCAGGGCGCACTCTCGCTCCCATCGGGCGGCGAAGGTGCGAACGATGGCCTGTGCGATCGCGCACACCGCCTCCCGAGGGTTCGCCCCCCGGAGCCGAACGGGGGCTTTCAGAAAGCGACCGGAGGCCCCCGGAAGCGCCCTGGGCTGGGTACGCTTCTTGCAGCCTCCCTACGGGCCGAGCCCCAACGCGCCCCCCCGCGGGGCCAGCGACTTGACCCACCCAGCGGCGCTCCAGAGAATGCCCGCTGGAAGACCCCTGTTCTTTTTTCAACCGCCTCCAGCCCGACCGGAGGGCCCCTAGGGCCGTCCGCGAGTCGATCCCGTGCCCGCCTGGGCCCTCGGGACCCCACGAGCCGCGCGCGGCCGTTCCGGTCCCGGGAAGGCCTCCCTTCGGGGGGGCCGCCGGGGTCTTTGGTTCGGCAGCACTCCCCGGTACGTCCGATCCGCCCTCCGCGCGAGGGCGTACGTCCGTGCCGGGGCGTTCGTCAGGCATTTTCAGCGCCGCAGGTATTCGCGCTCCGCGATCCCTCCGCACCCCGTTCCTCACTGCCCATGGGCAGCCCGTAGCTCCCCCGAGTCGGCCCCCCTCGGATTCCGCCGCCTCCGAATTTTTCGACCATGCGCCAATCCATCGCATCCGCTCGCCTTCGGACCTCCCACGCACTGCCGAGCGTCCCGTGCGGAACTCGCACCCGAGTTGCCGCGTTCGCCGCGGGTCTAGCGGCGCTGCTGGCCGCCTGTGGAGGCAGCCCCCAGGGGCAACTGCAAGACCAGGCGCCGGGCCAGATCGGCCTCGCGAACCAAAAGCCGGGCACCGAAGGCGTCTACGACGGAGCGCTGTACATCGTCGACCCGCACCAGGGGGGACAGGCGAACGGTGTGCAACTGGTCGAAACGTTCTGGGGCCGTCTGGTGGATGTCTTCGACGCGGTCGGGGACCTGCCGGTCTACCAGGACTTCGTGATCGGCGAGGACGTGCGCACCGAACCCGGGCTCTGGCGGGTCGAGACGAACGCGGCCACCGGCACCGTGCGCTTCACGATCGAAGCCGTGAAAACCGAGGAGTTCGGCGTCTTCGACCAGCGCTTGATCGAAGCCCAGGAAGGGCTCTCGCCGGTGCTGGTCAAGGGACTCGGGACCCAAGAGTCCCCGCCCTTCTCCTTCGTCGCTCGCAACGCGACGATGGTGCTGCGTTTCAACGATTTGCTCGACGAGTCGACCCTGGTCATCGACGAGACCCTGAGGGTGCTCACGGGCAACCCGCCGGCGACTCCCTTCACCACGCGGGTGTTCGCCGATCCCAACCACGGCGGGATTTCGGGCCAGGGCAACTTCCACTCGACCCGCATCCTGGTCGACATGACCGTTTCGGCGATCGAAGCGGCCGCGTTCCCGCAGCCGATCAAACTCAATGGCCTGGGACTGCCCGCCAGCGTGACCGCCGGAGCGCCCAACGTCGCCCTGAGGATTCCGACCCAGACCAGCCCGGCGAACGGGCAGTTCCAGGTGCTGCGCAACCTGTCGGGCAAGCCGCTCTCCCAGACGGGCAACGGCCCGGTTCTCACCGCCCTGCCCACCAAGGACGTGGTGCGTGCCGTGCGCTCGGGCAATCCGAGCGACCAGAACAACGGCTTCCTGCTGGACCTCGAACCGCCCCGCATCCTCGGGCTGCAAGGGGTGCAGGTCCAATCCGCCAACATCGATCCGGACGGCGTGGCCGGGCGCGACTTCCTGGTGGCCTTCACCTTCCAGCAGGCCTTCTGCGCCACGGATCCGCTGTCGGGGGATCTGCTCGAAACAAGCACCAAGGTGTTCCTGGAGGTGACTCAACCGGGTGCCGTCTCCCAGGGACAGGTCAACGGCCTGCGGGTGCGCTCGGCGCAGCAACTGTTCCCTCCGGCGACGCTCGCGAAGCTGGAGAGTTCCATCCCCGCGGTTTTGGCGGAGGGCCTGCAAGAAGCCCAGCAGATCGTCCAGATCCAGTTGCTCGGCCCCGGTGAGTTCTCGACGCCCTGGCGGCCGAGCCTTCTGGGACAGCAGGGCTGCTTCGTGCGCTTCACCCCGGGCGCGCTGCAACCGCCTCTGAACGGTGTCGCGCCGAACGCGTCGATCCTTTTGCGCTTCAGCGAGCCGATGGAGCCCAGCCGCGTGCGGCCCTTTGACTCCTTCATGGTTTGGCGAACAAACCAACCGGCGGATCCCGAGTCGTGGCCCGCGCCGAGCAACCTAGTGGTCGGCGAGATCCAGGGCAGCCCCGATCTGCGCACCTTCCGCTTCCAGCCGACGGTGCCCTTCGCCCACCAGGCCCAGGCGGGTCAAGGCCAGCCCTACTACATCTTCCTGCGCGGTGGTTCCAAGGGGCTCGCCGACCTGGCGGGCAACAGCATCGCGGACGTGCTTCCGCCCCTGACCTTCACCATCGATCCGTCCCAGCCGGCGGTGAACTCCGGCGGCTTCGCCCTGCGTTTCGACCGGCGCACACCCGAGTCGGAACTCAATCAGGAGTTGGGTCCGGTGCCGGCCGAAGACATTCGCGGACAGTTCATCTTCGAGCAGGAACTAGGCCAGATCCGACCGCGCGCGGTGACTCGCGTTCCGGGTTTGGTCGACCGGTTCCAGCAGATCCCGGGGGCCATGCCGACCTTCGATCCGGGCGTGGTGACTCCTTTGTCCCAGTACGGCAGCAAGCTGCAGCACATCTGGCGCCACGTGGACATGGGGTATGCGGTCAGCGAAACCGATGACTCCCTGGTCAACATGGACGTGGAGGGTGTGGCCAAGGCCCCGCTGGGCGGACAGGTGGTGGCCGCCAACTATCCGCTTTTCGAGATGCGGCTGGCCCACTCGCGCCACCTGCCCGACGAGGTATCCGGCTCGGAATTGGAAGGCTCGATCCTCCTGATTCCTTCCTTCCCCACCTCCGGCCTCAGTCACCCGCAAACGGGCATCCCGTTCACGGCCAACATCCTCAGCGATCCGAACAACATCCAGACGATCGTTCACCCGCGCGAACGGGGCTTCACAATCTCCCAGGCGGATGTGTTCTTGAACCCGAACGGGATCGCGATGCTGCGCATGCCCATGAACAAGGGCGTGCAGAGTGAGGCGGAGAAGTTCTTCTACACCTACCGGGACACGACCATTCAGGCCCGCGGACAGTTGACGAACAACAATCAGGTCGCCGCCGTGGGTGTGCCCACCGGCAAAGAGGCCTTCCTTCTCGGGCTCTGTCCGCCGGTTGCCGACCCTTGCGCGGGTCTCACCTTCAACAGCCGTGAGCTCGGAGTGCCTTCCGTGGGCTTGCCGATTCTCATCGAGTATCGCTGCTTCCCGACGGAAACGCCGACGCTGACGATCTTCGACATCAGCTTCAACAACGCGAATTCCGCCCAACCCTCCATGCGGGCCTTCTCCACGGGGGGCATCAACACGGCCGGCAATCCGGTGACGGTGAATCCCGACTCCCAGGTGAACCCGAGCGGCGGCTTCAACGCGGTTCCGCCGGTCGGCGGAGTGGGGCTGCCCCTGGGGGCCCCGACCAGTCCGGCGGACAACACCCTGTACATCGGCCAATTGGACATGGTCACGCGGGTGAGTCGCGTCTACACGCGTTCCGTGGACACGGGCCAAGGCAACGCCACCTTCTCTCCGCCGGTGCTCGAGCCCCGGGCCCAAGAC
>JBJHAV010000319.1:1644-4001 GCA_050480685.1 Planctomycetaceae bacterium | reverse complement strand
CAGCCCAGGCACAGCGTCCGGGTCCCGAGCCCCTGCCGCTCTCGGCCCGGGACTTGCCCGCGGCCCTGGAGCGCATCCGCCGCGCCGCAGCGGTCATCGGGCCCCATGTGCTCGACACGCCCACGGTGTATTCCCATCCGTTCAGCGAGCTCAGCGGGCGCGAAGTGCACCTCAAGCTGGAGGTTTTGCAGCGCACCGGCTCCTTCAAGGTGCGCGGCGCCCTGCACCGCATCCTGACCCTGCCCGAGGATCAACGGGCGCGCGGGGTGATCGCCGCGTCCGCCGGCAACCACGCCCAGGGTGTGGGCCTCGCGGCGCGTTTGTGCGCTTGCCCGGCGACGATCGTGATGCCCGTGGGCACCCCCCAGATCAAAGTGCGCCGCACCGCCTCCTACGGCGCCGAGGTGCTACTCCACGGACCGGACTACGAACACGCCTACCGGCACGCGCTGGAACTCTCCCGCGAGCGCGGCCTGTTGATGGTGCATCCTTTCGACGATCCCGAAGTGATCGTGGGCCAAGGCACGATCGGGTTGGAAGTCGTGCGCGACGTGCCCGACCTGGAGACGGCGGTGGTGCCGATCGGCGGAGGCGGCCTGATCGCCGGTGTGGCCCTGGCCCTCAAGGCCCTGCGCCCGAACGTGCGCATCGTCGGTGTCCAAGCGGCCGGAGCCGCGCCCATGGTGCACTCCTTCCTCGCCGGCGAAACGCGCGAGGTCGAACGCCCGATGACAATCGCCGACGGCATCCGCGTGGGCAAGGTCGGCGGTCACACCTGGCCCCTGGTGCGCGACCTGGTCGACGAGTGTGTCACCGTCGAAGAAGCACAAATCGTCGACGCGATCGTGCAAGGGCTGGAGCAGGCCAAGGTGGTGCTCGAAGGTGCCGGCGCCGTGGCCTTGGCCGCTTTGCTGGCCGGGCGTGTTTCGGGAAGCGGGAAGGTGGTGCTGCTGCAATGCGGCGGCAACATCGACTTGACCACGTTGCAGCGCGTGGTCGAGATGGGGCTCGCGCGCAGCGGGCGCACGCGTCGCGTGCGCCTCAGGGTGGTCGACAGCCCCGGTCAGTTGGAGCGCATCGGCACCGCCCTGCGCGAGGAAGGCGTCAACCTGCTCGACCTCCAGCACCTGCGCGGCGGCTCCTCCCTGCCCCTGGGGCAGGTGGACTTGGAGCTGCTCGTGGAGACCCGCGGCGAAGAGGGATTCGCCGCGCTACGCACTCGCCTGGCGAACTTCGGCGAGTTGCAGTAACTCGGCTCAACCGTCGCTGCGCCGCTCCACCAGCACGTTTCGCCCGAGTGTTTCCACGGGCACGGTTTGCACATGACCGTCGGGCCAGCGCACACGCAACTCCAACTCCCCCACCGGCTGGGGCACGCCGAAGTGCGCCACCGGCGGGCCCTGGCACATGTAGCTGCCGCCGCCAATCAACCAACGGGTCCAGCGCCGCCCGCCCTCGCCGCGCTCCGCTAGGTCGATCCGCGCGCCGATGCCCCGCCGATTGCCGATGCCCGGGCGGAAATCGGCCAACTCCACCTGCAACCAGTCGGCTTGGCCGCCGCCGCGCCGATCCAGGTGCAGGTTTTCGAGCACCCGCACATGCCCGTTGAGTTCCAGGACCACCAGGTCCAAGTCTCCGTCCCCGTCCAAGTCCGCGAGCAGGGCCCCGCGCAGACTGCGAGGCTGGGCCAGCCAAGCCCCGCCCACCTCCGGCGGCACGGGTTCGAAACGTCCGCCCACACGGCGCAAAAGCTGCGGTACCTGGGGCCGGGTGGTGCCGAGCCGCCGCGCCACATCATCCGAATAAACGTGCCCGTTGACGATCACCAGGTCCTCTAGGCCGCTGTGGTCCAGGTCGCCGAACTGGGCGGCCCAGCCCACGAAGGGCCGGCTGACCGCACCCAAGCCGAAGATGCGCGTGCGATCGCGCAGTCGCAGGGCATCGCCGGGTAGGTTCACGAGCAGGGTGTTCGTGTCGTCCGCGAAGTTCGTGGAGAAGATGTCCGGGCGACCATCCCCGTCCACATCGGCCACGGCGAGCCCCATGGTGGCCTGGGGCGCTCCGTCGGCGTTGGTCGCCGCGCCGGCCCGTTCGGCAACCTCCTCGAAGCGCAGCCCGCCCAGGTTGCGCCAGAGCTGATTGGGCATCGAATCGTTGCCCACGTACACGTCCGGAAGTCCGTCACCGTCGAGATCGACGATCACGAGCCCGAGTCCGTGGGAGGCCGGCGAGGAGAGCAGGCCGCTCTGGGCCGTTACGTCCCGGAAGGTGCCGTCCCCGAGGTTCTCGAACACCCGATCGCCGACGGCGGGCAGACCGAAGGGGCCACCGAAGACCTCCACACCCAAGAAGGTGGT
>JBJHAV010000319.1:0-1634 GCA_050480685.1 Planctomycetaceae bacterium | reverse complement strand
ATCGAACACGAGATACTGCACCAGGAACAGGTCCAGATCCCCATCCAGATCCAAGTCCGCGAAGGCCGCGCTGGCGCCCCAATCGCTCGAACCCAGACCGGCCGCGCGGGTGCCGTCCACCAGCCGGCCGTCCTCGCGGTTGAGCAGCAGTGCGTCTTCCCCGAAGGCCGCGATGTAGAGGTCGTCGCGTCCGTTGCCGTTCACGTCCCCCACCGCCACGCCCTGGCCCCAAGCGGAAAACTCGGGGGCTGCTTCGGCCGTGGCGTCCCGGAATCGCAGGTTCGGCGCGCCGGCGAAGAGCCGCGCACCGGGCCCCCGCGCGGGACTCTCCAGGGTCGCCCCGTTGGGCACGAACAGATCCCAGTAGCCGTCCCCATCCCAATCGAAGAGCGCAAACCCGCCGCCCTTGACCTCGGGAATTTGGGTCGGCGGTTCGACACCGAAGGTCGTCGTGAAGTCCACGCCGCCCACGGGCCCTAGGTCGGCGAAACGCGGGCCGATCGCTACCGCGGCGCCGTCGCCGCCCGCAGGCTGCGCGAGTTCGCCAGGCTGAACGCGGTCGCCGCGCTCGCAAGCGCACAGCCCAATCGCCGCGAGGACGCCCGGCAGGGAGCGCTGCGCGAGAAGCACAAACACAGGGGATCGCCGAAGCTGCATGGCGCTAATGGGGTGATGAGAGGTGTCGTTCGAACCCGCGTCGTCGGCGCGTGTTGTGACGCACGCATGCAATCTGGAAGATAGGCCCCGTAGGGCTGAAGCACACCACTAGTTTCCCCCTCCGGAGGGCCGCGCGCGGGCGCTCTCCGCCTCCTGAAGCACCCGCATGGCGCCGGCCTCGTCACCCAGGTCTCGCAAGACTTCGGCGAGCTTGTGGGCGATCGTCGCGTTGCCCGGCCGCAGGTTGAGGGCCACCCTCAGGCGATCCCGCGCACCGCGCGTGTCGTCGCGCGCCAAGAGCACGTCCGCCAGGCGCGCGTGGGCATTGGCCTGCTGCGGCAGCGACTCCGGCCGGTGCGCCCACTCGGGCGCGCGGTAGAGTTCGATGGCGCGTTCGAAGTGGCGCTCGGCTTCATCCAAAAGCCCCCGGTCGAAGGCCACGAGTCCGAGCCCAAAGGCCCCATCCCCCTCCCTTGGGTCGTGTTCCAGTTGGCGGGCGAACCCCGCTTCAGCCCGATCCAAGTCCCCGAGCCGGTAGGCGCACCAGCCGAGGTAATAAAACGCCCCCGCCGCGGCCGTGCCCAAGTCGCGGGCGGCAGCCGCGACCTCTAGGTAGGGCATGGCCCGCGCGTACTGGTGCTGGCGGTAGAGCGCGGCGCCGAGCAATAGAGCTGCCCGCCCGTCGGACGGATGGCGTTCCAAGTGGGGTGTCATCAAACGCACCACATCGTCGAAACGCCCCGCGCGCAGGTGATCCTGGGCGGCGAGCACCTGGGGCGGCGGCGCGCTCGGGGCGGACGTCCCGCCGCGCTCACCGCAGGCGCACAGCGCAAGCGCCCAACCGAGCCCGGCCAAGGCCGCGAACACCCTGGATAGCAGCGTGGACCGGGACCGCGATGCAGCGCTGCGCGCCGGCGGGAGAGCGGGATCCCGGCGCACCTGACCAGACTTCGCGGGGCTCCGGGAGGCCTGGAAGC
>JBJHAV010000318.1:0-4027 GCA_050480685.1 Planctomycetaceae bacterium | reverse complement strand
CCCGGATCCCGACCGGGCCCATCCCAGCGGGTTGCCGCCCGAGCTGCTCGCCGCGCCGCCCTGGATCCTGGGGCACCGGGGGGCGCCGCTCGAAGCGCCCGAGAACACCCTGGCGAGTTTGCGGCGCGCCCTGGAGCTCGGACTCGACGGCGTCGAATACGACCTGCAGCCCTCGGCGGAGGGCGAGCCGGTGCTGATGCACGGCGAGGATTTGGCGCGCACCACCGGCGTCGAGGGGCCCGTGGCGCGGGCGAGTCTGCGCGAACTGGCGCGCCTAGAGGCGGGCGGCTGGTTCGCCAAGCGCTTCGCCGGCGAGCCGGTCCCGCTCTTCGCCGACGCCCTGGCGCTTGCTGCGCGTTTTCCCGGCGCCGTGCAGATGGTGGAGCTCAAGGCCGAGGAGTTGGTCGAGCGCGTGGTCGAGCGTTTGGCCGAGGCGCTGCACAAAAACGTGCGTCCGGGTGCGGTGCGCATCGCGAGTTTCCACCGCGGCGTGTGCCTGGCGGCGCGCGATTTGGGCCACGCGGCGATGCTTTTGGCGGTGCGCGCCAGCGAAACGGATCGCGCTTGGATCGCGTCCGAGGGCATCGCGGCCTACGGCGTCGGCCCGGGCGGCTTCGACGGCGCGGCGCCGCCCGAGGCCTGGTCCGCGGAGCGCTGGGGCTGGAGCGTCGATCGCCCCGAACACCTCTTGGCCGCGGTGCGCGAACCGCTCTTCGGCTTCAACACGAACGAACCGCGCCGGGCGCTTGGGGCGCGGGCACTGCTTAGGCTCGCACCCGCGGACCTGGGCCCCTGGCCCCTGGCGGCGCCGCTCTTGGAAGTGGTGCCGGGTTCGGCCCTGGACACACGCGGGCCCTTCGGCGGCGCTTGGCGCACACGGGTCGGCGTGCGCAATCCCTTTGCCACCGCGATCGGCGTGGAGCTGGAGCTGGAGGTGCGCCGCGGCGCCTTCGAGGTCGAGGGTCTGCCCGCGGCCCTCTCCCTGGGCCCCGGGGAGGCGGTCGAAGTGAACCTGGAGCTGGTCGGCGGCTCCTGGTCCCCCGGGCCGGATCCGCTGCTGGTCGGGCGTTTTTTGCTGCCGGCGGCCCCGGGGCGCGGCGCGGTGGCGCTGACCCTGGATGCGCCCCTCGAACGGGTGCGCGTGGCGCGGCTGCGCGGCAGCGCCACGCGCCTGGAGATGCTGCGCGAGAGTCCGGCCGCGCCGCCCGCCTCGGCGGTGATTCGGCGCCGGGGCGGCGAGTTGCTCTACAGCGTCGAGGGCACCGGCGGTTTGGAGGAGGTGCGCGCGGTGGTGATTCTGGACGGGCGGCGTGTGGTCGGGACGAGCGGCCTGCGCTGCGCGCTGCCGGAGGACTTCGCCGAGCGGCCCGGGGGCGTGGGCTTCGCCTGCGGCTTCACCGGGCGGGATCCCGCGGACGGTCGCCCGGTGCTGCGGCGCTGGTCGGGTGGGTTGCCGCCGGATCCCTCGGGCGGCAGCCCGGGGCGGCTCCTGCCGGGCTGAGGCCCGCCGGACGTCGGCGGGTTGTGCCGGACCCCACCGGCGGAGTCTCATGGGCGTCGTTGGGAGTGGATCGGCGCTGGTGTGCCGCCCGGTCTTCAAAGCCGGTCGGGCTTCGCGATGAGCGGGGCCGGTGGGTTCGATTCCCATGCACTCCCGCCAACACACCCCTGAGTTCGCCGCCGCATTCGAGCCGTGTCGCCTTCCGCCGAACCCGCTCCCTTCCACGTGCGCGCCTATCGGCCTGGGGATGAACACGCGATCCTCGCGACCTTCAACCGGGTCTTCGCGGCCGTGGACCCGAACTTTCAGCCGCGCACCCTGGCCGAATGGCGCTGGCTGTTCGCCGACAATCCGGCCGGTTGGCGCAGCGCCCTGGCGGTGACCGACGACGGCAACATCGTCGGGCAGTACGCCGGTTTGTGCCAACGGGTGCGCGTGGGCGAGCGCATCGAAACCTTCAGCCAATCGGTCGATTCCATGGCCGACGCGGCCTATCGCCGCCTGCGCAAGGGGGGGCCGTTCCTGCGCTGCGGGGCCTTCTACATCGAGCAGTACTCCGGACGCGGTGAAGGGCGCGACAGGGTCATGTGGGGCCTGCCGATCCCGGTGGCCTGGCGCTTTGGCCGCTCGTTTTTCATGTACGAGATGGTGCGCACCCAGACCAAGTTGGTCGGCGAAGCGCGCACCTGGTGTTTGCCCGCCGCGGGCGGCGTCGATGTGCAAGAACTCAGCGCGGTGCCCGAGGACGTGGAAGCGCTGTTCGAACGCGCCGCGGCGCCCTACGCGGCGATTGCCCTGCGCGACCGGGCGTATCTGCATTGGCGCTTCGATTCGAATCCGCTGCACAACTACCGCCTGGCGGCGGCGCGCCGCTCGGGGCGGCTGGTGGGCCTGGCCTATTGGCGCGCGGGCCATTTCGACGGCGCCGACGACGGGCTGGTGGCCGAATGGCTGGTGGAGCCCGAGGATGACGGCGCGCGCGCGGCGTTGCTCGCCTGGTGCCGCGACCTGGGGGCCGAAGTCGGCTGCGAGCGCACGACCGCGCTCTTGCCCGACACGGCCGCCTGTTGGCTGCCTTTGCAGCGTTTCGGCATGCGTGTGCATCCGACGCGCTACTTCCTGGTGGCCTACGACCACGGGCCCGGGCACGACGTGCGTTGGCTCTACCGCGGTTGGTACCACACCCTGGGGGACACGGACCTGGTCTGATGGAGGCGCACGGCGACTACCGCATTCGGCCCTATGCCCCGGGGGACGAAACCGAGCTGATCGCGGGCTTCAACCGCGTGTTCCGCGAGATCGATCCGGCCTTCGTGCCGCGGGACGAAGCCGCCTGGCGCTGGGCCTACGGGGACCGGCCCGAGGGGCGCCGCCTGTTCGTGGCGGAGCACCAGGGCCGCATCGTGGCGGGCTACCACGGGTTGCCCGAGCGTGTTTGGATCGACGGGCGGGAGGCCACCTTCACCCAGGTGGTCGATTCCTACGTGCTGCCCGAGCACCGGGCGGGTTTGCCGCGGCCGGGGCTCTTCGCGGCCCTGGGCCAGGCCTTCTTCGCCGAGTACGGCGGTCCCGACAAGGATCTGGTGCACTACGGCATGCCCAATCCGACGGCTTGGAAGGTGGGCAAGCGTTTCTTGGGCTACGAGCTCTTCAAAACCCACGGGCTTTTGGGCCGCGAACCCGGCCGCGATGCGGGCCAGGGGACGAGCGAAGCGCCGGCCGGAGTGGAGGTCCTGACGCAGTTCGACGAGCAGGTGCGCTGGCTGTGGGATCGCTGCGCGGGGGCCTTCGGCGCGTCCATCGTGCGCGATGCGGAGCGCTACCGCTGGCGTTTCGAGCGCCATCCGCGCCACCGCTACACCGCGCTGGGGGTGCGCGACTCCGCCGGCATCCTGCGCGGGGTGGCGGTCTGGCGGCGCGGGGACTGGATCCTGCCGAACATGGGGCTCCTGGTGGAGTGGCTCGTGCCGCCCGAGGAGCGCGAGGTCGGCGAGCTGCTCCTGGCGGCGATCGAGGCCCGCGGCCGGGCCGAGGGGGTCAGCGCCCTGGTGACCCTGATTCCGGAGTGGTCGCCCTGGTTCCTGGGCTTCCAGGACGCGGGCTGGCTGGTGCATCCCAGCGACCACATGCTCGTGGGGCGGCTCTTTCACCCGCGCTACGACACCCTCTGGCTCAAGGACCACTGGTGGTACCAGTTGGCCGACTTCGACTTCGTTTGAGCGGGTTTCGGCCGGTCGGCGGGGGGCCGGCGGACGGAAACCCGGGTGCAGTGCTTCACTCCGGCGCCCCCCTCGTCCAAGAATGGAGGCCGGATCCCCGCCCAGCGCGGGACCGCCCTCGCCCCATGCCCCAGCCCACCCTTCCCGATCGCCCCCAGGGCAGCTCCCCCAGGCGCTCCGGCCCCTGGCTCGGGCCCCTCGTTTTGCTGCTGGGGGTCCTGTGCGCCTGGCTCTCGGACCCCGTGGCCGCGCGCGGCGGGGCCCAGGGGGAGGTGCTGGCCGCCGCGCTGGCGTCCCACTCGGCGAG
>JBJHAV010000317.1:0-4029 GCA_050480685.1 Planctomycetaceae bacterium | reverse complement strand
TGGGGGGGCGGGCGCCGGCGCGGGGCTCGGCCCCACCGACGGGGTCGGGCGCGGGGCCGGGGCGGGGGAAGGCCGCGGGGCGGGGGCCGGCCGGCTCTGGGGCGTCGGCGAGGGCCGCGATCCGGCGCTGGGGCTCGGGCGGTCCTGGGCCCCGCGCTGGGCTTCGGCGAAGGGCAGCGGGCCTGCCGGGAGCCCGGCGGCCAAGGCGGCGAGGATCAGGGCGGCGGGGGTCAGTCGAGGATGCATGGTGGGACCTCCGGGTCGGGGAGCAGGTCCCCGATCAAAAACCGTGCCTGAAGCGCCACGGCTGTGCAACGGCCCGCGCGCGGCGCCGGGCGCCGGGGGGGCGTCCTCCCGGGGGGACAGGTGTCCGCGGGGAGGAAAGGCGCCCGGGGCGGGCGAGCCCTCCTTTCCCCTAGTCCTGGGGCGGCTCGGGCTCCACCCCGGAAGCGGGCGCCAGGGGCAGCACCACTTGGGAGCGCCCGGCGGCGCCGACCTCGCGCAGGTAGGGGACCGAGTCCCTGGCCCGAGCGCCGCCGGCGGCCCTCAGGCGCGCCAGGTGCTGCGGCGCCAGGTCCTCCCGGTCGCCCAACAGGAGCGCCACCGCGGACCTGGCCGGGCGCCGCTGGGCTCCTTCCGGGGGGGCATCGGTCGAGGCCACGACCAGGCGCACGAGGATCGCCGTGGGGCGCCCGTCCCCGTCCAGTTCGAAGGCCACCAAGCGGTCGGGGGCGGGTTCGCCCCGCTGCGCGCGCTCGAGCTGTTCGGCGACCGCCCGATCGGCCTCGGCCTGGGCCGCCGGCCAGGAGCGCCGCGCCGGGTCGAGGACCTCGCGCCGTTCGGTGACCGCTGGCAGATCCAAATGGAAGACACCCTGGGTCTCTTGACCCGTGCCGGGCACCGGCGGGGCGAAGAAGTCGTCGAGGAAGTGCACACGGGTCTGCACCCCCAAAACTTGCTCGTGCCAGAGCAGGGTGCCGCCGATCTCCAACTCCACATCCCGGGGCCAAAGGCGGTCCTCGATCGACTGCAACGTGCGCACGCGCAGGCTTTCCTGGGCCGCACCCGCCGCGTCGAATGCGGTCAGGCGTTCGGAAAAGCCCTCGTCGTTCACGACGGCTTCGAGGTGCCCGAAGCTGGTTCCGTGGGTGTCCTTCAGGGTCACGTGCCAGCGCGCCAAGCCGTCCACCAGCGGACCCTGGACCCAGGCATAACCGTCCGGGAAGAGCACGGTCGCCCGGCGCAGCTCCAGCCGGCGGCGGGCTTCGAGAGCTTGGGCTCCTTCCAACACGCGCCAACTTTCTTCGCCGGGCACGCGCGCCCAGGTCTGCTCGCCGTTGCGCACCTCCACGAGCACCTCGCCTTCGCCCGAAGCGAGGCGCAGCTCCTGGCGCGCGCGGGTCGTGCCCTGGAACGTCGAGGTCAGGTGGTGGGGGCGGTCGGGCGCTTGAACGTAGATGACCCGCGATGTGGCCCGCAGGGTGGGAAAGGCGGTCGGCAAAAGGCCCTGGGTGGTCCCTTCGGCGGGAGGCGGTGCGACGGCCTCCAGGGGCGTTGCGGGCAAGGAGCCCGATCCGCCCAGCTTGTGGTCGATTTTCTTTTCGCACCCGGCCGAGAGGACGAGCAGCAGCAGGGCTCCGAGGGAGGCGGTCGTTCGCATGGAGAGACTCCGGCGGGGGAGCACCGGACGCCTGGATTCTAGGCCCGATGAGCCGGGATCGCGACGCGGGAGCCCCGGTGGGCGTCAGGCCGGGGGGCCGTTCCGCTCCGCCGGACCCGTCAGGCGCTGCTCCAGGACCCTGGCCGCCGCGCTGAGGGTTTCCTCGCGCTTGGCGAAACAAAAGCGCACCAGGTGGCGCCCATCCGCGGGGTCCGCGAAAAAACTCGATCCGGGCACGCAGGCGACGCCGCCGCCTTGCACCAGCCAGTGGGCGAAGGCCACGTCCTCCCCCGGCGAAGGGGCGTCGGGCAGGTGCCGCGCGAGGGCGTCGCGGATGTCGACCATGGCGTAGTAGGCGCCATCGGGCGCGTAGGCGGGCAGGTCGGCCCGCTCCAGGGCTTCGAGCATGTGCGCGCGCCGCGCGGCGTAGTCCCGGGCCAGTCCTTCGAAGTAGTCGGGCCCGAAAGCGAGGGCCTCGGCGGCGGCTTCCTGCAAAGGAGCCGCCGCACCGACGGTCAAAAAGTCGTGCACCTTGCGGATCGCCAGGCTGCGCTCGGGGCTCGCCAGGCACCAGCCGATGCGCCAACCGGTCGCGCTCCAGGTTTTGGAAAGCCCGCTGATCGTGATCGTGCGCTCCGCCATGCCGGGCAGGGTGGCCAGGGAGAGGTGCCGAGCGTCGCCGTAGAGGATGTACTCGTAGATCTCATCGGTGATCGCGACCACGTCGTGCCGTCGGCACAGATCGGCGATGAGTTCGAGCTCGGCGCGGCTGTAGACCTTGCCGGTGGGGTTGTGGGGTGTGTTGATCAGGATCGCGCGCGTGCGCTCCGTGAACGCGGCTTCGAGTTCGCGCGGATCGAAGCGCCAATCCGGCGCCCTCAGGCGCACGTAGCGCGGCGCGGCGCCAGCGAGCACGCAGTCGGGCCCGTAGTTTTCGTAGAACGGCTCGAAGACGATCACTTCGTCGCCCGGATCGACGGTCGCGAGGAGCGCGGCGATCATCGCCTCGGTGGCGCCGCAGCAGACGGTCACCTGCGTCTGGGGATCGACCTCGATGCCGTTGTGGCTGCCGGCTCGGGTGGCGATCGCGCGGCGCAGGGAGTCGCTGCCCCAGGTCACCGCGTACTGGTTGATGTCGGCTTCGATCGCGCGGCAGGCGGCCTGTTTCATGGGCAGGGGCGCGGCGAAGTCCGGGAAACCCTGGGCCAGGTTGATGCCGCTTTCCGCGCGGCACAGGCGGCTCATTTCGCGGATGACCGATTCGCTGAAACGCGCGGCCTTGCGCGAACTCGTGGGGCGCATGGGGCGGCCGGCCGTCACTGCACACGCGCGGCCCAGCGCCGCCAGGCTTCCACGTCGTCGCCGTAGTTCATGCCCGAGAGCAACACCAACTCGCGCTGCAAAGCGACCCGGCGGGTGGGCGTGGCGCGGGTGTAGGCTTCGACGAGCAGGCGCGCCGCGCGCGCGCGGGACTGGGGATGTTCGCGCCCGACGCGCGCCAGGGAATTGGCGCCGGCCAGGGCGACGAAGGGCACCGGGTCGTAGAGCAGGTCCCCAAGCGCCGTGACCGATTCGCCGTCGCCCAGAAGCGAGAGCGAAATGGCCGACGCCGAGCGCACACCGGGCTCGGGATCCACCAGCCCGCCGCGCAGTACATCGAGGGCACGCGGATGGCGCGCGCCCGATTGGATCAGGCGTTGGGTCGCATAACCCGCGTTGTTGCGGGTGCGCTCACCCGGCGCGCGTTCGAGCAGGTCGAGGACTGGACCGAGGGGTGTTTCCGGGTGGGCCATATAACCCAGACCGAAGAGCGCGTTTTCGACCACGTCCTCTTCGCGATCGCCGAGGGCCGCCACCAGCGGCCCCACCGCGGCCGGATCGCCGCTGAAGCCGAGGCCCGCAGCCGCGATCGAGCGGTTGCGCGTCGGACCCTGCTGCAGCGTGTGCACCAGCTCGTCGAAGCGCGGGCGCGTCAGCTCGCGCAGCTCGCGCTCCATCGCCCGCTGGGCCTGCCGCTCCTGGGCCTGGCGCCCCTTCAGCTTGAGGTTGTTCCAGGCCCGCACCCGCTGGTCGATGCCCATCAGCAGCACACCCAGCGGTTCGCCGTCGCGCCCGCTGACGGAAAAGGCGGTCCCTTCTTCGGGCAAAGCGAAGGGCATCTCGGCGAGCGCTTCCCGGTGGGTGTCCAACTGGGCCCGATCCGCCTGGGAGTCGCGGTTCGAAGCACAGGCCGCCAGCAGGCAGACGAGCCCGAGCCCGGGGCCAAAGACCCGGGCGAAGCGGAGCGATCGATGCAGAACGGTGATTCGGACCACAGGAAGAGGGGCTATCGGTTGCGGATTCGGTGCAGGGGGGGGAGGAGTTGGCGC
>JBJHAV010000316.1:0-4033 GCA_050480685.1 Planctomycetaceae bacterium | reverse complement strand
GGGCGTAGGCTCGGCGGGCCCTTGGCTCGCCTGCGCCTGGCCGCGTCGTCCCCCCCCGGCCCCTACTGCTGCTTCACCGGTCGCCCCACGGGCCCGGCCTGGCGACGCTTCGCGCCCCTGCCGCTCGCCGCCCTGGCCCTGGTGGCCCCCGGCCTCGGCAGCCTGCACCTGGCGGAGGACTTCGGCCTCGGGCCCGGCGCGATCACCTTCGCGGCCGCCCTGGCCCTCGTGGCCTGGCTGGGGGCGTCCCTCGAACCCCGGGCCCGCGCCGGCGCCGGGGTGCTCTACGCATTGGCCAGCGCCTGTGTGGCGTGGCGCGCCTGGGACCTGGACGATCCCCTGCCCGAGGGCGGCGCGCCGGATTGGTTGGCGCCGATCGCGGCCTGGCTCGAAAGCTCCGAGGAAGCCCTGCGCCAAACCCTCGGGCCCCATCCGTTCCCCTTGAGCATGGCGCTCTTCGCGGCCCTCTTCGCGGCGCCAGCCCTGACGAGTGGGATCGCCGCCTGGCGCGTGGCGGGGCTCCCAAAGCGCCTTTGGTTCGCGCGCCACCATCCCGTGTGGCGCCGTCGCTACCGCCTGGACGAGCGCCCCTTCGGCCTGGCCGGCGTGCTTTGGGTGCAGCGCGACCCACTGCTGGCGGAAAAACTCGTCTTCCTGCGGCTCGAACCCGGCGCGGACACCCTGTGCCTGGCGCCGGGCCGCGATCCGCGCCGGCCACGGGAGCCCTTCGTGCCGATCGCGGGCCTGGCGGGACGGGTCACCCTGCACCTGGCGCGCGGACATTGGTACCTGCGCGGGCCCCTGGACGCCCAGTCGCCGGCGGCCCTGCGGCTGGTGCTGGACGAATGGAACGCGCCGCCCGCGCGGCCCCCGCGCCACCCCTTGCCGTCCGCGGTGGAGCGTTTGCCCGTGCGCGACCTCTTCGCCGCCGACAACGCGCTCTACGGCAAGCGTTACCAACGGCCGCCCAGCGTGCGGCTCTTCGGCATCCTATTCGACTCGCGCCCCGAAGCCGCTGGTGCGGGCAGCGATCTGCCGCGCTTCACCCTGCTGCTCGTGGCCGACGGGCGACTGCGCGTGGAGTATCCCCACCCGGACCTCTTGCCCCAGGCCCGGTACGACGCCGAGCGCGATGCGGTGCTCCTGTTTTGGCGCAAGCAAGGCGGCGAGGTGCAAGAGTGCGAACTCGATGGCGGCAGCGATGCGATCGTCGCGGTGCAGCCGGGCGAGCGGCCCTACCACCTCCTGTTTCTTTCTTTCGGGGGAGCGTCCAGTTGAGCGCGCCGCTGCTCGTGCTGGCGGCGCCCGAGGATGGGCCGGCGCGGGTGCTGGCCCTGGTGCGGCGCGGTGCCGGCGGCCCGACGGCGCTGCTCGCCGATCCGGAGGCGGCGCGCACGCGGACCGACGAAGCCGCGTCCGGCGAGGAACCGACGACCCTCGGCGGTTTGCTTGGCCCCGCGAATGGGGACACGGTCGCCGATTGGGTCGATCGCATCGCCCACCTGGAGGCGCTGCCGATGCCCGGAGGGCCATGCCCGCCGGACCGGCGGGTCGATGTGTGGGTGCTCGGCCCGGGCACGCCCGATTGGAGCGGCGCTTTCTGGGCGCCGGGCGGCGGGCACTATCGCTTCCAGGGCCGGCGGCTCGGGGCCGCGCGCGGGCGTGCGGAGGCGTTGCTCTTGCCGCCCGGTGGCGGGGAGCCTCTGCCGCGGGTGCTGCCGCTCGGCCCGCTCAGCGCGGATGTGCGCGGCACCCTGGAGGCCGTGGCGGAGGTGCTGGCCGGGGATCGGCGGCGCGGCGGTGAGCTGGAAGCGTGGTTGGCGGCGCCGCTGGAGGAAGGCGGCGCTGGGCTTGGTCCCGAGCAGGTGCCCGAGGCGCTCTTGGCCGCGCGCGAGTTGCTCGGCGCGTTCCTCGCCGGCGAAGGGGCGGGCACGCGCACCCTGGAGGTCGGCGAGTTGAGCCTGGCCCCCGGGCCGCTCGGCCAAGGGGTGGCGTTGGCGTTTGCATTGGACCTGGGCGAAGCGGGCGCGAGCCGCCACGAGTTTGCGATCGCGCGTTTCGAGGACCCAAGCCTCAGGTCGTTGCTCGATCCCGAGTCCCAGCGCCCGCTGGCGTTGGTCTTCGAGCTGCGGCCGGATTTGGGTTGGGCGCTGGCGGCGGCGAAGGATGCGCGCATCCACGTGCTCGAACGGTTGGCGGATCTCGTGGATGGGGAGCTGGAGCCCTTGGAAGAAGTCGCGCACTTGCCTGGGGAGATCGCGATTGATGGGGAGGAACTGCCGTGAGGATGCGGCTGATCCTGGCCCACGGCGACCCGCTCAGCCCGGCGGCGTGGCCGGGTCCGCGCGCCCTGCCGGCGGGCACGGAAGTGCTCGTGCGGGCGCGCGCGGCGGTTTGGTCGGAGCAGCGCGATTTGGAAGCGTGGCGCGCGTTGCCGGCCGCCCTGCGCCTGGGATCGGTCTCGGCCCCGTGGACCTGGTTGGCCTTGCCGGACGCCCTCGACAGCCTGCTTTCCGAGCAGCCGCCGGGCGCACCGCCGATCGAACTGCACCTGCCGGTGGCGGTGCAGGCGGCACTGGGTCGGCGCGCGCCGCGCACGTGGCAGCGCATGCTGGAGCGCACGCGTTTGCGGCAGCGGGGCGAGACCTTCGTCTTCGAACGCGGCGCGCGCGGTCTGGCCGTGCGTTATTGGCCGGCGGGTGATGGGGCTCCGCGCGATTGTTCGAGCCCGCTGCTCGCGCTCGCGGACAGCCTCGCGCGCGGCACGCTGCCGGCTGGCGCGAGCGCCGACAAGCGGAGCCTGGCGTTGTTATCCACGGTGCTCCCCACTCGCTGGCTGCGCCGCAGGCTGCCCGCGGCGGTCCTGTGGGACGGGATCGCTCGTGCGTACCGCTGGGGTGCTTGCCCCGCAGAAGTGATGCTCGAGGAGTTGGATGCGCCGGCCGGCCGCTCGTCCGGTGAATCCCTGCGCCTGCATCGCCCGGGAGGGGAAACGATCGAACTGGACGCGCGCGCGGGCGATGGCCTGCCCCTACCGGTGGTGCGTGCGGCGCTGGCTTGGCTGCTCGCGGGTTCGTCCGAGGGCACGACGCTCTATCTGGACGCCACCGGCCAACCGCCGGGGGAACCCGGCGAGATTCGGGCGGCCGAGCCGGCTCCCCTTTGGGCCCCGCTCCAAGGTGAGGACGCCCCGTGAAACGCCATCCCGCGCTGGCGCCCTTCTCGCGCGAGCACCACGTGGTGCTGGTGAGCGCGCGCGCCCTGGTGCGCACGGCCCATGGAAGCGGTGAAGAGCGCAGGCGCTCGCTGGAGGCCTTCCGCACACTCTGGGAAACGGAAATCCAGGCCCACTTCGCCGACGAGGAGCGACTGTTCGGCGATCTTTTGGCGCGGGCAGATCGCGCGCAGCTCGAACGGGAACATCGCGAGATCGAAGGCCTCGTGGCGAGTGCTCTCGCAGAGGATGCGCCGCTTTCGCCTGAAGGCACCCAGAGACTCGGATGGCGCCTGGAGGCCCATGTGCGCTGGGAGGAGCGGGAATTGTTCCCGCGCCTTGAAGCGAGGCTCACACCGGCCGCGGCTGCACGCTTGCAGCGGGCGACGGCGCGCTTCGCTGCTTCGCGCCCCGGATCTCGCACCACGGAAGAAATGCGCCGATTCGGCGGATGTTCCCTTGAAAGCCCGACCTCGAGCGCCGACGGAATCGGTTCGGCCACGGCGGCGGGGCAAGGACCCATGGACGAAACGAAGAACCGCGAAACGCAAGCAGATGCGGGCAACCAAGCCGCGCCCGCGCCCTCTCCCGAGCACACTGGCGCCGCTTCGGTCGATTCGGACAGCGGATCCCCCGCCTGGCATGCACTCGAAGTCACCGAGGTGGAAAGGCGCCTCGAAACCGGCTCCGACGGACTCGATGGGCAAGAGGTCAGCCGGCGGCTCGAGCGCTACGGCAAAAACCGCATCGAAGAAGCGCCTCCGCGCACCCTGCTCGCGGTCATTGCGGCCCAGTTCAAGAGCCCGCTGATCTACATCC
>JBJHAV010000315.1:0-4056 GCA_050480685.1 Planctomycetaceae bacterium | reverse complement strand
GGCGGCGGCCCGGCCCGGCCAAGTGGTGCGCGTGCGCGGCCGCGTGGGCGAGTTCGGTTGGGTGCGTTTCGGGCGCGCGCGGCGTTCGGCCCTGCGGGTCAAGCTGGAGGACACGAGCGGATCGCTTCCGGTCCTCTTTGTCGGGCAACCGTGGCGCCGCGGCCAACTGGAAATCGGCTCCGAGTTGGAACTGGAGGGGCGCGTTACCCCGGGCGCTCGACCGAGCCTGGTGGCGCCCAGGGTCGGCCCGCGGCGCGGTCCCGACGATCGCCCGCGCCCGGTCTATCCGCGCATTGAAGGTCTTTCGGCGGACTTTGTCCGCGAACTGATCGAGCGCGCCCGCCTCGCCCTGGGGCCGCGCTTGGCCGAGGACCTGCCCCTTCAAGCCCTCGAACGCGCGGGGTTGCCGCCCTTGCCCACGGCCCTCGCGCACCTGCACGCTCCCCCGAACGAAGCGGCGTTTGGGGCCGCGCGCCGAAGGCTCGCCCTGGAGGCGTTGCTCGGTTTGCAGGCCAGGTGGGTGGACCGCCTCGCGCGGCGCGACGAAGGCCGTGCGCCGGTAGTGCGGCTCGCGCCGGGCGAACTCGACGGGCTCTTCGCGCGGCTGCCCTTCCAGCCCACCGGCGACCAGCGCCGGGCCACCGAAGAGATCGTGCGCGACCTGGGGCGCAAAGCTCCCATGCGCCGGTTGCTGCACGGCGACGTGGGCAGCGGCAAAACCGCCGTGGCCCTGGTGGCGGCCGCGGCGGCGCGCGCGGCCGGTGTGCAGAGCGCGTTTTTGGCGCCCACCGAAATTTTGGCGGAGCAACACCACGAGGCCTCCGGTCCGTTCTTGGAGGCCACCGGTTTGCGCGCGGAACTCCTGGTCGGATCGGCGCCCGAGGCGCGCCGCCGCGCCGTGTCGGACGCCTTGGCCGAGGGCGAGTTGGACCTGGTCTTCGGCACCCACGCGCTCTTGGGCTCCGGTGTGCGCTTCCGGCGGCTCGGGCTGGCGCTGATCGACGAACAGCACCGCTTCGGCGTGGCCCAGCGCCGGCGCCTTTTGGCCAAGGGCGAACACGTGCACGCGCTGCTCATGACCGCCACGCCGATCCCGCGCACCCTGGCGCTGGCGCTCTACGGGGACCTGGATGTGAGCACCCTGCGCGAGCGTCCGCCCGGACGCGTGCCGGCGCGCACCCGGCTCGTGGATCCGGCGCGGTTGGAGGAGTTGGCGCAGCATTTGGCGCGGCGCCCTTCGGAGGGGCGCGTGCTGTGGGTGCTGCCGCGCATCGAAGGGGGCGAGGCCGGGCGCGGAGCCCAGGAGGCGGCCGAAGCGCTCGGCGCCGGAGCCTTCGCCGCGCGCGGGGTGGCCCTGGTGCACGGGCGCGTGCCCGGCGAAGAGCGGCGCGCGGCCCTGGCGGCCCTGCGCGCCGGTGAGGTCGGGCTCTTGGTGGGCACGACGGTGCTCGAAGTCGGCGTCGATCTGCCCGAGGCCGACGCGATCGTGATCGAAGGCGCGGAACGATTCGGCCTGGCGCAGCTCCACCAACTGCGCGGCCGGGTGGGACGTGGCGGCGGGCCGAGCGAGTGTTTCCTGGTGGCGCCGAGGAAAGCGCGGGAGCGCCTCGAAGTGCTGGAGAAGAGCTCGGACGGATTCGAGATCGCGGAAGCCGACCTGACCCGGCGGGGCATGGGGGACCTGGCGGGCCTGCGCCAAGCCGGGGTCAACGCCGAGGGGTTGGCGGGTTTCGAGCAGGACCTGGCCCTTTGGTCCCTGGCCCGGGAGCTTGTCAGCCGGGACGAGGCCCTGCGCGCCCGTTGGCTCCGTTAGCACTACACTCGCACCATGGCGAAGGCGAAGGAGCGCTCCGGCGCGGAGGCGGAAGGCGACGGCGAGGTCGGATTCGACGGCCGTTTGGAGGAGTTGGAGCGCATCGTCGCGGAACTCGAGGGCGGCGGGCTCGCGCTGGAGGAGGCCATCGAACGCTACGCCAAGGGGGTCGACCTGTTGCGCCGCTGCCACCGCTCCCTGGGCGAATACCGCCGGCGCGTGGAGGAACTGACCAAGGACGCGGAGGCGGCGCTGGTGCCCTTCGACGGCGATCCGGACGTGCGTCCGAACGGGCCGAACGGCGGGTGAAGGTTTCGGTGGCCGAGGCCGACCTGGAGCGTTTCCTGGAGGAAACCCGCGCCTGGTGCGACCGGGCGCTGCGCGCACTGCTCGCCGATCAGGAGCGCGAGGCCGAGCGGCGCGGGGAGCCGCTGCCGGGGCGCCTGGGCGAAGCCATGGCCTACGCGCTTTTGGGCGGGGGCAAACGCCTGCGGCCGGTTCTCGTGCGGCTCGTCTGCGAAGCTTTGGGCGGCGATGCGCGCGCGGCCGAAGCGCCCGCCCTGGCGATCGAACTCGTGCACACCTACAGCCTGGTGCACGACGACCTGCCGGCCATGGACGACGACGATCTGCGCCGGGGACGGGCCACCTGCCACGTGGTCTACGGGGAGGCCCTGGGCATCCTGGTGGGGGACGCCCTGCAGACCTTGGCCTTCGAAGTGTTGGCCCGGCGCGGACAGCCGGCGGCGGAGTTGGTCGTTTCCCTGGCGCGCGCCTCCGGTGCGGCCGGCATGGTCGGCGGCCAAGTGCTCGATCTGTTCGCGGACCAGCGGCCCGAGGGCCCCGAGGGGGTGCGCGCGGTGCACCGGCTCAAAACCGCCGCTCTCTTCGGGGCGGCGGCGGAGATGGGCGCCCTGGCGGCCGGCGCCGCGCCGGGGGCGGTGGCCGCCGCCCGGGACTACGGGCGAGCCCTGGGGCTCGCTTTCCAGGCCGTGGACGACGTGCTCGACGTGACCGGCGATGCCGCCACCCTGGGCAAGACCCCGGGCAAGGACGCGGCCCTGGAGCGCCACACCCTGGTGGACGCCCTGGGCCTCGATGGGGCCCGGGCCGAGGCGGCCGCGCGCGCCGAAGAGGCCCGCGCGGCCGGCCGGCTGGCGGGTTTCGCCCCGGACGGGCCGGCCTTCCTGCTCCTGGAACGGCTGCTGGCGCGGCGCACCTGAACCGTCCAGGGGCCCGACCGAAGGGGTCGACGAAGCCGCGGGTGGGGCCCGCGAGCGGGCGCCGCCGCCCCGTGGGGCCCGCGACCCTTGCAAGGGGGCGCCGGCTGCCAGACACTCTTGCATCCATTCCCGCCTGTGGCCCGCTTGCGGCCCGCGGGACACCCGCCCGAGCGCCCATGAGCGAAGACAACCGCCGCCCCGAGACCGCAGCCCGGACCGGCCCCCAAGAGCAAGCCGAGTCCGGACGGGGTCCCGGGGTCCTGGACGGCGGCCGGGGGTTCTTGGACGCGATCCGCTCCCCGGCGGATCTGCGCGCCCTGGCGGAGGAAAACCTGCCGGCGGTCTGCGACGAACTGCGCCAGTTCCTGCTCGAATCCGTGCAGAGCACCGGCGGTCACCTGGGCAGCAACCTGGGGATCGTCGAGCTGACCGTGGCGCTGCACTACGTGTTCGACTTCCGGCGCGACCGCCTGGTGCTCGACACGAGCCACCAGTGTTATCCCCACAAGGTCCTGACCGGCCGCCGCGAGCGGTTCGGGGGTCTGCGCCAGACCGACGGCCTGTGCGGCTTCACGGACCCGGAAGAATCCGACTTCGACCTGTTCCACACGGGCCACGCGGGCACCAGCATCAGCCTGGCCACCGGACTGGCCACGGCCCTCGGCCAGGGCGAGGACCCGGCCCACGTGGTCAGTGTGATCGGCGACGCCAGCCTGGGCGCCGGGGTGGCCTTCGAAGCCCTCAACCACGCCGGCGCGAGCGGCGTGCGCATGCTCGTGGTGCTGAACGACAACGAATGGTCGATCAGCAAGAGCGTCGGCAGCCTGGCGCGTTACCTGTCGCGCATCCGCTCCAATCGTGTGGTGCAGCGCGCCCAGCAGGAGATCCACAACCTGATCGCTTCGATCCCGCTGATCGGCGATCGGGTCGAGCGCACCCTCGACGAGTTCCGCGAGGTGCTGCGCCACACGATCGTGGCCGGGCACGTGTTCGAGGAGTTGGGCGTGACCTACGTGGGCC
>JBJHAV010000314.1:0-4071 GCA_050480685.1 Planctomycetaceae bacterium | reverse complement strand
CATGTAGAGCAATCGCTGCACCGGGCTGAGGGCGCGCTCCGGTTCTCCGCGCGCGGCGAACCAGGCACGGATGACCCGGTTCCCGAAGCTGTCCGGGAGCGCGTCGGCGAGCACCCCGGGCAACCCTTCGAAGGCGGGTTTGCGGCGTAGTTCGTCGAAGGCGACAGGCCCCTTGCGGGTGAGGGGCAGATGGATCGGCGAGATCTCCAGCCCGCCGCCGCGGAACTCGGGGTCGTATTCGAAGAGCACGCGGCCGCTCTCGAGTTCGGCCACGGCGCCCGCGGTGCGGCCCCAAAGGCGCACCTCCGCGTGGGCCCGCACGGCGCCCGCGCGCTCGGCCTCAGCGCTCACGGTCCCGCCGGACGAGGGCCATGGGGGAGATCTCGGGCTCGGCGAACAGGCCGGCCAGGTCCTCGAGTCGGCCGTAGAGCCGCAGCAGGCGCACCACGCTGGCCAGGGTCGGGTTCTGCCCGGCCTCGGCCCGGTGCACGGTCCTCCGGGACAAGCCGGCGCCCTCGGCGGCCTCGGCGGCCGTCAACCCAGCCGCGCGGCGCAGGGCCCTCAGGCGCCTTCCGATCTCCCGCAGGATCTCCGGGTCGGTTCGCACAGAGAGTCTCATACGGCGCATTTTAGCCCTATCGGGCCAAAATGCGCCGTTCAAGTCGCAGGCGAGCGATTTTTTGGCCGGTCTGTGCCATTTAGGGCGCAATCCTCCCTCATCTCGGGAGGAATGGGCCATTTATGGCGCATGACGCGCATCCTGCAGGAATTCCAACCACCCTGCCGTGCCGCGGGCGGGCAGGGGGTCGCAGGGGCGGCACCCTTCCCGGCCCACGGGATGGAACTTCGATGCACACGGTCTCTTTTTGCGTTCTAGAGAAAGCGTGTCTCCAACGCCCAACGTCCCCATCCCCTCGCCGATGACTGACGGGCCTCTTCCCCTCGCCTCCTCCGCTCCCGCCCCTTCCAGGGCCATGGCGCCGCCCCTCGGCCGGGCGCCGGCCGACGACCCGGCCGCGTCCGTCGCGGGCCCCGAGATCCTCACCGGCTCGGCGGCGGCGATCGGACACCGGCGCCGATTGCGTCGGCGCTGCTGGCTGAAGCCCTCCCGTTCGGATCGGGCGCTCTCGGAACTCCTGGTGCGCCAACTGGGTTTCGAATTGCCCGAAGTGGACTTCCTGCTCGATGCGGCCGCGGACCTGGACTGCATCTGGATCTGCGGGGTGCAGTCCGACCACGCGCCCGACCTGGCCGCGCTGCGGCTGGAGCACCCGGGGGCCCGCATCGTGTTGACCGGCCGCGACCTGACTCCCACCGACTCGGCTTCCCTGCTCGCCGCCGGAGCCGACTGCGTTTTGCCCTGGCCTTGCCCCGTCCCCGTCCTGCGCGCCGCGTTGACCGGGGAAGGGGAGGGGGGATGAGCGGGACCGAATCGGCTCCGCCGGTGCTGTTCGCCGGACGGGCGGATGGGGCCCCCGTGACCTCGCCGCCCCTGGATGCGGTGCTCTTCGACCTGGACGGGACCCTGGTGGCCACCGACCGTGTGTGGTTGCCCGCTGCCCAGCGCGGAGCCCGGCGAGCCCTGGCGGAACTCGGTCTCGCGCGCGCGCTGCCGACCCCCCGAGAGTGGCTGCGGCTGGTGGGCATGCCCCTGGATTTGGGCCTCTCCCTGTTGTTCCCGGATCTGACGGCGAGCGAACTGCGCACCCTGCAGGAGCGCTGCGAGGAGGAGGAAAACCACCTGATCCGCGCCGGCGAACTGGCCCTGCTGCCCGGGGCCCGGGAGGCCCTGACGGCCCTCCGGGAGCGGGGCATCCGCTTGGGCCTCGCCAGTCACTGCGGTCGGCGCTATTTGGAGCAGGTGCTGGAGGTGCTCGGCATCGGCCCGCTCTTCGAAGCCGCCCGTTGCCTCGACAGTCCCTGTGTGCGCGCCGCGGGCCACGGCGCGGCCGACGACTTCGGCGGGCCGAAGGGGCGCATGATCCACGACCTGCTCTCGACCTTCGGGACGCGCCGCGCGGCCTTCGTCGGCGATCGGGCCTCCGACCGGGAGGCCGCCCACGCCAACGGGCTGCCGCACTTCTTCTACGCCGGAGGATTCGCGGACCCGGAGGAGGGTCAAGGGGCCGACGACCGCCTCGAGGACCTGGCCGAGTTGCCCGGCCGGCTCGAAGGGCGCTGGCGATGGATGGCCGAGCGGGTCGAGCGGCTCGGGCTCGACGGTCCGGTCTGCCTGGCCCTCTCCGGGGCTGCCGGCAGCGGCAAACACGCTTGGCTCGCGGATCTGGCCGCGTTCCTCGCGTCCCGCGGGCAAGCCGCCCCGCGTTGGTTGGAGCTGCCCGCGGTCCGGCCCGAAGTCCAAGGCCCGGGCGGCGACGGGGGACAGGCCCACCTGGCGGCCGCCCTCTCCGCCTGGGACCGGCTGGGGCCCCTGGTTTTGATCGGGCGCGATCTCGGCGGGCTCGACCCGGGCGGCGAAGGTGTTCCCTGGCGCCGCCTGCACCTGGTTGCCCCCCAGGCCGTGCGCCTGCGCCGGGGGCTCGGCGCCGCCGGGCCGGACGCTTCCCACGCCCGGCGCCAAACCGTGCACGAGCAGCTCACTTCGCCCGCCCGCCCCCTCCCCGGCGGCCCGGCCGAGGTCTGGGACCTGACCGTGCCCTGGGCCCCGGTGCGGGCCTGAGGCCGCCCCGGGCACCAGGTGCAGGGCCAAGGCGCCGGCCGCCGCCAGGGAGGCTAGAGCGCACAGGCGCAGCACCGCGCGCTGGGCGCCGGGCAGTCGGGGGAGCGGGATGGCCATGGCCGTTCGGACCCCAAGGACCTCTCCCGGCGCGCCGGGTTGCCGCCTTCGCGCGGGTTTTCGCACGAGGAGCCGCCCTTGTGGGCCCGGCCCCCCGGCGTTATCCTGCCCGGTTCGCGGCACCCCGCCGATCGCGTTACCCGCGGTCGGGCCCGGCCCACGCACCCGGCGAACTCCCGCCGGTCCTGCGCCCGAGGGGCCGAGGGTCGCACGGCCTACGACGAGAACGCCCACATGCCCGGCTCCCCCTCCGCCGAAAGCACCCTGCCCCAGCGGCTCCAAAAGTCCGTCTCGGGCTCGTTCCACAAGACCGCGCTGCTGCAAAAGCGCGTGCGCGAGCTGATCAAGGGCGCCGCCCCGCTGATCGAAACCCGCGAGCGCAACCCGATCAAGATCGCCTTCCTGGAGATGGAGCGCGGCTTGATCGAACTGATCCCCGAGGAAGAGCGCCCGGTCCTGTGACCCGCGCCGGGCGGGGCGAGTGTTCCTCCAGGGCCCGCGGTTTTGTCCTCGGCCGGTGATCGGCTCGTCCTCGGCCCGCACGGTTCCGTGAATCCGCCCGCTCCTCGCCCCAGGGAGGCAGCTCCCCAGCGATCGCGCGCGGGTACCGCGGCGCGTGTCGCCCTGCTTGCGGCGTTTTGTCTTGCGCTCGGTGCTCCCTGGGGTTGCCGCGGCGAACGTGTGTCCCCCGCAGCCGGCGATCCGCCGATTGTGCTCTGGATCGTGGTCGACACCCTGCGCGCCGACGCCCTCGGAAGTTACGGCTTCGACGAGCTCGGCGAGGACGGGGTGGCGGTCTCCCCGCACCTGGATGCCTTCGCCCGCGACGAGGCCCAGCGTTTCGAGCACGCCTACGCGCCCGCGCCCTGGACGATTCCGACCCTGGCCAGTTTGTTCAGCGGCCGCTGGCCCTTCGAACACGGCGCCCTGCGCCTGCTCGAACCCCTGCCCGGGGATTTGATTTCGATCGCCGAGGCCTTCCGCGCGGAGGGCTGGCGCACGGGCGGCGTGATGACCAACTTCGTGGCGCGCGGGCTGTTCGGGTTCGACCGCGGCTTCGAGCGCTGGGATGATTCCCTGGCGCTCGGGCACGAGGGCAGCACGGTGGGCGAGGCCCTCGGGCGGACCCTCGAACAACTTGACGACTTCGCCGCCGATCCGCGCTCGGGGCTATTCCTGTTCGCCCTTTGGTTCGAGCCCCATTGGCGCTACGAAGCCCACCCGGGGCTGCGTTTCGGGCCGGGCTGGGGCAGCCGCGCGCACGAGCCTTACAC
>JBJHAV010000313.1:0-4081 GCA_050480685.1 Planctomycetaceae bacterium | reverse complement strand
CGGCACCGCCGCCGGCTCGGGCCGGCTGGGCTCCAGCACCCCGAAGCTGCCGCGCTCCAGGTCGTCCGGGCTCGGCACCGGCAGCCCGCGGCCTTGCAGGCGCCGCAGCTCTTCCCGCAGGGGCGCCGCCTCGGCCTCGCGCCCGTCGAGGGCCAGCAGCCCCGCGAGCCGGTGCAATGCCGTCAGATGCCAACTGCCGCCGAACTCGATGCCGCGCGCGAGCAGCTCGCGGAAACGCTGCTCCGCCTCGGCCAGGGCCTCGGGGTCGTCGAAACCCAGCTCGCTGAGCACACTGGCGTACTTGAGGCCCGTCGGATAATCGTCCGGCGCCAACTCGGCGGCGCGCCCCAGGTGCACCCGCGCGGCTTCCAGTTCGCCGTCGTTGAACAGGAGCCGCCCCAGGTTGAAGTGCGCGGCGGCGTGGTCTGGGGACAGCTCCAGGGCCCGCTCCAGGCGCCGGCGGGCGCTGTCGATGCGGCCGGGTTCGTCGAAGTCCCCCAGCGCCAGCTCGCACACGGCCGCCGCCACCAAATCGTCCGGGTGGGGGCGGGCAGCCTCCGCCAGGGGCCGCAGCACGTCCAATGCCTCGCCGATGCGCGCGTCGGCGAAGAGCGCCGCCGCCTGGTCCCGGGCCACCTGCCGCGCCGGGTCCGGGGCGGCTTCGCGCCGGCCGCAGGCGAGGGCGACGAGGATCAGGAAGAGGGCCCAGGGCAGCAGCGGGGTGGGGCGCATCGGGAGGGTGCGGAGCAGCGGTGGAACCGCCCCATGATGGGGGCCCGCGCCGGGGGGGCCAAGGAACTTCGGTGCCCGTCGCGGGGGTGCCGATAGGGCCTTGGGATGCCGGGGGCGGGTACCCTGTTGCGCCCCGTTCGCGCCGTCGCCGCTCCCCTTTGCCCCGCCCCATGAGTTCCTCCGCCAACGAATCCGCCGCCGCGTTGCCCGTCACGCCCCGGCCGCCGGCCCTTTCCGGCGTGCCCCTCGGCGAGCGCCGCGCGATCGTGATCGGCGCCAGCAGCGGCATGGGAGCCGCCCTGGTGCGGCGTTTGGCGGAGGAGGGCTACCGGGTCGCAGCCGTGGCGCGCCGGCGCGAGGCGCTGGAAGAACTGGCCCGGCAGGCCGAGCCCGCCGCGCGTCGCTCCGGCGGGTCGGTGATCCTGCGCGCCCTCGACGCGGGCGACGCGGACGCGGCGCCGGAGGCCTTCGCCGAACTGGTGGAAAACCTCGGCGGCCTCGACCTTTTGATCTACGCCGCGGGTGTCATGCCCAAGATCGAGCGCACGGAGTATTCGACGCCCAAGGACCTTTCGGTGCTCGACACGAACTGCGCGGGCTGCGTGATTTGGGGCAACCTGGCGGCCCACTACTTCACCACCCGCCGGGCGGGCACCCTGGTCGGCATCTCGTCCATCGCCGGCGACCGCGGCCGCAAGGGTTTCCCGGTTTACTGCGCCAGCAAGGCCTTCATGGACACCTACCTGGAGGCCCTGCGCAATCGGCTCTCCGAGGTCGGTGTGCACGTCTGCACGATCAAACCCGGTTTCGTGGACACGCCCATGACCCAGGGCATGACGGGGCTCTTTTGGTTGATCTCGGCGGATGAAGCCGCGCGTCAGATCCTGGGCGCGGCGCGCAGCCGCGTGAACACACGCTACGTGCCCGGTCGCTGGTGGTTCGTGGGCACGGTGATTCGCCAGATCCCGAGTTTCCTCTTCCGCCGGCTCAACTTCTAAAGCGCGCGCCGAGGGCGATTTTTCCATGCAATCCGACGAACCCCAGCCCCAGGTCCTCAGCACGGGCGAAACCTGGGAGCGCGCCCTGCGGCGGCCCGCGCACCGGGGCGAGGCCGGCCTGGAGCCGCCCGCCCTCGAATACGTGGAGGGCTGGGGCATGGCGGTCGGAGCGCCCGGACGGGTGCTGCGCCCGCGGGGCCTGGAGGAATTGCGCGCGGCCTTCGGCGCCGCGCGGCGCGCGGGCGCGAACCTGGGCCTGCGCGGCGGCGGTTGTTCCTACGGGGACGCCAGCGTCAACCGGCGCGGCTGGACCCTGGACGTGTCGCGCTGGGATCGTGTGCTCGACTTCGACTCGAAAGAGGGTGTGGCCGAACTGGAGCCCGGCGTGACGATCGCCAAGCTGTGGCGCACGATTTTGCCCCTGGGGTTTTGGCCGAAGGTGGTCTCGGGCACCATGTTCCCGACCGCGGCCGGGGCCGCGGCCATGAACATCCACGGCAAGAACAACTACGCCGTGGGCACCTTCGGCGACGCGCTGCGCGAGTTCGATCTGATGCTCGCCGACGGACAGGTGGTGACCTGTTCGCGTGAGCGCGAGAGCGACCTGTTCCACGCCGCCATCGGCGGATTTGGGATGTTGGGTTCGTTCACGCGCCTGGTGCTGGAGACCAAACGCGTGCATTCGGGTGAGCTGGAGGTGCGCGCCGTCGCCACCCGCGACCTGGCCGAGATGATGGCGGTTTTCGAGGCGCGCAAGGCCTCGGCCGACTACCTGGTGGGCTGGATCGATTGTTTCGGCCGCGGCGAGGGCTTGGGCCGAGGGTTGATCCACGAGGCGCGTTACCTCGCGCCGGGCGAGGATCCGCACCCGGAGCGCACCCTGGCCCTCGAACACCAGGAATTGCCCGCGCGCATCCTCGGAGTGTTCCCCAAGAGCGAGGTTTGGCGGCTGCTCGCGCCCTTTTGCAACGACCGCGGCATGGCGCTGATGAACGCCACCAAGGTGTTGGCCGGCCGCCTGGAGGCGCGCCGCAAGCCCTACCGCCAATCCCACGCCGGATTCGCTTTTTTGCTCGATTATGTGCCCAACTGGAAGTGGGCCTACGGCAAGGGAGGGCTGATCCAATACCAGTCGTTCGTGCCCAAGGAAACGGCCCACGAGGTTTATTCCGAGCTGCTCCGCCACTGCCACTGGAAGGGCATCGTGCCCTACCTGGGGGTCTTCAAGCGCCACCGGCCGGACCCCTTCTGGCTGACCCACGCGGTCGACGGTTGGAGCTTCGCCATGGACTTCAAGGTCAGCGCGGCGAATCGCGAGCGGCTTTGGAAGCATTGCGCCGAACTCAGCGAGATCGTGCTGGCCGGGGGCGGACGCTTTTATTTTGCAAAGGACCTGGTGCTGGGCCCGGAGCACGTGCGACGCATGTTCGATGCGGAGCGCCTGGAGGCCTTTTTGGACCTCAAGCGGCGCCTGGACCCACAGGGCATGTTCCAGACCGATCTCTGGCGGCGCCTGTTCGCGTAGGATGTTCGGCCGCGGCAGCGAGGAGGCCGCATCACTATGTTGGACCGCTTCGACGAAGAGCTGCGCTCCGCCATGCAGCGGGCGCGCCTGATCGCCCAGGGACAGGGTGTGCACCGCATCGGGACCGATCACTTGGCCTTGGGTCTTTTGACCCGCGATGCCAGCGGGACCGCACCGAGTGTGGCTTCGCAGGTACTGCAAGGCCTCGGGGTCGATCTGGCCGTCATTGGCCGCACCATCCAAGGCGGCCTGGCCCGCGGGGAAGTGCGGTTTTTTCCGGCCCAGATGCCCTTCGACGAACACGGCGGACGGGCCCTGGAACTCTCCCTGCGCGGGGGCGATCAGATGGGCCACGCCACCGTCGGCAGCGCGCACCTCTTGGCGATCCTGGTGCAGCAACCGGAAGGCGCCCTGCCGAAGGCGCTCGCGGACGCGGGCGTGGAAGCCAAGCGTGTGGTCGAAGCCTTGACGCCGGTCTTCGAGGCCATCCCGCGCCAAGGCACAGGCCAAGCCAGCCCCGGCGGCGGAGGCGGCGCCCTAGCCGGCCAGTTCACCGAAAGCGCCCAGCGCGTGCTGGGTGAAGCCAGCAAACTGTCGAACAGCTACGGCCACGGCCCCGCAGGCACACCGCACCTGGTGCTGGCCCTACTGGCGGACGCGGACCGCATGTTGCCCTCGCTCCTGCGCCGCGCCGGCGTCAATCCGAGCGACCTGCGCGCCATGCTCCTCGACCAACTGCGCGTCCCCAAAACCTGACCCTCGAGGGGCGTGGCGGGAAGACGGTGGAGGGGACGGTGCCTGGCTCCAACTCCACCCCCCCCTTCCC
>JBJHAV010000312.1:0-4148 GCA_050480685.1 Planctomycetaceae bacterium | reverse complement strand
GTCCCCACCACCGCTCCGCCCCGATGCATCAAGGTCCGCTCCCGCGTCTCTCCCCCCGCCGATCGATCGGCTGGGTACACGCCCGGTGTGCCCTGGTCTGCCAGGGGTGCGGCTCGAAGACCCCGGATCCCGCCGCGCCGGGGGCCACCCAGGGCACAGGGGCGCGGCCGCAAGCCCCGGCCGCAGCTCCCGCGGGCGGTCTGGTGGTGCTGCCCGGCTCGAACCAGGTCACCACCGCGGCGCCCGGCCAAGAGGAGCCGGAGCGCCCCTACTTCCACTCCTTCGGTGAGGTGGCCTGGGGCGAGGTAGTGCGCCACCCGTTCCGGGTCCGCAACGACGAAGGGGTGGCGGTGCGGCTCCTGGAAATGCAGTCCTCCTGCGGATGCAGCGTCGCGGCGCCGCGACTCTTGGCGGAGGACGGCACACCGGAGCCGGCGCGGGCCGATGACGACCTGCTCGGCACCATCGACGGACTGCTTTTGATCCCGCCCGGGAGGGTGGCGGAGTTCAGCGTGTCGATCGACACCGGCGCCCTGCCGCGCCAGTCCGGGCCGAAACATGTCATGGTGCGCCTGACCACCGATGCGCCGACCACCCCTTGGCTCACCCTGGAAGCCCACGCCCACATCGACGTGGGTTTCGTGCCGGTGCCGGCCGGTACGGACTTCGGCCGTGTGCCCCAGGGGCTCGGCGCCACGCGCACGATCGAAATCCGCCAGGAAGGGCCGAGGGCCCTGCGGCTGACGGAGGTGCTCTCTGCACCCGCCGGAGTCGACGTGCGCTTGGAAGAAGTGCCCGGCGGCGCGCGCCCCCGTTGGGTGGCAACCCTGGAAGTGCCCCTCGGGACGGACCTGGGCAACGTGGGCGGTCACCTGCGGATCGCGGCGGTGGATGCACGCGGGGAGAGCATCGCTCCTTTGGAGCTGCCCGTGGTCGGCCAGGTGGTGCCGGACATCGACGTGACCCCGCCCAGGTACTTCCTGCGGCCGCGCCCCGGGCGCGAGCGCCTCGAACAGGAACTTCGACTGCTTTCGCGTGTGCCCGGCCTGCGCTTTCGGGTGGTCGGCCACCACCTGCAGGGTGAGGCCCACGAACACCTGGAGTTCGTCGCCGAAGCGGTCGATCCCGACAGCGCAGGACGCAGCCGCGAGTGGCGCATCTCCCTCAGCGCCCCGGCCGGAGCCTTCGAAGGCACCTTCGGCGGCGAGTTGCGCGTGTTGCTCGACGATCCCCAGCACCCCGAGATCCAGATCCCCTATGTCGTCTTCTCCCGCTGACGCCCCGCGAGCGGATCGCGGGCACCTTCGCACGCGCTTGACCCTGGCCGCCGGGCTTCTGTTCGGTTTGGCCGCATTCGCACTGACCGGGGACGAGTCCGCGCCCGACGTTTGCTGCCCCGCGCCGGCCGGTGGCGGCTGGTTGAGCTCGGCCCACGCGCTGCCGCCCTTGCCGCCGGTGGACCCGGACGAACCGGCCGATTGGATCGCGCTCGTGATCGGTCCTCCGCGCGGCACGCTGGAGCCCTGCGGCTGCGCCGGCGGCATGCTCGGTGGCATCGATCGCATGTCCACGGCCCTGACGCTCTTCGGCCAATCGCGCACGGCGCCGTCGGTGCGCATCAGCACCGGCGGTGTGCTTTCCGCCGAAGCCGCGAGCTCCGGCGTCGACGATTGGACCCAGGCCCAGTTGGATTCCCTCTGGATGGCCTTCGACCAGTTGGAGTTCGACGCGGTGGGCTTCACCTCCCAGGAACTGGCCCTGCCGCGCGCGGTGGTCGAGGGATCGCTGCCCATGCTCGGGGCCAGGCCGTTGGTGGCGAGCAACTTGCTTTCCGGTGAAGACGAGTTCGCCCTGGCGCCGAGCCACCGCTTCGAGGGATTGGCTCTCGAACTGCTGGTGTTCTTGCCCCCCGGCCTCTCGGGCGCCCAAGAGGACGGCGACGAAGCCCCCTGGCGCACGATCCCAGCCGCCGAAGCGCTCGCACGATTGGGCCCGACGGCCGAGCCCGGTCTGCGGCGCCTGGTGCTGGTGGAAGGCGACCAACTGCGCGCCCAGCGTGTGGCCGAACACCTCGGGCCGCGGGACCAGGTGATTTGGTTTGGCGCCACCGGCGACGCGAGCCGCGAGGCCGTGCCCCTGGGCGAGGCCGGCGTGCGCGGCGGCTTCGCGGGCGAACGCCTGCGTCACGTGGTGCGGCTGGTGGCCAGCGGCGAGCGGGTGGCTTTCGAAGCCAGGCCCGTGGAACAGAGCCTGCCCCCGGACGAGTTCGCGGCCGCCCTGCGGGGCACGTACCGGGAACTGCTCCAAATGTACGAGGTGGTCGACCAGGCCGCCGACCGCAAGGGTGTGCACCCCGCCGGCCTCTTCGCGGGCAGCGAATCCTGCAAAGCCTGCCATGCGGAGGCCTACGCGATCTGGGAGGAGAGCCGCCATTTCGGCGCCACCCACACCCTGATCCGCGAGCGCCAGGGGGACATCCCGGCCCTGGTGGACCCCAGTTGCGTGCGCTGCCACGTGGTCGGCTACGGCCACGAGAGCGGCTGGGCCTCGCGGGCCGTGGAAGAAGAGCTGCGGCGCGCCGCCGAGCGCGGCCTGGCCGGGGTCGGCTGCGAGTCCTGCCACGGCCCGGGCGCCACCCACGCCGCCACCGGCCTGGCCGCCGACATCCAGCGCGGAGGCATCCAAAATTGCCTCTATTGCCATGACGCGGACAACGATCCCAACTTCGACTTTCGCCGCAAGTGGCCCCTGATCGAACACTCCGAGGGATGATCCCTCCCGCACGTCCCCCCCGCTCCCCGCTGCGCTCGCTGCCCTGGGCCGCCCTTTGTTTCGGGGCGCTTTGCGCCCTCATCGTGGGCTGCGGGAAACCCGAGCGCCGCACCCTGGTGCTGATCAGCTTGGACAGCGTGCGCGCGGACGCGCTGACCTTTCGGGACGACTTCGCGGCTCCGCGCATGACCGAGCTGGCCGGCGCGGGCACGGTCTTCGAGCAGGCCATCTCCGGCTCCAGTTGGACCCTGCCGACCCACGCGCAGATGTTCACGGGGCAGCCGCCCGCCCTGCACGGGGTGCAGTACGACACCACGCGCATTGATCCGGCCACACCGGTGCTGGCCGAGCGCTTGGCCGAAGCCGGCTGGACCAACCTGGGCTGGTACACCGGTTGGTACTTGGCGCGGGACTTCGGAATGGGCCGTGGTTTCCACGTCTACGAAAACGCCATGACCGGGGGCGAGGAACTGGAGCGCCGCTTTGAGCGCCTGGTTTCCGAGGGGCGCATGACCGAAGCCGCCCAGGTGTTCGGAACCAGGGACGTGGCCTCCCACCGGGACATCACCTCACCGCGTGTGGTGCAGCGCGCCCGGCTTGCCCTGGACGCATTCCCGCGCGCCCAGGACGTCTTCCTTTTTGCGCACCTCTTCGATCCGCACTACGACTACATCCCTCCCCCGCCCTTCGATCGCCAGTTCGATCCGGAATACCAGGGCAGCATCCACGGGCGCGACTTCTACACGAACACCGCCATTTTCGACCCCAGCCAGGACCCACCGCGGCGCATTTCCGATCGGGATCTCAAACACATCGTCGCGCTCTACCGGGGCGAAATCGCCTGGACGGACATGCACGTGGGGCAACTCCTCGACCTGCTCGCGGAGCGCGGTCGCCTGGAACGCGCCTTGGTGGTGATCACCGCGGACCACGGCGAGGAGTTTTTCGAGCACGGCGGCCGCGGCCACCGCCACACCCTCTTCGACGAACAACTGCGCATCCCCCTGCTGGTGCGCGAGTTCGGTGGCGCCGCGGGCCAAGTTCCGTCCGTCTCGCGCCAGGTCACGCTCTCGGACCTGATGCCGAGTTTCCTCGAGTGGGCCGGTTTGCCCGTTCCCCAGGGGGTGCACGGGCGTTCGCTGCTCGGCGCCCTGACCGGCAACCCCTTGGAGGAACGGGCCGCCCTGGCCAGTTTGGCCCACTACCGCGCCCGCCGCGACGGCAGCCCCGGCACGGCGCGCTTCGCCGAGGTCTGGCGTAGGCCGGACCAGAAGCTGGTGCGCATGCTGGAGCAGCGCGGCGAGCAGCTCCTGGTAACCGAAGCCTCCTGGTACGACTTGGCCGCCGATCCCAGCGAACACCACCCGGTCCAGGAC
>JBJHAV010000311.1:0-4175 GCA_050480685.1 Planctomycetaceae bacterium | reverse complement strand
TGCTGATGTCGCCCAGGGTCTCGGCCACCTTGCGCATGACCTCCATGCCGTGTTCCGGGTGGGCCATTTGCCGCCCGCGGAAGATGCAGACGACCTGGACCTTGTGGCCCTGCTCCAGGAAGCGCCGCCCGTTGGCCAGGCGGTATTCGAGGTCGTGGGGGTCGATGGCGGGCCGCACGCGGAGCTCCTTCAGCCCCATGGCGCCCTTCGACTTCTTGCCCCCCGCGCGGTCCTTCTTGCGCTGGTGATACTTGAACTTGCCGAAGTCCATGATTCGGCAAACCGGCGGCCGGGCCTCGGGCGAGACCTCGACCAGATCAAGCCCCTCCCCATCCGCGACGCGGCGCGCCTCGTCAATGGGCAGGATGCCGAGCTGCTCTCCGGCGGAATTGATGACGCGCACTTCGCGCGCGCGGATCTGTCGATTGACCCTGTAGGACGTGGGACTGGCCACGTAGCTCCTTGACCTTCAGCGGACGATTGGGTGGAACGGGCACCCCGGCATCGGGGCCCCGCAGGGCAGGATAGAGGCCAGGCCCCGGAGCCGCCAGTTCACCCCAAGAGGGGCTCCCCGGGGGCCAAGGGCACCGGACGTGCTCGAAGATACGCGACCGGCCCAGGCGTTTTGCCCGTGGGCATCGGTCGGCGGGGCGGCGGACGGCTCCGGAAGGACTGCCGAAACTGCCATCAAGTTCCCGAAAGCTTGCCCCCGGGATCGACCGGGCCGTCGCCCCGGGTCGAGGCCGGGTCCGAGGCCGAAGCCTGCGACGAGGACTCCGGGCGCGTCAGGGGTCGGGCCAGGGCGCGGCCGGCGAGCCCCACGTGCACCTCGGCCAGTTGCTGGGCAGCCACCGCCGAGGGGGCCTGGCACATCAGATCCGTGGCCGAGGCGGTCTTGGGGAACGCGATCACGTCGCGGATGCTGTCCAGGCCGAGGGTCATCGCCGCCAGCCGATCGAGCCCCAGGGCGAAGCCGCCGTGGGGCGGCGCTCCGTGGGCCAGGGCTTCCAGCAGGAAACCGAACTTGCGCGCCTGCTCCTCGGCGTCGATGCCGAGCAGGTCGAAGACCCGCGCTTGCAGGTCACGGCGGTGGATTCGGATCGAGCCCGAGCCCAACTCCCAACCGTTGAGCACCAGGTCGTAGGCCCGGCTGCGCAGGCCCGCCAGATGGCTGGAGCGGGCATCGGTGCCCGGCGGGAGTTCGGAGAGGTCCGTGGTCGGCGAGGTGAACGGATGGTGCGCGCTGAACCACCGGCCGGCGTCCTCATCCCACTCGAACATCGGGAAGTCGGTCACCCACAGGAAGTTCCAGCCGGGCTGGATCAGCTCCAGCTTGCGGCCCAGGTGCACACGCAGTTCCCCGAGCACACGACGTGCCATGCCCGTGGGCCCGGCCGCGAAGAGCACCAGGTCGCCGTGGGCGGCTTGGGCGGCCTCGGCCAGGGCACGACCTCCCTCGGGGCCGGCGAAGCGCGCCACGGGTCCCGCGCCGCCCTCGGGGGTCGGTTTCCACCAGGCCAGCCCCTTGGCGCCGTAGGTTTTGGCCAGGGCTTCCAGTTGATCGATGTCCTTGCGCGAGAGGCGCTCGGCGCCGCCCGGAACGGTCAAGCCGAGCACCGATCCGCCCTGTTCGAGGGCGCCGCGGAAGACGGCGAACTCCGACGTGGCCGCCCAGGCGCCCAGGTCGCAGAGTTCCAGGGCGAAGCGCGTGTCGGGTTTGTCGACGCCGTAGCGCCCCACCGCCTCGTCCCAGGTCAAACGCTCGAAGCGCGCGGGCAGTTCGACGCCGAGCACCGAGCGAAAGGTCTCGCCCAGCACGCCTTCCCAAACCTCGAAGACGCGCTCCTCGTCGACGAAGCTCATCTCCATGTCCAGTTGGCTGAACTCCGGCTGGCGATCGGCGCGCAGGTCCTCGTCCCGGAAGCAGCGGGCCACCTGGAAGTAGCGGTCGAGGCCGGCCACCATCAGGATCTGCTTGAAGAGCTGGGGCGACTGGGGCAGCGCGTAGAACTCGCCCGGATGCACCCGCGAGGGCACCAGGTAATCGCGCGCGCCCTCGGGCGTGGCGCGGGTCAAGATCGGCGTTTCGATCTCGACGAATCCGCGCGCTTCGAAACCGCGCCGGATGGCCGCGATCAGGGCGGCGCGCCGCAGCAGGTTCTTCTGCATCCCAGGCCGCCGCAGGTCCACGTAGCGGTGGCGCAAGCGGATCTCCACGGCGGCTTCGACTTCGTCGATCACCTCGAAGGGCGGCACCAGGGATTCGCTCAAAACCTCCACGCGCCGGGCGCGAACTTCGATTTCGCCCGTCGGACGATCGGGGTTCACCTGCCCGGGTGCGCGGTGCACGACTTCGCCTTCCACCGAAAGCACCCACTCGGCCGAAAAGCGGATGCTCTCCGCCTGTTCGGCGTCGAGCACCACCTGGGTGAGACCGTACCGGTCGCGCAGGTCGACGAAGTAGATCCCGCCGTGGTCGCGACGCGCGGCCACCCAGCCGTTGAGCACGACCGTGCTGCCGACGTGCTCGGCGCGCAGCTCTCCGCAGGTGTGGCTGCGGAGCGCCGGGCCGCCGCGGCTCATAGGGAGCCCTGCCCGCGTGCGCGTAGGCGCATCAGCGCGCGCTTGAGGGACAGCTCGGCGCGCGCGTAGTCGATCTCGTGCACCTTGGTGTCCGTGCCCAAACGAGCCAGGCGTTCGCGGGCGCGTTGTTCCGCCGCCCGGGCGCGTGCCTCGTCGATCTCCTCGGCGCGCTCGCCGGCCCGACTGATCACCCGCAGGGTGTCCCCGCGAACCTCGGCGAAGCCTCCCCCGACGAACAGGCGCCCTTCCCCCCCGCCGGGCAGGCGGTAGGTCAGGAGCCCGACGTCCAGGGCGGCGATCATCGGCGCGTGGCGGGGCAGCACACCGATCGAGCCGTCGATGCCCGGCAGCCGCACCGACTCGACCGGCTGGTCGAGGGCGATGCGCTCCGGGGTGATCACCCTGAGGGTCAGTTGGGCCATGGTTCAGCGTTCCTCGAATTCCCGCGGGCGGATCAGGCCTTGGTGGCCATCTGTTCGGCCGCCGCGAGCACCGCGTCGATGCTGCCCTTGTACATGAAAGCCGACTCGGGCACGTCGTCGTGCTTGCCCTCGACGATCTCCTTGAAGCTGCGCACGGTGTCCTCGCGGCTGACGAACACACCGGGCGTGCCGGTGAACTGTTCGGCCACGAAGAACGGCTGGGAGAGGAAACGCTGGATGCGGCGCGCGCGCGCGACGATCAGCTTGTCCTCGTCCGAGAGTTCTTCGACGCCCAGGATCGCGATGATGTCCTTGAGGTCGGCGTAGCGCTGCAGGATGCGCTGCACGTCGCGCGCGACCTGGTAGTGCTCTTGACCGACCACCTGCGGGTCGAGCATGCGCGAGGTGGACTTGAGCGGGTCGACCGCCGGGTAGATGCCCAACTCTGCGATGGAACGCTCCAGAATGATCGTGGAGTCCAAGTGCGCGAAGGTGGCCACCGGAGCCGGGTCGGTGATGTCGTCGGCGGGCACGTACACGGCCTGCATCGAAGTCACCGAACCCTTCTTGGTGGAGGTGATGCGCTCCTGGAGGGCGCCCATCTCGGAGGCCAGGGTCGGCTGGTAGCCCACCGCGCTCGGCATGCGGCCGAGCAACGCGGAGACCTCCGAGCCGGCCTGCACGAAGCGGAAGATGTTGTCGACGAAGAGCAACACGTCCTGCCCGCGCTCGTCGCGGAAGTACTCGGCCATGGTCAGGCCGGAGAGCGCCACGCGCAGACGGGCGCCGGGCGGCTCGTTCATCTGACCGAAGACCAGCACGGCGTTGTCGATCACGCTCGACTCGTGGCCGTCCGGGGTCGTGTACTTGGCCTCGCTCATCTCCAGCCACAGGTCGTTGCCTTCGCGGGTGCGCTCGCCCACGCCGCAGAACACGCTGAAGCCGCCTTTTTCGACCGCCGTGATCCGGATCAGCTCCTGGATCAGCACGGTCTTGCCGACGCCGGCGCCGCCGAACAGGCCGATCTTGCCGCCCTTGGCGAACGGGCACAGCAGGTCGACGACCTTCAGGCCGGTTTCGAAGACCTCGGAGATCGCCTCCTGCTCCTCGAACTTAGGAGCGGGGCGGTGGATCGGCCAGGTGTCGCCGGGGGGCACCTCACCGCGGGCC
>JBJHAV010000310.1:0-4211 GCA_050480685.1 Planctomycetaceae bacterium | reverse complement strand
GCCCGACGCTGGACGTGCCCGCCGCCCGCAGGCCGACCAGCGCCACGCGCAGCTCCGCATCCGGGCGGCTCCCGTTCACCCGTCGGCGGCCAGGGCCTCGAAGAAAGCGCGCGCCATGGTGTCCTCCGGCGCCGCATCGACCCCGTGGAACAGGCGCACCTGCTCGGCCGCCTGCAAGAGGAACCAGTCCGCGCCGCTGACCACCTCGCAGCCGGCCGCGCGCGCCTTGCGGAGCAGCGGCGTGTTCAAGGGGCGGTAGACCGCGTCGAGCACCAGACATCCCGGCGGCAGTTCGCCCTCCACCGCGACCTGGTCGGCGGCCTCCGGGCTGCCCAGGTTCGTGGTGTGCACGAGCACGTCGAAGGGCACCGATTCCAGTTCGCCCCAGGGCACCGGCCGGGCGCCGAACTGGTGCGCCAACTCGGCCGCCGCTTCGCCCCGCCGGGCACTGACGGCCCGCGGCCAACCCAGGCGCCGCAGGGCTTCGAGAGCCGCCCGCGCGGCGCCGCCGGCCCCGAGCACCAGGGCTTCGCGGGCCGTGCCGCGGGCGCGGGTGAGGGCGCTTTCGAGGGCCGTCACGTCCGAGTTGTGGGCGCGGAATCCCCCAGGTACGCGCACCAGGGTGTTGGCCGCGCCGCTGGAGAGCGCCACCGGATCCGCCTGGCTCGCCCGCGCCAGGGCCGCCCGCTTGAAGGGCGCCGTGACCGACAGCCCGGCGAAACGCCCGTCGGCTTCGAGCAGGTCGAAGAGTGCGTCGAAGTGCGCGGTTTCGAAGTGCACGTAGACCGCGTCGTGGCCGAGCTCCCGAAGGGCCGCCGTGTGCACGGCCGGCGAAAGGGAGTGGCGCACGTGGGAACCGATCACGCCGAAAAACTGCGTGTTCGGGCCGACGCCCCCCTGGGGCCAAGCTCGGCGCAAAACGTCCAGGGCGGGCTGCCCCACGGCCGTGGGCGCGCCTCGCCCGGCGGGCGGCGCGCACAGGCCGAACGCGGCGCCAAAAAGCGGCGCCAGCACACGCGTGGGCAGTCCGTGTTGCCCGGTCGCAAAGGCCGCGGCGGGCACACCGCCCGCGCGCGCGTGCCGTTCGAGGGCCTGAAGCAAGCGGAAGGCATCCAGGCCGTCCTCGGCACGCAGCGCCAACTTGATGCGATCGCCGGGCACCGCGGCGGCGGCCAACTCGGCCAGGGCACCATCCGGATCCTCGGGGGCCTCGCCCAGGTGCCGCGAGAGCACCCGATGGCTGCCCTCGGGAAGCGGGCCCAGTCGCTCCGCCAGCCCCACGGGGACGTCCACGAAGCGGGCACCGGCGCGCGCGGCCCGGCGCAACAGTTCGAGTCGGCTGTCGTCGCCGAGGCCCGTGCCCCCCACCACGCCGGGCTCCCCGGCCCGGTGACAGGCTGCCACCCAGGGCCTGGGCAGGGCGGCGAAGGCGTCGCCCAGTTGCGCCTCGCTCGGCAGTTCGCCGCGCCGCAGCCCGGCCAAACCATCCAGGCGCAGCTCCAAAAGATCGGCCCGTTCGCCAAGGGCCAGGGCCCGCGCGGCCAGGGTGTCGAGGGCGTCGCCGCTCAGGGAAAGGGTCACGTCCATGGGAACTCCCGCCGCGCCCGCTCCAGGCGCGCTGCGATCTTCGCGCCATCCTCCGCGCTGCGCGCCTCGGACGCCAGTGCCAGCAGGGACTCGGCCACGGCCAGGTAGAGCCGGGCCGGGCTTTCGCACCGCTCCCGGGCGAGGACTTCCAGGTGCCCGGCGACCACCGCCGCGTCCCCCCGGGGCACCGGCCCGGTCTGCACCCGTTCGGCGGGGCCACGGCCCAAGTTGTGGGCAGCGGAGCCCGCCAGGTCGGCCAGGGCCTGCCGGGCGGCCTCCGGATCGAGCCCCGCCGCCGCGAGCAGAGCCTGGGCCTCGGCCACCGCGGCCACCACCGCGCCCGCCACCAGGCTGGCGCCGGCGTGGTAGAGCGCCTTGGAGCGCGCCTCGGGGGGCATCTCCAAAGGGCGCAGTCCCAGGGCCGCCGCCAGATCGCGCGCCAGCCCCAGGGCCGCCCCGGCGCCAAAGAGCGCGCCGCTCGCCCCCGCCAACTCCGCCCCGCCCGCCTGGGGCCCAACGGCGCGCAAAAGGTGCAGCCCGCCCAGGTCGAAACCCGCCGACGCCAGGGGCGCTAGGGGCCCGGGTCCGTGGAAACCGCTCATGTGCAGGGCCACACGTCCCGCGGGCGGCCGCTTGCCCCGGTCCACTTCGCTGGCCGCCTCCGCCCAGCGCGTCGCGACCCCAAGCAGGGCATCGTCGGGCACGGCCAAGAGCAAGGCCACCGGCTGCGCCGCCGCGGCGAGCACCGCGCGCGCCTCCTCGGGCGGAGTGCGCCCGGCGAGGTTTTGCACCGTCCAGGGCCGGCCCCCGCCCGCGGCTTCGCCCAGGGCGCGCGCCAGCGCCGAACCGAGCCGTCCCCGTCCCACGATGCAAAGCAGTTGGCTAACCATGTTCGAGCTCACAGGCGCCCCGTCCCCTGGGACGCGCGACCCGCGCCGCGCGCCACACCAGGCCGCGCTCCCGCGCCGCCGCGAGCACCCGATCCAAGGACTCCCGCGCGACCTCTGGGTCTTGCTCCAAGCCGAAAAAACTCGACCCGCTGCCCGAAAGCCGCCAGTGATGGAAACCCAATCCGTCGAGCAACGCGCGCCACGCGGCGAGGCTCGCCACCGCCGCCAACGCCGCGCTCTCCAGGTCGTTCACGAGCCGCGCGCGCGCTTCGCCGAGATCCGCCGCGGCCAAAGGATCGGGACATTCGCGGGGCTCGGCCTCCTTTGCGACGAAGCGCCCGTAGACCTCGGCCGTCGATGCCCCCGCGGCGGGTGTGAACAACGCGAAACACCAGCGCGCGGAGACCGCCGGCAGCACGTCGACACGTTCGCCGCGGCCGGTGCAGCGCCCGTGCCCGGTGGCGCGCGCCAGGGCGAAGAAGGCCGTGTCGGACCCCTGCTCGGCGAGCAAACGCCCGGTCTGCTTTCGGCCCGGGTCGTGGCCGAGGGCGAGCGCCGCGCCGCGCCACGCCGCCGCTGCGTCGCTGCTGCCTCCCCCCAAGCCCGCCTGGGAAGGGAGCTCTTTGTCGAGCACCATTTCGAGCCCGCGCGGCGTCTGATCGAGGGCGCTGCCGTCGGCCTTGGCAACACCCGGCTCCGCCGCGGCCCGCGCCAAACCGAACACGGTCGCGGCGGCTCGCCAAGCCAAATTGCGCGCATCCCGGGGCACGTCCGCGCCCGCGGCCGGTCCGCGCACTTCGAGCCGGATGCCGGCCTGGGGGCGAGCGCGCACCGCGAGCCAATCGACCCAATCCAAGGCCACCAAACGCGTGTCCACCGGGTGGTACCCGTCGGCCCGGCGCGCGCCCACCGAGAGCGTCGTGTTGAGTTTGGCCGGAGCTTCCAGGTGGATCCACGGCCAAGGGGACTCGACGCCGGCAGCGGTGCTCACCGCGCACTCTCCCCGCCGGGTGCGACCGGCACCGTCGCCGGCGGGTCCCCATCGAGGCGCAGGGTGTCGATCAGCCGCACAGCGCCGACGCGGGCGGCGACCAGGGCCTGGGCCCGCTCCAACAACTCCGCGCCCGCGCAAAAGTCCATCGGGTCGCGCACCGCCGCGTAGCCCGGTTCGATCCCGCGCGCGCGCAGGCCCTGGGCCAAAATCCGTTCGAGTTCCGCGCGCCTGCGTTCGCCTGCGCGCCAGGCCTCGCGCGCGGCGCTCAAACCCGCGTAGAGCGCGGCGGCCCGCTCGCGCTCCGCCGGACTCAAGCGCGCGTTGCGCGACGAGCGCGCCAACCCCGACGCCTCGCGCACGGTCGGCAGCACACGCACCTCGGGAAAACCCAACCGGCGCGCCACCTCGGCCACCACCAGGGTTTGCTGGAAGTCCTTCTCCCCGAAGTACGCCACGTCCGGTCGCACACACTCGAAGAGTCTGCGCACGATCGTCGCCACGCCCTCGAAGTGCCCCGGGCGTTCTTCGCCCTCGAGCCCGCGCGCGGCCGGGCCCGGATCCTCGCGCGGCACCTGCCCTCGCCGGGCCTCGGGAAAGAATCCCTCCAGGGTTCCGGTGAATACCAACGCACAACCCGCGCCGGCGAGCAACTCCGCATCGGCGCCGAAATCCCGCGGGTAGGCGGCCAGGTCCGCGGGGTCGTCGAACTGCAGCGGGTTGACGAAGATGCTGACCACCGC
>JBJHAV010000309.1:0-4322 GCA_050480685.1 Planctomycetaceae bacterium | reverse complement strand
GTGCCTGGCGCCAACTCCTCCCCCCTACAGCGGTGAGTAGTTCGGTGGCGTAGGCGCCGGGGGGGAGGGTGAAGCGCAGCCAGGCGGCGTCTTGGCCTTCGCGGGTGAGGGAAGCGTCGGTCACCGGCCAGCGCAGGGGGCGGCGCGCGCCTTCGGGGCGCCAGGGGCCCTGGCGCGAAGGCAGCGGTCGTTCAATATCCTCGGGCGTCAGGTCCGCTTCCGCGAGCACCGCCAGCTCCAGTTCCAAAGCCTGCGCCTTCGCACGCGGCCGCATGCGACGACCGAAGAGGGCACCGGTGGGGGAAATTTCAAAGCGCTCCGCCCGCGGCTGCTCCGCCTCCGGGTCCTCGACCACGAAACTTCCGCGAGACTTGTGCAGATAAGCCACGTCCCCCGCAACGAGCCGTTCCAGGTCCGGCGCGCGCCGCGCCAGTTGCCGGTCGAACAGCTCGGCTTGGGCGGCCGAGACCAGGAATTCCAAAGCGCGCCGGTCCAACTGGCCGGCCAAGGCCTCGGGCGCCGTGCCCCCGGCCAACAATCGGGCCGCCTGGCGCTCCAGCGCATAGGCGCGCGGAAAGAGCCCGGCCGCGCCCGCGAAGTCGCCGGCGGCCGCGCGTTCGCGGGCTTCCCGCAGCGGACCGACTTCGGCCCCTGCCGGCTCGGCGACCAAAATCGAGGCAAACGCCGGGTCGGCGGCCAAGAGCGCCCGGCCGCAGCGCGCGTTGCGACCCGCGATCCCACGGCGCTGGTCCCCATACCTGGCCGGAGCGCCGCGCCGCACCAGTTCGCCAAGCGCCGCTTGCAGTTGCCCAAAGGCCGCGTCCGTCACTGCGCGCAGCCGAAGTTCGAAACGATTGCCGAGGCAGTGCCCCAAATACAGGGCCCGGGGATGGGCGCGCACGTCGAGGACGCGCATCCGCCCGTGGGAGAGGGAGAGGGCCGCCTGCACCTCGGCGCCGGGCGCGCGGACCGAGAGGGTCTGGCGCGTGATGGCATTCACGTCCTTGCGCCCGGCCCAGCGCACGGAGCGCACGGACACACCCAACGCTTCGGCCAAAAACCGAGCCGCCTCTTCGGTCGAGAGGCCGCGTTTTTCGATCCGGCACCAAAGGTGCTCGCCGCGGCCCTCGGGCTCCACGGCGGGCAACTCATCGACCAGGAAGTCCTCGGGCTCCGCGGGCGGCTCGAAGAGCGGCTTCACCGCCGACCCGCGCCGATCCAGCCCTTGCGCCGGAAGAAGAGCAACATGCCGCCTGCCACGCAGGCCATGAAAGCCATGGTGGCGGGATAACCGTAGGCCCAGCCGAGTTCGGGCATGTTCCAGGGCGAAACCTCGGGATCGAAGTTCATCCCGTAGATCCCGACGATGAAGGTCAAGGGGATGAAGATCGTGGCGATGATGGTCAGCACCTTCATCACCTCGTTCATGCGGTGGGAGACCGCCGACAGGTACATGTCCAAGGTGCCCTGGGCCAATTCGCGGTAGGTGTCGACCGTGTCGATGATCTGCACGCAGTGGTCGTAGACGTCCCGGAAGTAGATGCGCGTTTCGGGCCGCACCTGGTGGAAGTCGTCGCGCAGCAGGGTGTTGATGGCGTCCCGTTGGGGCCAGACCGTGCGCCGCAATCCGAAGAGCTCCCGCCGCAGGGCGTGCACCCGCGCCGGCAAGCGGGCGTCGATGCGCGTGAAGGCCTCGTCCTCCAGGGCTTCGATGCGGTCGCTCAGGCGGTCGAGCAGCGGGAAGAACTGATCCACCACCGCATCGAGCAATAGATACGCGAGGTAGTCCGGGCCCTGGCTGCGCACGCGGCCCTTGCCGGCGCGGATGCGGTCGCGCACCGGATCGAAGCAGTCGCCCTCCCGCTCCTGCACCGAGAGCACCCAGTTGCGGCCGAGCACGACGCTGAGTTGCTCGGGTTCCGCTTCGACCTGGGAGCCTTCCGGCGGCTCCGCGGCGTGCATGCGCGTGACGAAGTAGAGGTAGCGCTCGAAGGGTTCGATCTTGGGGCGCTGGTGCGGGTGGGCCAGGTCGGAGACGGTCAGCGGGTGCAGCCCGAGGGCCTTGCCTAGCTGCTCCAGGGTCGCCGCATCGCCCAGGCCGACCACATCGATCCAGGTGATGCCCGGGCGGGCGAGCAGGCCCGGCAGACCCGCGGGCGAGAGCAAACCGCGTTCCTCCGCGTGGTCCGGCCCGTAGTGCAGCACGCGCAGGCGCGGTTTCGGGGCCTCCGGATCGATCGACAGGCTGCCGGGCATGGAGGCCGGCGGCGGGCGGCGTTTGCGGCGACTGGCACGCGTCGCGGGCGCCGTGCCCTGTCCAGCCCCGTTGCCGCGCTTTTGGCGTGCCATGGGCTCGGATCCTAGCGCCGGCGGACGAGGGCCGGCGGTCCCGTCGGCCGCCTGTCCCGTCCGGAGCCCCGGGCGGCACCGGGCCCCTACCAGCGCCCCGCCGCGGGTCCTAGGTTGAGGGCATGCCGAACAGCGCGAGGACATGGCAGGGGCCCGGCGTGTGGGTCGTCGGAGCCACGGGGGGCATCGGCCGGGCCCTGGTCGAGCGCCTGGCGGAGCGCGGCGCGCGGCTGTTTCTGTCGGCGCGCGACGAATCCCGCCTGGCGGACCTGGCCGCGGGCCTGGAAGCGCCTTTCGAGGCCTTCGACGCCCGCGACGGCGAAAGCTACACGCGGGTGGCCCAGCGCGCCGCCGAGGCCCTGGGCGGGCTCGGCGGCCTGGTGCATCTGGCCGGCTCGATCCTGCTCAAACCCGCGCACCTGACCAAGGACGAGGAGTGGCGCGAAACCCTGGCCCAAAACCTCGATAGCGCGTTTTTCGCCACCCGCGCCGCCGCCGCCGCCATGGGCCGCTCGGGCGGCTCCCTGGTGCTGATGAGCTCCGCCGCCGGCCGTTTCGGCCTGGCCAATCACGAGGCCATTGCCGCCGCCAAGGCGGGTGTGATCGGTTTGGCCCTCTCCGCCGCGGCCACCTACGCGCCCAAGGGACTGCGCGTCAACGTCGTCGCGCCCGGGCTGATCGAAACGCCCCTCAGCGAGCGCATTTTGGCGAACAGCGCATCGCGCCAGGCCAGCGAGTCCATGCACCCCCTCGGGCGCGTGGGGCGCCCGGAAGAAGTCGCCGCGGCGATCGAATGGCTGCTCGATCCGGCCCAGGCCTTCGTGACCGGTCAGGTGCTCGGCGTCGACGGCGGTTTGGCCAGCCTGCGGGCGAGGGGTTGAGGGCCGTGTCCGCCGATCAAATTTTCCGGCGCAGTCTGGAGCTGCGTGTGTCGCGCGAAGAAGCGTTTGCTTGGCACGCGCGCCCCGGCGCCTTTGAGCGCCTCTCCCCGCCTTTTGAACCGGTGCGCGTGAAGCGCGTGCAGGGCCGCGGCATCGAAGCGGGCACACGGGTCGAGTTGGCGGTCGGCCCCGGCCCCCTGGCCCTTCCGTGGGTGGCGGAACACACGGTCACCGAACCGCCCGAGCGTTTTGTGGATGTGCAGCGCCGCGGCCCTTTCGCGGCCTGGGAGCACGAACACCGCTTCGAGCGCCTGGCTGCCGCCCGTTCGCGCCTGGAGGACCACATCCGCTACCGTTTGCCCATGGGCGCACTCGGCCGCGGCCTCGGGGCCGGGCTCGTGCGTCGCCGCCTCGAACGCATGTTCGCCTGGCGCCACCGCACCACGGCGCTCGACCTCGCGGCCCACGCCGCCGCGCGCGAACGCGCCTCAAGCGATTCCACGGAGCTTCTTCCCATGCGCATCCTCGTCACCGGCGCCAGCGGCCTCGTGGGCCGCGCCCTCGGCTCGTTCCTTTCCACCGGCGGCCACGAGGTCGTGCCGCTGGCGCGCGGGGGATCGGCGCGCGGGGGATCGAAGAGCGGCGGTCCGAGTTGGGACCCGGCCCGGGGTGAGATCGACCGCGGCGCCCTGGAGGGTTTCGACGCGGTTGTGCACCTGGCCGGGGAGAGCATCGCCGGCGGGCGCTGGACGGCCGCGAAGAAAGCCGCCATCGAAGGCAGCCGCGTGGCGGGCACGCGGCTCTTGGCCGAAACCCTGGCCGGGCTGGAGCGCCCGCCCAAGGTGCTCGTGGCCGCTTCGGCGGTCGGAATCTACGGACCCGGCGGCGAGGCCCCTTTGGACGAATCGAGTCCGCGGGGCGAGGGTTTCCTGGCGGACGTGGCCGCGGCCTGGGAAGCGGCCGCGGAACCCGTCGCGGCCGCCGGCGGCCCGGTGGTACACCTGCGATTGGGCAAGGAGCTTGAACCCCGCGCCGGGGACCGCGGGCATATGCTGCACCCCCACCGACAGGGGGCGGGCGGCCCTTAGAGTA
>JBJHAV010000308.1:0-4322 GCA_050480685.1 Planctomycetaceae bacterium | reverse complement strand
GTTCGGGGTCGTTTGGGGCCGTGGAGGCGCACCGGGGCCGCCGGCCGTGGGCGCTCCGCACAGCGGGACGGCCCGCCCGGGGCGCTCAGGTCCGGCGCGGTCCCCGTCGATAGCGCCGCGGTGAGCTCCCCCCGCCCCGGTCTCGGACAGCGCCAAGCCCAGGGCTTCGAACTGCGCCTGGAGCCGCGCCTCCTGCAGTCCCTGGAGGTGCTCGCCCTGCCGGCCGGCGAACTCGCGGCCTGGTTGCGCGAGGCCTACACCGGGAACGAGGCCCTGCGCCTGGAGGAACCGCCGGCGGCGCTGCCCCGCGTGCCGAAAGGCGCCCGGGCGGCCCAGGCGCCCGAGCGCGACCTTTGGGAGCTGCGCGAGGCACCGGCGCTGCCGTGGCGCGAGCGCCTGTCCGCGGAGTTGGGCGGGGAAATCGAGCACCCGGAGCTGCTCGCCTGGACGCGGCTGCTGGTGGAGTGCTTGGACGACGACGGCCTGCTGTCGCTCTCCGACGAGGCGCTTCTCGAATCGGCCGCCGAACGGGGGCTTGCGGGGGGCAGAACCGCCCTCGGGCGGGCCATCGCGCGTGTGCAGGCCCTTGAACCGCGCGGGATCGGCGGGCGGGACCTGGTCGAGGTACTCCTGCTCCAGCTCGATCCGGGCGAGGACGACTATCCGCTCCTGTGCGCCCTCGTGGAGGGTCATCTGGAGGATTTGTTGCAAAATCGGCTGCCGCGCATTCGCCGGGCCCTGGGTCTCGACTACGCGACCTTGGAGCGGCTGCGCGCGCGCCTCGCCGGCTTGGAGCCGGCTCCGGCCCGGCGCCTCGAAACGGAAGCGGCGCCGGGCATCCATCCGGAGTTGTCGGTCCGCCCCGTCGCGGGCGGCTTCGAACTCGAATTCGACCGGGCCCAACTCCCGCGGATCGGGCTGGAGCCCTCGGTCGAGCGGCTCGCCGCCGATCGCGGCGCGGATCCCGAACTCCGCCGCCACCTGCGCTCGCGCCTGGAAGCGGCGCGCGGTTTGATGGAAGCGGTCGCCCTGCGGGAGGACACCCTGCTGCGCCTGGTCCAGGCCCTCTTCCGCCGCCAAACGGCGTTTTTGGAGCGCGGACCCACCGCGCTGGTGCCCTTAACGCAAGCAGCGCTCGCGGAAGAACTGGGCGTCCACCCGAGCACGGTCAGCCGCGCCGTGGCCGGCAAGTACGTGGAGACACCCCATGGGGTGCTCTCCCTGCGCAGTTTTTTCCAGGCGCCGGCGCCCGACGGGGAAGCGGCCGCGAGCAGCGTGCGGCGGGCCCTGGCGGAGCTGGTGGCGGAGGAGGATCCAGCGCGTCCGCTCTCGGACGACGACCTGGCGGCCCGGCTGGCCGAGCGGGGCTGGCCCGTGGCCCGCCGGACCGTGGCGAAGATGCGCGGGGAACTGGGCATCCAGAGCTCCTACCGCCGCCGCCGCTTCGCGGCCTGACCGCGCACTCGGCCGGGCCGCGACCGGCTACCATCTCGCCCGTGCGAAGCGTGCGCATGCTCGTGGCCTACGACGGCTCGCGGTTTTTCGGCTGGCAGCGCCAGGACGGGTTCGAGACGGTCCAACAGGCCATCGAGGAGTCCTTCGAAGCACTGCTCTCGGCCCGCGTGGTCGTGCACGGGGCCGGCCGCACGGACACCGGAGTGCATGCCTTCGGGCAGGTCGCCCACGTGCGTGTGGCGACCGATCTGGAGGACGAACGCCTGCGGCGTGCGCTCAACGCCCACCTGCCCGAAGGGGTGCTGATTCGGCGCCTGGAAACCTGTCCCGGGGACTTCCACGCCCGTTTCGACGCGCGCGGCAAGCGCTACCTCTATTTGGTTTGGACCGATACCGATCGGCCGCCCTTCGCGCGCGCCTACATGCACTTCAGCCGCGACCCGCTCGATCTGGGAGCCATGCGCGCCGCCGCGGCGATTCTGCGCGGCAAAAAGGACTTCAGCGCACTTGCCAGCGCCGGATCGCCCCGTTCCTCGAATGTGCGGCATTTGCGGGGGCTGCGCCTGGTGGCGCGCCGCAACCGGCTGGCGATCCTCGCGGAAGGGGACGGGTTCCTCTACAACATGGTGCGCACGATCGCCGGAACCTTGCTCGATGTCGGGCGGGGGCGCATGGCGGTCGAGGACGTGCGCGCGGCCCTGGAGGCTCGGGACCGACGTTTGGCCGGTCCTACCGCTCCGCCCCAGGGGCTCTACCTGTTGGGTGTGCGCTACAGCGCCCCCCTCTTTCGCGGTCGCCCGGGTGGCCCGCGCGGTGCACCCGGCGCGTTCCAGCCGAGCGCCCTTGACCGCGCCGGGCAGAGCCTCCATCCTGGCAACGAGCCCTAGGGATGTGGTTCCTGACGGATCGAGGGAGATTCGCCGTCCGCCGGGCGGCAACACCGGCCGCCGGTCTGCGGCCTCCACCGATCCATCGAATCGCCTTCTTGCGCTCCGGATGCGCGGAAGGCACCGCCCGCGGTGCGTTTCCCGAGTTCCGGCTCACGACGTCGTACCCCCATTACGGATCCAGTCGCCATGAAGATCGAAGTCTCCATCCCGCGCCACGACTATCCCAACGAAGTGCGTGACCAGGTGGAGGAGAAGCTCCAGGGGCTCTCTCGCTACTTCGATCGAACGGAATCCATTCGCGCTTCCCTGGAGCAACAGCAACACATGCATCGGGTGGAGCTGATCGCCAACGCCCGCCCCGGGGTAGTGCTGGTGGTCGATTCGCGCGCGGATTCGCTCTCCAAGGCCCTCGACGAGTCCGTGGACCGCATGTCCCGGGTGCTCGCGCGCCACAAGGAGAAGTTGGCCAAGTCGAAGCGCCGCGGCGCGGTCGAGTAGGCCCCGGCCCCCGTCGCAGGGCGATTCGGCCCATGGGAGCAGGGACCAGGCCGGTCCTTTGGGTCGGAGGGCGTCCCCCCCTGGGGCTGGGCGGGAGGGACTCGCAGCGGGTGGTTGGGCCGTATTGGCTACCGCGGCGTTGTGGCCGTGTGTTGCGGCTTTGGCGAGTTCAGGGCGTGGGGCCGTGCAGGCCGGCCGAAGCCCTGCGCACCGATCCGAGCGGACCGGCCCGGCGCGCGCTCAGGCCGCCCGACGTGGTATCCTTTTTCAGTCGCCGGACGAGGGCCCTCGTCCTTCCCCTCCTTCCAAGTGATGAAGACCGAAGCGAGCCCCTTCTGGAAGTTGTTCCGTCCCTCGGCCTGTGTGATCCGCCTGAAGGCGATCGATCAGGAGGAGATTTTCCAGGAGATCGTTTCGACCATGGTCAAAGCGGAACAGTTGTCCGCCGATCTCGAAGCCTCTGCCCTGCGGGCGCTGGGGGAACGGGAACGCATGGCCTCCACCGGCGTGGGCATGGGCGTGGCGATTCCCCACGTGCGGCTCGATGGGCTCGAACGCGTGGCCGTCAGTTTCTCGACCCACGGCGATGGAGTCGATTGGCGCGCCATCGACGGGGCTCCGGTGCAGCTCTTCTTCACGGTCCTGCGACCGGCGGAGGCCAGCGCACAGCATGACCCGGACAAGCACCTGGAGATGATGCGCTGGATTTCTCGCCTCAGCAGGCACGAGGATTTCCGCCGCTTCGCCCTGGGCGCGAAGAACCGCACGGAACTGGTCGACCTCCTGCGCGAGATGTCCTCCGTCTGACCCTCGGAACCGTCGGCCGGGCCGCAGCCTGCTCCGGGCGTCGCTCGGGCAGCCCCCGCGGGACCCTGGGTTCCCATCGGCCGGATCCGGGGCCGAGCCGGCGATCAACGCTCCCGCTCTCCTCGGCCCAACCCCCTCCCCAGGTGTCCTCCGCCTTGCAGATCGTTCGCAGGGTCCGCGTCGAAAACAGCCAAGGGCTGCATGCGCGTCCTTGCCACGCGGTCGTTTCCCTGGCGATGCGCTTTCGCAGCGATTTGCTGATCCGCTCCGGCGACCAACAGGTCAACGGCAAGAGCATCCTGGAGCTGATGACCCTCAATGCGGCCCTGGGGACAGAACTCGAACTGCGCGCCCGGGGGGCCGACGCGGAGCAGCTCGTGCAAGCGCTCGAGGCGCTCTTCGCCGAGCGCTTCGGCGAGCCCGAAGGCCCCTGAGCCGCCGGGCGCTCCGGCCCCAATGGCAATAGCGCCCCGGTGCCCGGCAGGCCCGCTGCCTAGCCCTGAGCTGAAGGCTCCCTGTCGGTAGCTTCGATTTGGCCAGCGCAGCACACCCTCTCTTCCTTCCTACCTTCTTTGGCGCTTCCGGCTTGAGAGTGGGTTCGGCGGCCGGGCAGAGCTAGGGGGTAGCCGCGGCCGGGCCGAACGGCGCAACGCTGGCAGGTGAGGTCCGGCC
>JBJHAV010000307.1:0-4343 GCA_050480685.1 Planctomycetaceae bacterium | reverse complement strand
GCCTGGCACCGTCCCCACCCACCGGAGGGGCGTGTCACCAGAGGCGGCTCGAGCCCGGCTCGATCGCCGCTGCGGTGACTCTTCGCCCGAGCAAACCGTGCCAAGTCCCCAGCCCCTTGGCCAGCGCTCCTTTCACGCGCCCGGTCACCAGCCCAACGACCACCAACAGCGGCCACGTGGCCACATCGAAGAGCACAAACCCCGCCCAGCGCCGCAGCGTGCCGTGCCGGCGCAGAAAGCGCACCGTGTTGACCCCCATCATGTACTTGCGCCGCGGGCTGTAGCCCCCACCCGTCGAAGCGTGCGCGTCGTGGTAAGCGACTTCCGCCCCGTCGCACTCCACCCCGAAGCCCGCCTCCAGCGCCGTCAGGCAAAAGTCCAGGTCCTCGTGGTAGGCGAAATACTCCCCATCCAACAAACCGATCGCCTCGAAGACCGCGCGCCGCACGAGCATGGCGCAACCGGGCACATAATCCACATCCAACCGGCGCCGGTACTCGGGGCCGTCCGGGCGGCGGTGCCCGCGCAGGGTGGAAAGATTCTGCCGAAAGCTCGCCCAACCGCCCGCGGCCCAGACCCTTTGCGGTTCGCGGGCGTAGAGCACCCGCGGGCCGACGATGCCCAGCTCCGGCCGCGCCGCCAAACGAGCGCTCAAACGATCGAGCGTGCCCGGCGGCAGGGTCACATCGTTGTTCACCAGGAATACCGTTTCCGCGCCAGCTTCGAGCGCGGCGCGGATGCCGCGGTTGGCCCCGTGGCCAAAACCCGCGTTGTGCCCATTGGCAAACACACGCACCCGCGGATGTTCGGCGCGCACGCGTTCCAGGGAACCGTCGCTCGACCCGTTGTCGACGAAAAACACGTCCTCGGGAGCCAGGCCCTGTTCGGCCAAACTCGCCAGGCAAGCGAGGTTGTGCTCGCCGCCGTTCCAGTTGACGACGACCGCCGCCGACCTCACTTGGACTCCGCCTCCGGCGCCGGGCTGCCCTCGGCCTCGCCCGGCTCGACGCGCTCGACCTTGGCGGAAAAACCGCCGCGCGCCAGGCGTGTGTGCACCAAATCGCCCGCCCGCAGTTCACCCGCGTCGCGAAGGGGCCGTCCGGAAGCGTCGCTGGTGAGGGAATAACCCCGCGCCAGCACACCCAGGGGCGAAATCGCCTCCAGCGTCGCGGCGCGCGCGGAGAGCCGCCGTTCGCGGTTTTCCAGGGAGCGCTCCAGGGCCCGCACCAGACGCGGGGCCAAGCCGACCAGGCGCTCGCCCCAGCGGCCGATGCGCGCCCGCGGACTGGCCGCCGCAAGGCGCCGCTCCAACTGGCCGAGGGCCAAGGCGCCGCGTTCCAGCCGCCGCTCCCCGAGACTCTCGAGCCGCGCCGAGAGGTGCTCCAAATGGCGCCGGCGCTCGGCCACGATCCATGCGGCGCTGACCAGGCGCGGCGCCCGGGCCAACCGCGCGAGCCGCTCCTCGCGCCGCTCCAATTGGCGCTCCAGGGCCGCCTCCAGGTACCCACCCAGGCGCGCCATGCGCTCGAGGAGCCGCGCCCGATCGGGCACCACACAACCGGCCGCATCGGTCGGCGTGTGGGCGCGCAGGTCGGCCACGAAGTCCACCAGGGTCGTGTCGGTCTCGTGGCCGACACCGCTGACCACGGGCACCGGGCACTCGAAAACCGCCCGCGCCAAAACCTCTTCGTTGAAGGCCCACAGGTCCTCCAAACTGCCGCCGCCGCGGCAGAGCACGATCACGTCGACGCCGCTGGCGGCCAAACGGGTCAGCGCCTGGGCCAAGGCTTCGGCCGCGCCCGGCCCCTGGACCGGGGCGTGGGCCAGGCGCAGGGGATATCCGGGCCAACGCAGGCTGCGCGTGCGCAAAAAATCGCGCAGGGCCGCGCCATCGCGGCTGGTCACCACGCCGATCGTGCGCGGCCAGGCCGGCAGGGGCCGTTTGCGATCGAACCAACCGCGCGCCGCCAGGCTGCGCTTGAGCTCCTCCAGCTTGGCCAGGAGCGCCCCGAGGCCGGAGCGTTCGATCCGCTCCACCAGCAGGCTGTAGCTGCCGCGCGGCGCGTAGACATCGAGTTTGCCGGTGGCGACGACCTGGTCGCCCTCCTTCGGATCGAAGTCCAGGGCGCGGCCCATTTGCCCGCGCCAAATGGCGCAGGAGATGCGCGCGGCCCCATCCTTGAGGTCGAAGTAGAGGTGGCCAGAGGAAGCGCGTTTGAGGCCCGAGAGTTCGCCCTCCACGCGCACGCGGCCGATCTCGCCCAAACGCCCGGCGATCAGCGCGGTCAACTCCGAAACCGCGAAGGTGCGCGGCCCGGCGGGTACGGCGGGTACGGCGGAGCCGGCCGGACGGGCGGACTCGGCGGCTGCGGCCGACTCGGCGGGTGCCGCCGGCCGAGCGGGCGAGGCCGCCGGCGGCGGGTCGAAGAGCCCGCGCTCGCGCGGACGCCGGCTGCTCACGGGATCAGCTCCCCGCCCCGTCGGACTCCGGCTCGATGCCGGGCAGGCCCGCCGTTTCCCAGGCTTCCCGGGAGATGCGCGGCAGCACGATGCGCAGGCGGCCGTCCAGGAAAGGCGCACGCCGGCCGCCCCGTTCGCTGACCCCGTCGCGCAGCTCCAAAACCGCCGTGTCGCCCTCCAGGAAAACACGCATGCGGTCCGCGATCAGCACCCGCGAAACCCCGCCGCGCGGGTCGCGCACCTCGAGGGCCACGTCGCGCCACTCCTCGCCCACGACACCGCCCAGCCATGCCAGGCGATGGTAGCCCCGGGCCACGTCGGCGGCGAGCAACTGGTTGAGCCGCAAGCGCAGGAGCGAGAGGGACCAACGCCCGTCGTCCACCGGCTCCGCCAAAAAGGCCGGATCGAAGAGCTGCGGGAATGTCTCGGCGAAACGCGCCAGTTCCACCGGCCGCAGCACGAGCCGGCGCTCGCCCTCCTCGAAGGGCACACGCTGACCGCCGGCGGCTTCGTGCCCATCCACGAGCACGATCGCGAGGGAGCGTCCGCTCTTGCTGCCTTCGAGCCGCATGCGCGCCGCGGACAGGTGCCCCGCCAAGCGGCCGTCCCCATCCAGGAGCCGAAACACCACCGGCCCCCAGCCGTCGGCGTGTTCGAGCCCGGCTTCGAGCATCTCGAAACCCACCACCGATTGGGTGCGCAGCAATGCGTTGAAGGTGCGCGCGCGGGCCTCGGCGAGTTCGAGCACCAAATCCACGCGCTCGACCGCGGCCAACTCCTCGGGATCGGGCTCCACCGGGGCGGGCGGCTCGGGCGGAGGCAAACCGAGGCTTTCGCGCAAGAAGGCTTCGAGGGCCGGGCCGGCGTCGGGCCGCCCCAGGTTCAGGCCGCCGATCACTCGCCCGTACTCCAGGAAGGCCATCTCGCGCTCCACGCGCCGATCCTGCTCCCGGGCCAGCCGGCGGCGCGTTTCAGCCAGTTCGTCCTCCAGTTGCGCGACACGCGCGTTGAGCTCCAGGTACTCCTCGGAGCCGGGCCCCTGCGCCAACTCCCCCGGCGGCGCGGAATCGCTGTTCGCACCGCCGTTCGCACCGCCGTGCGCTTCGATCTCCGCCGGCGCCTCTTGCTGCCCCTCCGCAACGAACACCCGCTCCGCGGCGCCGGATCGCGGCTCCCGGGCGCTTTCCCACAGGGACGCGCCGAGCAGCGCGCCGGCCACCAACCCGAGCCCGAGCCCGGCGGCCAGTGCCCCCGCCACGACCGCCCGCACCTGGGTCCTTTGCCCCGGAGCATTCATCGCGCGCCGTTCTCCGAACCGCGGTTCTTGGCCGGCCGCTTGGCCAGGCTCTGGGGCAGGGTGCCGCTGGGCACCTCCGCCGGGGCCAGGGCCAACCCCGCGTCCGCGGGCGACTCCGCCGCTTGTGCTTGCCCCAGCCCCACGAGACGCGCTTCCGTCTCCGGCGCCCGGCCCCACAGCACGAGCTGCGTGGACCGGCCCGGCTGGAGGTGTCCGGGCGGCGGTCCGAACAGCGCAGCCAGGGGGCCGCCGCGCGCCGGCCGCAGGGCCGCGAGCGCCCTTCCGCGGCGATCCTCGACGCCCAAATCCCCTAGGGCCACGGCTTCGGAATCCGGCCCGCCCTCGTGGGTCAGCTCCAGGCGCCAGGGTTCCCCCAGGCCGAGCCCGAGCCGCTCGCGCAGCACCCGCGCATCGAAGGCCTGGCGCGCCGGATCCGCGTGCAGGCGGGTCAGCCGCGCCCGCACCGGCGCCGTATCCGGGAGCTCCGGCCTGTGACCGACGAAGGCCGGCACCGACCGCTCCGGCTCGGCCCGCACCGGCGCCCGCTCCACCCGCGTGCGTTCCTCGCGGTTGGTCAGAACCAGGG
>JBJHAV010000306.1:0-4359 GCA_050480685.1 Planctomycetaceae bacterium | reverse complement strand
GGGTGGAGTGGGAGCCTGGCACCGTCCCCACCCACCGGGCACCGGGAGCAGGCGCTCAGTCGGTGAAGATCGCCACCCGGCGACGGCCTTCGGCGTCGATCGCGGCGCGGAACATGCCGCTGGAGTTGTAGGGCATCGCAACCCGCCCTGCGGCGTCGACGGCCACGAGCCCACCCAGGCCCCCGGCTTCCACCAGCACGCCGCGCACGACCTCGTCGGCGGCGGCTTCAAGGGTGCGCCCGCCGAAGCGCATGCGCGCGACCACGTCGTGGGCGACCACGTGGCGGATGAAAAACTCCCCCTGCCCGGTGGCTGAGATCGCGGCCCGGCGGTCCGCGTAGGTGCCCGCCCCGATCACGGGCACGTCCCCCACCCGGCCCGGGCGCTTGCCCGCGATGCCGCCGGTGGAAGTGGCCGCGGCCAGCCGCCCTTGTCGGTCGAGGGCCACGGCGCCGACCGTGTCGTGGGGCGCGAGGGCCCCGCGCCAGGCGCGAGCGCCGTTCCCGGCGTCTTCCTCCGGGTCCCCCGCGGGCTCCACGCCCTGTGCATCCTCCGCCCGGGCTTCTTCGCCCGCGAACCACTCGGGCCCCACGAAGTCGAAGCCCTCTTCGCGGGCGAAAGCTTCGGCACCGGGGCCGACCAAAAGCACGTGGGGGGTGCGCTCCATGACCGCCCGGGCCAGCCGGACCGGCCGCTTCACCCCGCGCACCGACGCCACCGCACCGGCCCTCGGCCCGGAACCATCCATGATCGCGGCGTCCAGCTCGAACTCGCCGGCGCTGGTGCGCACCGCCCCCCGGCCGGCGTTGAAGAGCGGCGATTCCTCGAGCTGCTCGACGGCCCACTGCACCACGTCGAGGGCCGCCACCCCCGCTTCCAGGCGCCGGTGAGCCTCGTCGATCACCTCCCCAAGCACCCGCTGGGCCGCTTCGAGCCGCTCCGGCGGCAGGTCCGACCGGCGCGCCGAGAGGGCCCCGCCATGGATCGCAATCGCCACCGGCGAGGCGGCCGCGGGGCGGGCAGCGGGGGGCCCAGGGTCCTGGGAGGGCCGCAGCAGGAGCGGGACCGCGGCGATTGTCAGGGAAAGAGTTGCGACAAGCAGCTTCATGGGAACGGGGGACGGGGGAGATCGGGGGGGAAGGACGTGGAAAGAGTGTGGAAAACTCTCCGCAGGGTCGTGGAGGATCGGGGGACAGGGAAGCGGAAAGCGTCGTTAACTCCTTTTCCGACAAGGACTTGGAAACAGCATGCGGACACGTTTCCAGGCTCTCGGCGGGCTGGCTCCACTGGCGCCGCGGCGTGGACCGATAGCTCAGAGCGCCCCATGAACCGTCTTGCGATCGTTCTTTTGGTCCTGGCTTTCCCCACCCTGGCCGTGGCCTACGAGTGGCAGCAGCGCCTGATCGGGCGCCTGGGGGAGCTGGAGGCCCAGACCCGCCAGCAGCGCGCCGAGCAGCGCCGTGACCTCGCCTCCAGCGAGCGCAGCGGTTGGGAGCGTCTGAGCGGATTCGAAGCGCGGGTCGCGGAGGAGGTCGTGCGCCTGGCCGAGGAAGAACTCGACCGGCGACTTGCGGTGGCGGAGGCCGAGCTGGCGCGGCTGGAGCAGGCCCTGGGCCTGGAGGCGGCGCGCATCGAAGAGGTCGAACGCAGCGCCCACGACGGCCTGGAGGAACGGCGCAAGCACCTGACCGCCCTGGAAACCGATCTGGCCGCCCGCTGGCAAGAGCTGGAACACCGCCTGGCCGAATCCCGCGCGGAGCAGGCCCAGGCCGCCGCGGCCGCGTCGGCCGGCGTCGACCCGGACACCCTGTGGCGCGAACTGATGGGCCCGGTGGTGCAGGTCGTCGGGCGTTTCTCCGTGGGCAGCGGTGTGCTCTTGCCTTCGCGCCCGCGGGCCGAAGGGGGCTACCGCACACACATCTTGACCGCTTGGCACGTGGTGCGCGACGGGGACGGCCGCAGCACCTCGGCCCTGACCGTGCCCGTCACGCTCTACGCACAGGACGGCACCAAGCTGCACGAACGCGCGCGCCTCATCACCTTCGACGCCGTGCTCGACATGGCGCTTTTCGAGCTGGAGCGCACGACGCCGGTGCCCCATGCCGCCCGCCTGGCCACACCCGAACGCTTGGCCCGCGTGCGCGCCTTCGAGCCCGTCTTCGCTGTCGGCTGCCCCTTGGGCAACGACCCGATCCCGACCAGCGGCCAAGTCGCTTCGCCGCGCCACGAAGTCGATGGAGCGCGCTACGTCATGATCAACGCGCCGACCTACATCGGCAACTCGGGCGGCGCGGTCTACGACGGCGAAACATTCGACCTGCTCGGCGTCTTTTCGAAGATCTACAACCACGGCCAAGGTCGTCCAACCATCGTGCCCCACATGGGCCTGGTCACGCCCTTGGATGCGATCCTCGACTGGCTCGGCACGCAGGATTGGCACGTGGACGGCGAGCACGGCTCCTTGGCCCGCGCGCGCGAACTCGCGCCCCGCGCGGTCGCTGCGTCCGCGCCCTCGGCGGTACGCTGACAGGCCCGCCGCGCCGCCGGCTAGAGCCCGAGCCTGCGCGCAAGCTGCGAGCGGTATTCGCCCCGCGCCCACCCGCGCCCGACTCCGCCGGGGCCGCGGCGCTCCATCAGCAGGTGGTAACGAAGCAGCGCGGCCCGATGCCGCCGGGTGAGCTCGTCGCGCTCCGCACCGGCCGCGCAGGCGGCGATCAAATCCTCTAGCCGCGCCGCCTCCTTGCGCAGTTCCATCTCCTCGGGCAAGTACCCTGCCTGGTGCAGCAAACGGTACGCGGCGCGCAACTCGGCGGGCACCGCCGCCAGATCGTCCCCGGGGGGCAAGGGCCGCCCCTTTCCTTCCACCTCACGCAGCCAATCCGCCGCTTCCGCCTCGCGGATGCGTTCTTCGACGATGCGTTCGAAGGGATCCACGCCGCCCCCTACCGCGCGCGCACGTCCGGCCGCGGATCGCTGCGGACCCCATCGAAGCCGTAGCCCACGTCCCGCGCGAGTAGCACCACACGCCCGCCGAATCCGCTGAGCAACAGTTCGTCCGTCGCGTTGCGCCCATCCAATTCGGCCGCCGCCAACCAGTGCCCGGCGCCGCGGTCTTCAAAGATCGTTTCCACCTGCCAAGGCCCTTCGCCGCCCACGGGCCGCGTCAACAGCTCCACGCGCGTGCCATAGCCGAAGACCGCCACCGATTCGCGCTCGGGGTCCGCGTGGAATCGCCCGGCCGCGATCCCGCGCGGCCCCTGGGGCCCGGCGTAGATCAACTCACTCTCCCAAGCTTCCCCGGCGACAACTGCATGCCGGTGCACGCGGCCATCGTCCGCCGCGGTGTAGAGCACAAACGCCTGCTCGCTTGCGCCCGGCCCGAGGGCGATGCGCCCCAAACCTGAGGAAAGACGAAAACGCTCCTCAAAACGCGGCTCGGGCGTGAGCTCCACCAGCTCCTCCAACGTCCCCGCCCGCGACACCACCGCCAGCCGCTGGCCCCCATCGGCGCGCCGCCCGGGCAGCACCACCGCGTCCCGCACACGCCCCGGATGCCGCCCCAACCGCCGCACTTGGAAGTCCGGCGCCGCCGGTTCGATCAAAAACAGCGCGCCCGGCTCAGTGAACGCGAGCAGCTCCAACCCATCCCGCGCCGGACCCAAATCCGCCGCCACCAATGTGTGCACCTGATGCCCATCGATCTTCGCCACCCGGCGCGCATCGACCACACCATCACTGTGCCCGCGCACCTGATACACCCCCCCACTCTGCGCCCCCACATACGCCTGCGGCCGCGGATCACTCCCATCCACACGCCCAAACGCAAAGGCCCCCAGCCAACTCCCATTGTGGCTCACCACCCTCGGCCCCCAGCGCCCCGAATAACCCACCACCACATGACAACGCCCGCGATCGTCCAGCGCGATCACCTCCGGCGCCGCATACTGCGGCAGGATCTGCGCCGCCATCACGGCCCAAATCCCCACCTCCCCCACATCCAACACCACCTCCGCCCGCCACCCCGCCGCCGCCTCCAACAACTCCACCCGCGGCACCCCCGCAACGCTAGACGCCTTCGCGCGCTGCTCTTCGTTGGTAGTCGCACAGCCTGTCAGCGCGGCTGCGCTACCCGCCATCCCAAACACCACCCCCGCCCATCTCTGCTTGATCTTCACCCACTTATCCTACCCCCCCCCCCCGAGGTTGTGAGCCCACTGCCTCACTAGGGTCGGTCGGCAACCGTCGCCTGAGTACACTTCAGCTGGTCGCCCCGAGCATGGGCGCCACGCTGGGGTCGGTCGGCAACCGTCGCCTGAGTACACTCAGCAGCGCCACCATCGGCGCCGCGGGACGCTGGGG
>JBJHAV010000305.1:0-4365 GCA_050480685.1 Planctomycetaceae bacterium | reverse complement strand
CCCGGCTTTCGCCGGGTGACTGCCGGGCGGAGGGGGGGGAAGTTGGAGCCAGGCACCGTCTTCCCCTTATCCTCAGCGGCCATGGGCATCGTGGCATTGGGCATGGATCTGGCGCAGGTGGCGCGCATCGAGGCGGTGCTGGCGAAGCGCGGCGAGCGTTTCAGGGCGCGCATCTACACGGCCGGGGAGCAGGCCTACTGCGAGCGCCGGCGGGCGGCCGCGGCCTCCTACGCCGGGCGCTTCGCGGTCAAAGAAGCGGTCATGAAGGCCCTCGGCACCGGTTGGGCCCGGGGCGTGCGCTGGGTCGACATCGAGGTCGTGCGCCACCCGGGCGAAGCGCCCAGGGTGCAGCTCCACGGCGCCGCCCTGGAACACGCCCAAAGGCGCGGAATCACCCGCTGGCACATCACGATCACCCACGACGCGGGCATCGCGGCCGCGGTGGCCGTGGCCGAGTCGGATCCCAGATGACGCGCGGTACCGCTAGCGCGGAAAACCGAGTTCCACGAGCAGGCACGGCCCGCGGGCCAAAACCTCCAGCCCGAGCTCCTCGGCACGCGCAATCGCCGCGGCGCTCTCCGCCCCCGGCTGCATCCAAAGGCGCCGAATCCCGGCGGCCGCAGCCTCTTCCACCAGCCGCTCCGTCACCGGCGCGGGCGTGACCAGAGAGAGCCCGTGCACCGGCTCCGGCAAATCCGCAAGCCGGCGAAACACAGGCTGCCCTTCGATCTCCTCCGCACTGGGATGCAAGGCATACACACGCCGCCCGGCCTGCAGGTAGGAACGCAGCACCTTGTTGCCGAACTTGCCGCGGTCGTTCGAAGCCCCCGCCACCGCAAAGGCCTCTCCACCCAGGAACCGTTCAATCCGCGCGCGTGTGTCCGTCATGCTCCCATTGCAGCAAGACGGACACCACCCGCGTCAAGGCCCGGGCCGTACCCCGGGCCCCCTTCCAGGCCCCCAGAGCCCGTTTCCCAGCCACTTCCAGATGGATCTGCATGGCCGAGCTATGGGTGAACCTGTTAGGACGAGCTGCAATACCCCGGCGCCGACCCCATCCGCGATGTCGGAAGCCCAGACGCGAGATGCGGCGCCGGAGGGCGTGCTCCTCGACTCGAACTCCGGAACGAGGAGACCTCGCAGGGCCGCACAGGATTGCGAAGAAGGGCCAGCGACTGCACATGTCCACCAGAGTGTCTCTCGTTGGCACCAAGTGCACTACACCCGGATCTCCCTTGCAGGCGTTCGTGGATCCTGCAGGTAGAAGTCGCAGGCCTCGATCTCGACGACTACCTCGGTGGACATGCCGGCTTCGTCCACGCTGCCAACCGATAGACTGAAGGTGTAGACAGGCTTCCCAACGCAGGACTCGTCGATCTTTGATATGACGAACTCGTTGATCAGGTCGTTCGGCACGGGACCGCTCGGAGTGAATCGAATTCGCCGCACCTCTGCAAACACAAGCCGTCCATCGGTGAGGTCCTCCGCGGTGTAGAAACCCCAAGAACCGGTCTCGCCACGGATCCTTGAAATCACATCCACGGTGACGAATACGCGATTCTCCCATCCATCAAGAGAAACCGCCTTGCAGGCGCGGTCACCCACGTAGACCGTTTTGAGCAACTCTGTCGGTGTCATCGTGCAAGTTTCACTTGATCGGCCGGTGAACCTAAGGGGCGCTTCCCGCTTGAGGGTGGATCGGGCCCGTCAGCTGGGGGCGCGGACGGTGCGCCCACCAGGCTATGTGGGATGGTGTTCGGGGCCGGGAGGTGGCAGCGGTGGCCGACCGACGGGTGCGGACGGGGCTGGAGGATTAGCGGGCGGGTGCCCTTGGGGATGCGTACTCTGGGGGGCATGGTGCGACTGGGGAAGCGGGAGAAGGCGAGGCGCATTCAGGGGTTGCTTGACGAGCTTTATCCGGCGCCGCCGATTCCCTTGGACCACAGGGATCCCTTCACGTTGCTGGTTGCGGTGCTGCTGTCGGCCCAGTGCACCGATGCGCGGGTCAACCTGGTGACGCCGGCCCTGTTCGCGCGTGCGGCGACGCCGGAGGCCATGGCGGGGGTGCCGGTGGAGGAGATCCACGGGCTGATTCGCACCTGCGGGCTGGCGCCCCAGAAGAGCCGCGCCATCGCCACCCTCTCGCGCCTTTTGGTGGAGCGCCACGGGGGCGAGGTGCCGGCGGACTTCGCGGCGCTGGAAGCCCTGCCCGGCGTCGGGCACAAAACCGCGAGTGTGGTCATGGCCCAGGCGTTTGGGGTGCCGGCCTTTCCGGTCGACACCCACATCCACCGCCTGGCGGCCCGCTGGGGGCTTTCGGACGGATCGAGCGTGGTGCGCACCGAGCGGGACCTCAAACGGATCTTCCCCGAGGAGAGTTGGAACCGCCTGCACCTGCAAATCATCTACTTCGGGCGCGAGCATTGCCCGGCGCGCGGCCACGACCCGCGCGTTTGTCCGATTTGCTCCTTCGCGGCGCCGGCGGCGGTCCGGCGAGCGGCCGGCGGGCCCGAGGACTGATTCCCTCCGGGGACGGATCCCGCCCGCCGGGCGGAAACTTGCCTGGGAGCAGGCCGGCGGCCAACATGGGGCCCCAGGGCACGCGCCCGCGCCCCTCCCTCGCCACCCGTCCCCCGATCCCATGAAACTGCGCCAGATCCTGGTCACGAGCGACCTGTCCGACGAGTCCGTTCGAGCCTTCGCCCCGGTGGCTTCCCTGGCGCGCGAGACGGGGGCCTCGATCGTGCTGCTGCACGTGGTCGAGGACGTCCCGATCGTGCCCTACGGCGCGCCCCTGGCCGGGCCGCTGCCCTCCGCGGACCTGGGCGAGTTGACGGCGGCCGCGAAGCAGGCCTTGGAAGGCCAGAAGCAGCACTTCGAGGGCCTGACGGTGCGCTGCGAGGTGCGCAGCTCCACCAGCGCGGCGGAGACGATCGCCGATACCGCCAGCGACCTGGGCGTCGACATGATCGCGCTCTCCAGCCACGGCCGCACGGGCCTGCGGCGGCTCGTGCTCGGCAGCGTGGCGGAAGCGGTGGTGCGCCACGCCCACGTGCCCGTCCTGGTTTTCCCCCCGAAGGCCTAACACCGCGCCGCGTCCGATGGCCGACGAGCCCGGGGAGAGCGCCGCGGGCCAAGCGGCCTGGGACGCCCTGGAATCCGGCGATCCCCGCGCCGCCCTCGACCTGCTCGCCAAGGCGGCCCGCGCGGGCAAAGAGCCCGCCGAAGCCGACGCAATCGCGGCCCTCGCCTGGCTCGACCTGGGCGATGGCAAGCAGGCCCAGAGCGCGGTGGCGCGGGCCGCGGCGCGCCTGGATGCGGACGATCCGGACCTGCTCTTCGCGCGCGCCGAGGTCGAGCTGGCCCACTGGCGCTTGGAAGCCGCGGAACGGGATCTGCTCGCCCTCGTGCGGGTGGCGCCGGACTTCCCCACGGGCTGGTTGCGCCTGTGCCTGGTGCACGACCTGCTCGGGCGGCCCGGGGAGGCGGACAGCGCCCAGCGCAGCGCCCACGGCCTGGATCCCGAAGCAATTCACGCGCCGCGCCACCTTTCGCCGGCGGCCTTCGAGCGCATCGTCGACCGGGCCGCCAAGGACCTGCCGCCCGAGTTCCAACGGGTGCTCGCCTCCCTGCCGGTGGTGATCGACCCGGTGCCCGACCGGGCCCTCGCGGCGCATGGGCCCCTGGACCTGCCAGCGGACCTGCTGGGGCTCTTCGTGGGCCGCTCGGCCCTGGAAGGGCACCCCGAAGCCTCCGGCGAAGCGCCGCCCACGATCTACCTCTTCCAGCGCAACCTGGAGCGGCGCTGCCCGGACGACCGGGAGTTGGAGGAGGAGATCCGCGTGACGCTCTACCACGAACTCGGCCACGCCCTGGGCTTCGACGAAGAGGGCGTGGAGGCCATGGGCCTGGGCTGACGGGCTCCCGCGGGCGGTCCCGGCCCGGAATCCGCGCCCCCGGCGACCGGTCCGCCCGGGGCGCTCTAGGATTGGAAGTTCGAAAGGTGCCGCCCTCCCCAGGCGGACCTCCCCACAGCCCCATGTTTTTCGCCCTCGCCCTGTCCCTGGCGGCGGCGCCCCAGGGTCCCGAGGCCCTGCAGCTCGGCCTGCTCTCCGGCGGCCGGGTGGGCGAGCCGCTCGTCCTGCAGCTCTCCGGCACGGCCCCCACGCCGGGCCCGATCGAAGCCCTGTTGCTGGATGCGTTCGAGATCCCCGGCGGCCTGCCGCTCGGGTCCCTCGGCAAACTCTACGTGGCGTTGGCGCCGGGCTACCTCTTCCTGCCCAGCAGCGGCGGCGGGCAGTGGACCGTGCAGGTGCCGAACCTGCCCTCCCTGGCGGGCGGCGTGCTCTTCGCGCGGTACGCCTA
>JBJHAV010000304.1:0-4405 GCA_050480685.1 Planctomycetaceae bacterium | reverse complement strand
TTCGTAGGGCACCGCCGCGGTTTCGCGGGAGATCTCGAGCTGGGTCTGGCGGTCCAGGCGGTTGGAACTGGCGCAGGCCGCCACGAGGGCGGCGAGGAGCGCCAGGCACAGGGGCGGGGCGAGGGGGCGGTGGCCGCGGGGCGGCATGGCGGGCGGCGTGGCGGGCGACATGGGTGGGTCTCGGGGAGCTGGATCCTACACGGCGCCCCCGGGGTGACGGCCGTGACTACCCCGGCGGGGCCTCTCGGTTGCCGGGCGATTCGCCGTCTTCGCCCGGGGCGGCCCGCTCGCCGGCCAACAGGCGGGCCAGGCGGTCGGGTTCCAGGCGCACCTCGCGGGTGCGGCCGCCCGAGAGGGTCACGAGCCCGGCGGGGGCCCCGCGGGGTTTGTGCACCAACTTGCGCGGGGCCATGTGGATCGACGCGCGCGTGGCCCCACGCAGGGGGGAGAAGTACACGGCCAGGTGGGCCCCGTCGAGCAGATCCTCGGGGTGGGGTTCGGCGCCGCGCTCGAGGCGCAGGATCACGTGGCTGCCCGGCGAATCGGCGGTGTGCAGCCACAGGTCGTTGCCGCGCGCCACGCGGAAGGTGAGCACGTCGTTGTCGCGGGCCGTGCGGCCCACGAGCAGATCGGCGCCGCTGGTGCTTTGGAAGCGTTTGTAGGGCAGGCGCGGCGCCGCCCTTTGCACGCGTTTGCCGCGTTCCGTGTCCAGCGCATCGACCAACTTCGCTGCCACCGCCTCGGTTTCGAGGGCGGCCGGATCCGCGTCTTCGTGGGCCAGGCGCGCGAGCAGATCCTCCAGGGCCGCGACGCGGCGCGCGGCCAAGTCGGCTTCGCGCTCCAGGGCCTTGGCGGAACGTTCCAGCTTGCGGGCGCGCTCGAAGAGGCGCTCCAGGTTTTCGCGCGGGCCGCGTTTGGGGTCGAGTTCGATGCGCACCGTGGGTTGGGCCGGATCGAACCAATCGACCACCTCGACGCTTTCCATGCCGCGCCGCAGGCGGTCGAGGTTGCCCTTGAGCAACTCGCCCGTGCGGCGCACCTGATCGACCTCGGAGGCGGCGGCTCGGCGCTGCTCCAAACCGCTGACCAGGCCGCGCGCGCGTCCCAGTCGGCGTTCGAGGCGTTTGGCGAGATCGCGCCGCGCGCGCTCGCGATCGGCGCGTTCGGCGCCTCCGCCGAGGGCGGCTTCCACGCGCCAGGAGAGGGGCGCCTGGGCCCGTGCGCGCGGGGCCGGACCGGGGTCCGGCAGGGCTTCGGCCAGGGGCGGGCCCGGGTCGGCGGGCGGACTGCCCGGCGGCGGCTGCCATGGTTCGCCGCGTTTCAGGCGCGGGCGCGCACCGGCCCGCGCGGGCGGGGCGTGCAGCAATTCGAGCACCCGCTCGGATCCGTCGAGTAGCACGAGATTCGCGTGGCGCCCGGTCAGTTCCGCCACCAGCGAAGCGCGCGGCGGCCGGGCCGCGGAGTCGAAGACCAGGCGGGCCAAACGGTCTCCGCGGGGCTGCTCCAGGCGCGCGAGGGCGGCGCCGGGGAGGGCTTCGCCCAGGGCCCGAAAGAAGGGCCCGAGCGGGCCCTGGTGGCGTTCCACGCGCCCGTGTTGCAGGTGCAGCCTCGGGCCGTCGCCGGCGGCGGAGAGGCGCACGCGCAGCACACCCTCGCCGTCCGCGGCGAAGACCAAAAGCAAGTCCGCCGGGGGCAGGGCCTGGATGTCCTCCAGGCGCCGGCCTTCGAGCAGCGGGCGCAGCTCGGCGATCGACACGCCGAGCTGCGCGGCGGACAGGGCGCTGGGTTTGTTCAGCCCAGTTCCTCCGGGGCGTAGACCCACGGGTGCTGGACCGGCTCCCACGCGACCATCTCGTCGGCGCCGCCGAAGAACAGGGCCAACTCCTTCGCGGCGCTTTCCGGTCCGTCGGAACCGTGCACCAGATTGTTGGAGAAGGACATGCCGTAGTCGCCGCGGATCGTGCCCGGTTCGGCTTCGGCGCTGTTGGTTTTGCCCATCAGCTTGCGCACGACGGCGATCGCGTTTTTGCCTTCGAGGGCCACGGCGACCACCGGGCCGGAGCCCATGAAGGCCACCAGCGACGGGAAGAAGGGGCGCTCGCGGTGCACGTCGTAGTGCTGCTCCAGGAGGGCCTTCGGGAAGACGCGCAGTTTGAGGCCGACGAGCTTGAGGCCCTTGGCTTCGAAACGGGCGAGGATCGGGCCGACTAGGCCGCGTTGGACGGCGTCGGGCTTGAGCAGGACGAGGGTGCGTTCCACGGTGGGGTGGGGATGGGTGGGGGAGGAGGACCGACGGCCGCGGGCACGGGGGCCGCGGAGCGGGCTCGCCGGTCGCCCGCCGGCGGGGCCGGAGGGGAGTCGGCGCGGGGAAAGGACCGAGCGGGAGAGGCGGATGGGCCGCCTCGGGCGCCGCGGGGCGGAGAAGTGTAGCGGCGACCCCCGGACGCTCCCACCCGCCCGGGCGGGATCGGGGCCCATTCGGCCAGGCGCACCCCGCCGAGGCCGTTTTTCCCGCCCTGCGGTTGACCTCGGGGAGTCGCTCCCTACAGTGTCTGGCCTTCCAAGCCGCCGCGCGCCCGCGGGGCGGTTCGGGACCCCCTTGGAGGCCCGCGTTTTCCCCCGGGAAGGCGCCCTCCGAAAGGGGTTCCGCGTGTCTTTGACAAGCGCTTTCTCGGGACTCGGCGACCGCCGGAGAATCCCGCCCTGCGCGCCAGGGTGGGCGATCCGCGCCGCCGCGGTCCAACGGACTCCCACGAGATGCAACGCTCCCAGCCAGATTCCCTCGGTGAAGGTGATTCACCCAGCGGTCAACCCCCGAGTTCGGGGGAAAGGCAGCAGCCGGCCGAGGATCGGCCGCCGCTCAGCCTTTCGGGCGGGATCGGGCAGGCCGCTCGCAGTGCGAACCACGCGGGGCTCGGCTGTCAGTTTTCGCTGACCCTGGTCCTGTTCACGGCCGCGGGCTGGTGGATCGACCAGCGGCTGGAGACGTTGCCCCTGTTCCTGCTCGTGTTCGCCGCCCTGGGCGCGGTGGGGGGGATGATCTCCCTCGTGCGCCGCATTCCCCTCAGCCCGCGCCGGCCGGGGGGGAAGGGTCCGTCCGAGCCCTAGGGGCCCCGGCTCCCAAAGGTCCGTCCCGAGATCGTTTTGTTCTCCGTCTTCCGTCCTCGACCCGTCGTCCCCCCCATGCGTTCCACCCCCATAGTCGCCCTCGTTCTCGCCGTGCTCGGCGCGTTCGCGGCGTGGCGTCTGGGTTTGCCCGAGGGCGATGCCCGGGGCGCCGGTGTGCTGGGCGGGGTGCTGCTCGGGGCGGCCACGGCGCTCATGGCGGCCGGTTGGCAGCGCCACCTGACGATCCACCGCCCGCGGCTCGCGATCCAGGCCGTGGGCCTGGGCATGCTCGTCAAAATGATGGTCATGGGCGCCAGTTTCCTGGCGCTTTACCTGGTCCCGGCCCTCGGCGAGCGGCTCGATCCGGCTGCGTTCCTGGTCTCTTTCGCGGTCGCCGCTCTGGCTCTGCTCTTGTCCGGGACGGCCGATCTCGTCAAGGTGCTTGGCCTCCAAGGCCGCTCGGCGTCCTCCGAGTCCCCCTCCTCCCCCGAACGCCTCCCGTCCGCCGCACGTCCCGGCGCGACGAGTTCCGCCACCCGATGAGTTCGCTGCTGCACCCGCGCGTCCTGGCGATCCTGGCCGTCCTGGCCGGAGCGATCTTCCTGAACGGACGATTCGCCGAGCACCCCGATTCGGAGGATCCCTTCGAGGTCCTGTTCGCCCACGTGCTGCCCGAGCGGCTGGTGACGAAGGACGCCGCCAGCGGCGAGTACACCGCGCTGCTCGAGATTCAGTTGCCCTCATTCCTGGGCATCTTCGACATGAATCCGCACCGGGAAGGGGTGCAGCTCGTCGCAACGAACCTGCAGATCTTTCAGATCGCGGCGGTGCTCTTGATCTTCCTGTGCTTCAGCGGCGTACCCGGATACCTGCGCACCGGTCAGGGGGATCCAGCCACGCGCCTGTTCGCCGGATTCGCCCAGTGGGTGCGCGACGAGGTGGTCTTCCCCGTCATGGGGCGCGAAACGGGCGGGCGCTTCCTGCCCTACTTCCTGGCGATCTTCTTTTTCATCCTGTTCATGAACCTGGGCGGCTTGCTGCCCGGTTCCGCCACGCCGACCACCAGCATCTTCATCACCGCCTCCCTGGCGAGTTTGACGTTCCTGATGATGATCGCCTTCGGCATGGCCGTGCAGGGCCCGGTCGCCTTCTGGAAACACCTGGTGCCCCACGTTCCGGCGCTGCTCTGGCCGCTGATGTTCGTGGTCGAGGTCGTGGGCCTTCTGGTCAAGCCCTTCGCTTTGACCATTCGTCTGTTCGCGACCATGACCGGCGGGCACCTAGTGGTGCTCTCGTT
>JBJHAV010000303.1:0-4410 GCA_050480685.1 Planctomycetaceae bacterium | reverse complement strand
GTGCCCACCACGGCCCGGGACGGTTTGCCCATCCCAGGAGCGTGGGACCTTGGGGGCCCTGTGTCCAGTGCGCGGAAGGTTCAGGTTTGCGCCGCAGCGGCGCGCGCGCGGGCGTCCCTGCGGGCGCGGGCCCAGGTCGCGGCCTGCAGCAGGGCCGCGCGCAGGCTGTCGGGCGACGCCATGCCCCGTCCGGCGATGTCGAAGGCCGTGCCGTGGGCCGGGCTCACGCGCAGGTAGGGCAGCCCCAGCAGCACGGTCAATCCGCCCAGGGGGTCGAGCAGTTTGACCGGAATGAAGGCCTGGTCGTGGTAGAGGGCCAAAACGCCGTCGAAGCGCCCGGCCGCCGCCGCGGCGAAGACCGTGTCCGGGGAGAGCGGACCTTGCACATCGAGGCCCAGCTCACGCGCGGCGCTCACCGCGGGCACGAGCAAACGCTCTTCATCGTCCCCGAGCAGCCCGCCTTCGCCCGCGTGGGGATTGAGCCCGGCCAGGGCCAGGCGCGGGCGCGCGACGGCGAAATCGACCAGGCCGCGGTGGAGCATTTCCAGGTGCTCGATCACCGCTTCCGTGCGAATCGCCGCGATGGCCTGGGCCAGGGGCAGGTGGCGCGTGAGCAGAAGCACACGCAAAGCGCCCGCCACCGCGAGCATCTGGGTGCGCGGCGCATCCGCCCAGCGGGCGAGCAGTTCCGTTTGGCCTTCGACCGGCTCACCCGCCAGATGCAGTGCGCGTTTGGAGACCGGCCCGGTGACCAGCGCATCCACGCGGCCCGCGCTCGCCATTTCGTGGCCCGCGCGCAGGGCGAGCAGCGCGGCGCGGCCGCTCTCGGCGCGTGCGGCGCCGACTTCGAAGCTGTCGCCGCCGCCCGTGTCGATGGCCAAGTCCGAGGGCCCCGCCAGGGCCGCCGCATCCTGCGCGTCCACCCGCGCAAGGTGTGCAGGCAAAAGCGCACCCGGGCCGAGCAGCACGAGCCGCGCCGCGGCGTTCACGCGCCCATCGCCTGCCACGGCGCGCGCGATTTCGGGGCCGATGCCGGCCGGATCGCCCAAGGTCAGGGCCAGGCGCGGCCGCGGCTCCAACGATTCGCTCTGCACCCAACCAGTCTACGCCGACGGCTCGGCCGGAACGTCGCCGTCGCCGTCGTCCTCGATCAGCGCGGCCAAAAACGCGGCCAACTCCGCAAGTGCCGTCGAGACCTGCCCCGGCCAGGATTCGAGAGGTTCCAGGGCCCCCCACCAGGCGAGCAGCGTGTCGTCGCCGCCCAGGGGCAGTCCGAGCGCGGCGGCGCGGGCGCGCAGGACCGCAACTGCTGCGGGGGTGAGGGCCCTAGTCGCCGCGCCCTCGGCCCGCATGTGGCCGTAAAGCGCGCGCGGATCGCCGTGCGCACTCACGCCTCGACCTCCAAGATCCCACGCCCCGGCCCCGCACCCTCGGTTTCCTCGGCGAGCGGCCGCAGGCGCTCCTCCTCCACCACACACACGTCCACATGCACTTCGGCGCCGAGCAGCGCCGACAAACGCGCGGCGAGGCCGCCGGCCAAGCGGCGCGCGCGCTCGGCGCTTGTCCCCTCGACCACACGCACCTCGACCCGCGCTCGGCCGCTCTCCAGGTCGAGCCGCGCCGCCGCCGCGCACGTGTCGCCCGCCAGGGTCAAACCGAACGGCCCGGATCCCGCGGCCCTCCCCCGCGGCCAGGCCAGTTCGAGGGTGGCGATGCCGCGCGCGCCGAGCCAAGGCAAAGCCACCCGGCGGGGCGCACCGGCCCGGCCGGCGGCGAGTTCGCGCCACTGGTCCCGTTCGATGCCCGCCACCAGATCGCCGGCCGCCCGCGCCACGTCGCGCGGTGCGCTGGCGGCCGGCGCGTTCGCGGGCGGAGCCTCGGCCGCCGCCGCCGCCAGGGCGGCCAGGGCCAGGGCGAAGGCCTTCAGGTCACCGGCCCGATCGCCTTCGCCGTCCCGCGCCAGATGCGCCTCGTGAAAGAGGCCCGCGCCCGCCAACCGGCGCGCCAAACCGGGCCCGTCGGTGCCCGCATCCGCGGCGTGGCCCAAGAGTTCGCCCAAAACCTCGCGGCCGGGGCCCGGGCCGTTTTCGCCCGCCCCGACCAACTCCACGGCCAAGGCGCGGAAGAGCTCGCCGATCCCGCGGCCCTCGGCCAAGGCGCGGAACAGGGGAGCCGGCAGCGGGCCGCGCCCCGGGGTCGCCCCGTGGCCCGGCCGCTGCGCTCCGCCCGCCAGGGCCGACTTGCCACCGGCTCCGCTTCCCCCCTGCTCCTCGGCGCGCCGGCGGTCCGGGTCGAGGCCCGTGCCCGGCATGGGCGGCACCGGCGGCGTGGCCGGCGGGGGCGGCGGCAGGACCCGCGAGGCGGGCGGGGTGCGGTCGGCGGCGTTGAGCGGGTCCACGGCGGGCCGGTCTCCAGGGGTAGCTCCAGGGGTACAATCGACCATTCGGACCCCCCTCGACGAGTCCCCCACCCTCCCGATGCCCAATTGCCGCCGGTTTGGGGCCCATTCCCCGCCCCATGACCCGCCCGCTTCGGGTGGTTTCGCCCTGGATCGTTCCCTGAGCCGATCCTCGCATCGCCGCCGCGCCGGGCTCACAGCGGCCCTCGTCCTCGGCCTGGGCCTCTTGACCGCCTGCGCCGACCGCTCCGCCGCGCGCCCCAACGTGCTCTTGGTCAGCATCGACACCCTGCGCGCGGACCACCTTTCGTCCTACGGCTACCACCGGCCCACCAGCCCCACCCTGGACCGCTGGGCGAACGAAGGGGTGCTCTTCCTGGAGTGTTTTGCGCCGACCTCCTGGACCCTGCCATCGCACCTCTCGATGCTGACCGGCCTCGGCATCAGCGCCCACGGCATCGACGACGACCGCCTTTGGCAGGTGGTCGGCCAACCGGGCGGACCGTCCGAGCTGCCCCTGCGCGGCACCTTCGTGCCGGAGGTTTTGCAGCGCGCCGGGTACCGCACCGCGGGGTTCCATTCCTGGATGTACCTGGAGGAGCGCTTCGGCTTCGGCCCCGGCTTCGAGGTCTACGAGCGGATCCGCGACTTCGAGCCCCTGGACGACGAAACCATGGCCCAGGTGGAGGCTGAAATGGAGGCCGGCGGCGGTCCGCTCCTGCGGCAACTTCGCCGCACGCACCCCCAGCTCTTCATGAATCAGGGGCCGGTGGCGGACCGGGTGGTGGACCGCGCGCTCGCTTGGCTCGGCGAACTCGACGATCCGAAGCGGCCCTGGTTCCTGTTCCTGCACATCTTCGATCCCCACGACGACTACACGCCGCCGGAGCCCTTCGATCGGCTCTTCACCGATCCGGACTACGACGGGCCGATCGACGGCCGCGGGGTCATGTCGCCGGGCGGGCCCGTGCGCTACGGCATGGAGCGCCGCGACCTGGAGCACCTGATCGCGCTGTACGACGGGGAGATCGCCTGGGTCGACTCGCAACTCGAACGCCTGGCGGGCGAGTTGGACCGGCGCGGCGAGTGGGACCGCACCCTCAGCATCGTCACTTCGGATCACGGCGAGGAGTTTTTCGAGCACGGGCTCAAACAGCACCGCGCCCAACTCTTCAGGGAATCGGTGCACGTTCCGCTGATCCTGCGTCTGCCCGGGCGCTTGACCGCGGGCGTGCGGGTGGCGGGTCCCGTGGGTCTGATCGACATAGCGCCTACGCTCTACGCCTTGGCCGACGTGGCCGCGCCCCAGCCCATGAGCGGCATCGACCTGGTGCCCCTGACCCGCGCGCGCGCGGTCAACGAAGAGCGACCGTACACGGCCCTCTTGCACCATTTCGACGGCACCGATTGGACCCCCAGCCGGCGCCTGGCCCTGCGCATCGGCGACCGCGCCACCCTTTGGGATTTACCGCGCGGGGGCCCCGAAGTGGTGGTGCACTTCGACCGCGCCGAGAACCCCTTGGAACGCGGCCCGGGTGAGACACTTGCGCCCGGGGACCCGCGCCTAACGCGCGCCCTCGCCGATTTGGAGGCCGCCCGCGCGCGCTACCGCGCCGACCGCGACGCCCTGCCGCCGCGACGCTTGGACGCGCGACCCTTGAGCGAAGCCGATTTGGCCCAACTGGCCGCCATGGGTTATTCCGGCGACCGACCCGACCCGGGCGCCACACGCGGCACCGCCCACACCGACCGCCTCGCCCTCGACGGCGGTGTCTGGCCGGACGCCGAGTAAACCTCGCGGGTTCAGCTCAGCTTGGCCCAGTACTCGTCGGGCATGTCCTCGGCGATCTTCAGCGCGCCGTTGGCGCCGGCGTACATGGACTCCTCGGTGCGCTGCACGCGACCGGAACCGAGGCGTTCTTTCATCTCGGCTTCGATCAGGGCGTCCAAGCCGCGGATCTGACTGCCGCCGCCGGCCAGGAGCACACGCTGCTTGAGGCGGTCTTGGAACT
>JBJHAV010000302.1:0-4423 GCA_050480685.1 Planctomycetaceae bacterium | reverse complement strand
CGCAGCAAAGCCCGCGCCACATCGACCCCGGCCGCATCCGCGGGCAACGGATCGACGCCGCGCAGGTGCACACCGTGGTCCTGCTCCAGCTTCGCGAGCAGGGTGCTGTTGAAGCGCGCTTCGTCCTCACCCAGTTCCAGGCGAAAACTCTGACCCGCGCCGCCGCGCACCAAACGCACCGGCAGCAGCACGAGCGGCGCGCGCGCCGTGCGGCCACCCGGACCTTCCTCACGCCACTCGAGCATGCCCAGGGCCAGGTAGAGCCCGGTGGCACCACCCTCGGCCTCCGCGTCCCGCGCGGAGCGCCAAATCTCGGTCAAGAGCGGTCCGAGGTTTTCCTCCCGCGCACGCGTCAACACGCTCCCCTGTTCGATCGCAGCCCGCGCCAGTCCCTGAAGCACTTCGGGATCCACGCGGCGTGTCGCCTGCGCAGCGGCGCCTTCGGCCGCGTCCCCCTGGGCCGCGGCTTCGAACTCGCGCGGCATTCCGGCCAGGATCGGGCGCTGCTCCGCTTGCAACCGATCCTCGAAGTCGGCCAGGTCCGGCACGTGCAGTTGCAGCGCGCGTTTGCCCGGACGGAAGTGCAGCAGGCGGTTGCGCAGGGTCAAATCCAGCAACCTGCGTTTCCAGCGCTCCAGGCGCGTGGCCGGTGTTTCGTCGATGGCTTCCGCGACGTCCAGGGGCGCGAAGGCTTCGGCCGGAGCGAAGGACGGCGCGGGCGCGCTGGGAACGGATCCGTGCGCTGCTTGTGCGGCGTTCGGCGCCTTTGCATCCGCTCGCGCCCGCTCCAGGTGCACTCCGGCGGCGCGCAGGGGCAAGGGGCTTACACCGCCGCGGCGCGCGCGCGTCACGTCGACGGCGTATTCGAATTCCTCCAGCGCCGCCATGCGCCGCTGCGCGGCGGCGCGGGCCTGCTCGAATCCGGCCTCGGGTCCGGCCGTCACCAGGGTCGGATCGAAGAGCACCAACTCGCCCAGTTCCGCGCGTTTGGCAAGCGCCGCGCCGTCGTGCACCACCGCTTCGGGGAAGGTGCGCTTTTCCAGCCACGCCCCGGCAAAGGCGTGCCCGCGCACGAGCACGACCAGGGCGTTCAAGCCCGCTTGTTCCAAACTCGCAGCCGCCGCGAGCGCCAAATCGAGACACGTCGCCAGGCGCTGTTCTTCGATGCGATCCGGCGTGCGCACCTTCTGTCCGGCGCGCTCAAAACTCGCCGGCGGGTTGGCGTAGCGGATCGATCGACCGGCCAGGGCGGCGTACACCGCGGCCACTTGGCGCAGCGCGTGGTCGCGCCCGCCGCTTTGGTAACCGTCGAGTGCGCCCGCCTGCCAGGCATCCAGTTGGGCGGCGGCCGCTTCCAGCCACGCACCCACGGCCGGATGGTTCGGCAGGACAAACGCCGCGAGCAACTCCGGCGGCCCCGCATCCGCCGGCCAGTGGTCGTAGGGCAAGAGCGCCACATCGATCGAAACCCGTCGCGGAGCAAAACCCGCAGCGCGCACTTCCACGCGCCAGGCGCCGCGCACACGCTCGACCGTCGCCGCCAACTCGGCCACGTGCAGGCTCGGCTCCGGCGGCCCGAGGGCCAAACTCCCCTGCGCCGGCAAGAGCCCCGCCGTTTGACTCCAGGGCGCTGCGAAGGCCGGATCCGCGCTCAACTCGACTTCGAGTTCTTCGATCGGCTGATCGCCGGTGGAGCGCAGCACCAGGCGGCGCCACGATCCGAGTCCGTTCTGTTGGGCGGCCAGGTGCAACACCGGCGCCGCGTCCCATTCCAGTTCGACCGGCAACGGCGGCAGCGGCGCCGCTTCCGTCGAGGGGACGACTTCGGTCCCCGCGTGGTCCGCGGGCGGCTCGTCGGGCAGGGGCATGGCCACCAGTCTACGCGCGCGCGCGCCGGACCCCTGCCGCGGGCCCCCCTAACCCACCCGCGGCCGCGGCGCCCGGGTCACTTGACCTGGACCGCGGTGCCGTAGGCCAAAATCTCCACCGCACCCTGGGCCACGTCGCAAGTCGTGATGCGCAGGCCCACGACCGCATTCGCGCCGAGCTGCTTGGCATCGGCCACCAAACGCTTGAGGGCCTCGTCGCGGGCTTCGCTCAAAAGCTCCGTGTAGCCCTTCAGCTCGCCCCCCACCAGGTTCTTGAGCCCGGCGAAGATGTCGCGGCCCAGGTGTTTGGCCCGCACGGTGTTGCCGCGCACGAGACCCTTGAGTTCGACGATTTCGAGGCCCGGGACCTGGGAAGTGGTGACGAGGATCACGGTGGACAGGGATTGGCTTGGTGGACCTTGGGACCGGCCGGGGCGAGGGTCGCCTCGGTCCGCGGCGGCGAGTGTACGGGCAAGGGCCGCGGCCGTACCCTGGCCCCATGGATGCGGAGCGCGAACGCGTGGATTGGGACGGCGAGGACGGGCGCACCTTGGCCCTGCTGCGGGACCTGTTCCTCGCCGGCCGGCCGGGCCCGGACTACTGGAGCGACCGCGATCTGGTGGCGCTTTACGAACGCACCTTCGGGGCGCGCGTGCGCTGGAAGTGGGAGTGGGTCTTGGGCGAAGCGGCGCGGCTAGGCCTGTGGGAGGCCCTCGGCAGCCCCGGGCCGGTGCTCGACCTGGGCTGCGGCAGCGGCGTGGCCGGGCGGGCCTTTTTCGCAGCCCGCGACGGGTGGGAGCGCCCGCTTGCCCCCGGCGGGCGCCCGGACGCACTTTGGCTGTGGGATCGCTCGCGCCTGGCCGCCTCCGAGGCCGAGCGGCTGACCCGCGCCGAGTGGCAGGCGCGCGGGGCGCCCGAACGCGCCGTGGAAGTGCTGCGACAGGTGCCGTCCGGCGCGGAGCCCGCGCCGCGCGTGGTGCTGGTCAGCCATGTGCTCGGCGAACTGAGCGACGAAGACGCGCTCGGTTGGCTCGACCTGATCGCGCGCGCCGACGCGCTGCTTTGGATCGAACCCGGCACCCGGGAGGTCTCGCGGCGCCTCGGGGAGCTGCGCGAGCGTTTGCTCGCGGACTTCGCGCCGATCGCCCCCTGCCCCCACGCACAAACCTGCCCGCTGCTGGCCGCCGGGCGCGAGCGGGATTGGTGCCACCTCTTCGCCACCCCCGCCGCCGAGGCCTTCACCACCGACCACTGGCGCCGCTTCGGCCTCGAACTCGGCATCGACCTGCGCAGCCTGCCGCTCTCTTATCTCGTGATGCTGCGCCGCGACCTGGCGCCCAGGCGCCCCGAGGTGCCCGCGGATCGCCTGCTCGCCCGCCCCCTCGGCCGCCCCAAGGTGGAAAAGGGCCGGGCCCTGCTCGACCTGTGCAGCACCGCCGGCACCGACCGCCTGCGGCTGCTCGAACGGCTCGACCGCCCGTTCTTCAAGCGCCTCAAGGCCGGCCCCTACCACGGCCTCGTGGCGGCCAAGGTCGACGGCGAGCGCCTGGAAGCGATCGAGCCCCTCGACGGCTGATCGGGCCGCCCGGCGTTTCGCCGGCGACACCCGATCTGACGCCAGCGTGGGCCCCCGGGCCCCTGGACAGCCGATCCGGTCGCCGGACGAGCGGCACGGGGCTTGCCCAAGCAGGGCCTCTTCGACCCGGGCGACGCCCCGGGCCTCCCTGCGACCCCTTCCGCTTCGCGGCGGCTGATTCCCATGCATCGATCCTTCGTGTCCATCCGGCGCGCCCCGCGCGCCCGCGGCTGGCTGCTCGCGGCGGCGGCCCTCGGCGCCGCCCCCGCCCTGTCCGCGGCGGCCTCCGCCCCCCAACAGATCCAGGGCGAGCCCTTGCCCGGTGCCGACCACCTGGTCTTCGCCTTCGCGGAGTACGAAACCGACGACGGCCCGGCCCTGGTGGCGGCCGGGGCCTTCCGCGCCTTCGGCGGCACCCTGGCACACGGAATCGCCCTGCGGATCGGTGGCGAATGGACGTCCCCGGGCGGCGGACTCGCCATGGAGCCGCCCGATCCCTTGGGGATCCCGCCCTGGGCCCACGCCCTGTGTGTGCACGACGACGGGTCGGGCACCGCGCTCTTCGCCACCGGGCGCTTCACCCACGCCGGTGGCGTGGCCGCGAACAGCATCGCCCGCTGGGACGGCGTCCGATGGTCGCCCCTGGGTGCGGGACTCCAGTGGCAACAACCGCTGACACCGGGACTTGCCGTGGGCGAAGGTGTCGCGCTGCTCTCCTTTGACGACGGCAGCGGCCCGGCGCTCTACGTGACGGGTGTTTTCACCCACGCGGGCGGCGTCGAGCGCCCGATGGTGGCGCGTTGGTCCCGCGGCACCTGGTCCCAACCGGGTGAAGGCCAATCGCCGGCCCCCCGGCAAGGACAGACTTCACCGCCCGGCCAAGCGCTCGCGGCCTTCGACTTCGGCTCCGGGCCGGAGTTGGTGGTCGGCGGATCCTTCGTCGGCCCGGCGGGTTCGGGCATGCGCCGGCTCGCGCGCT
>JBJHAV010000301.1:0-4481 GCA_050480685.1 Planctomycetaceae bacterium | reverse complement strand
GGCCATGGTGCGCTTGCCCCTCGGGTGAAGGTCGAGCCCTACGGCTCGCCCGCGAGTCTGCCCGCGAAGCCGTGCCAACGTCCGCGCACCCGTTCCCGCGCGAGCGCGAGCCCAGCGGCGCCCAGGGCCGCGCGCGTGGCTGGAGCGTTCGGCGCGGAGCAGCCGGAGAACGCGAACCACCCTCCGGGCGCGAGGGCGGCGGCCATGGCGCCGGCGTATTCCTGGAGCAGGTCCGCGTAGAGGTTGGCGAGCACCGCGTCGAAGCTCCTTGGGCCGGCCGCCGCCAAACATTCGAAGCCGCCTTCCTCGAAGCGGCAGCGCGCGGCCACGCCGTTGCGCTCGGCGAGTTCGCGCGCCGCGCGCACCGAAGCCGGATCCACGTCGAAGGCCAGCACCTCGCGCGCCCCGAGCAAACAGGCCGCCACGGCCAGGATGCCGCTGCCCGCGCCCGCGTCGACCACCCGCAGACCGGCCGCACCGGCCTCGGAGAGCGCCTCCAGGCAGTGGCGCGTGGTCGGATGGCGCCCCGTGCCGAAGGCACCGCCCGGCACCAGGTCGAGCCGCACGTCGCCCGCGCGCAAGGTCCCGCTCCATTCGGGCGTGACCACCGCGATGCGCCCGATGCGGAACGGGCGCCAGCGCTCCCGCCAGGCGCTCGCCCAATCCCGCTCGGCGTGGTGGCGGAACTCCCGCGGCGCGCTCGCCAGGGCCGGTTCCTCGGTCGCGCGCGCGAGCTCCGCCAGCCGCCGATCGATTTCGGCGCGGCGCTCGGGGCCGTCTTCCTCGGCGGGATAGGCCACACGCACCCAATCGAGGCCCTCCGGCGGCGGATCGACGGCGAGGGAACTGCGCCCGAAGACCGCCGAGGCAAAGGGCGAGAGCTGCAAACACTCGCCCACCAGCTCGGTCCACTCGAGCGGCACGAGCACACGCACTTCGGTCCAGCCGGGCGCTTGGCCCGCGTTTTGCTCCGCGCTCATGTTTTGTCTCCCGCCTCGACGGACGTGCCGCCCTGTTCCAGCCGTTTCATATGCCGAGCCGCTTCCTCCAGGCAAGCCTCGGTGGACGCCACCAGCCAGCGCGCGCCGCGCTCGACTTCCAGCGGCAGTTCGCGCCGGAAGGCCGCGTGGCGCGGCTCGACCAAACGGCGGTCGAGCACGAACACACAGCCGCGGTCGTCGGCCCGTCGCATCAGCCGTCCAAAGCCCTGTCGGAAACGCGCCAGGGCGCGCGGCATGTAGATCCCGCGGCGCTGTTCCTTGGCTCCCAAGGCCGCGCATTGGGCCTGGTGATAACGATCCGGCACGCCGTAGGGCAGTTTGGCGATCACCAGGTATTCGAGGGTTTCGCCGGGGAAGTCGGCGCCGAACCAAAAGGTGTCGAGCCCCAGCAGCACCGCTTCGGGCGCGCGGCGGAAGCGCTCGGCGAGCTGTTCCTTGGCCACGCCGGGCATGCCTTGCCACAAAAGCGCGATGCCGCGGGTGGCGAGTTCGGGCCCCAAACCCGCGGCCAAGTCGGCGAGATCCTCCTGGGAGGTCAAGAGCACGAGCAGGCGTCCGCGCGTGCGCACGGCCAGTTTGGCCACGAAACCGCGCGCGTGGGCACGCCAGGCTTCGCGGCCCGCGCGGATGTCCGGCAGGTCCTCCGGGCAGGCCACCAGCACGCGGCCGTAGTCGAAACTCTCGGGCGCCAGGGCGAATCTCACCGCCCGCGGGCTGCGCTCTTCGCCTTCGCCGGGCCCGTCCGCCGGCGCGCTGCCCGCCGCCGCCAGATCGAGCCCCAAGTAGCGCTCCATGGGGCCGAAACCGCCGCCCAGCCGCGTGGCTGCCGACAGCAAGACGGCCCCGGCCAGACTCGGGTAGAGCGCCCGCGCCAGGTGCTGCGCCGGCAGCAGCACCCGCGCCACGAGCACCACGCCGCCGCGCTCCTCGGCCACGTCGCAAAAGGTTTCGCGCCGGAAGGCCGGCAGGCCTTCTTCCAGGGGCAGCCAAGCGAAGAGCGCCTCCGCCGCGGCATCCACGTCCACCCGCGCCCGCTCCAACTGCCGGCGCAGGCGCGCCCGGCCACCCACGGGCAAACGCTCCAGTTCGGGCGCGATCAGCGCCAACTCGGCGCCGAGCCGGCGCAGGGCCCGCGAAGCGTCGCCGGTGGCCGCAAGCAGGTCGCCTCCCTGTCCGGCGAGCACGTACTCGGGCAGCAGCGCGAAAGCTTCGTTTTCGCCGCGCCTGGGCAGTTCGCCCGCGCGCCAGGCGCAAAAACGCGTCACGGCGGCTTCCAAGCGGCCCAGGGCCGAAAGGGCGCTCGTGCCCGCGTCCCGCGCGGCGTTCGCCGATTGGCCCGCGCCGCTGTCCGCGCCCGCCGCATGGGCGATGCGTTCGAGCGGCGCTCGCCCGCCGCCGTCGCCCACCAGCCGCACCAAACTCGCGCGCACCTGGGGCGCGCTGAAGCGATGGCTGAAGGCCTCGTGGGCCTGGTCGTGCAGGTGCTCGCACTCGTCGAAGATCAGGTGCCGCAAAAAGTCGGCGGTGGTCAAGGCCAGGGCCTGGTTGGTGACCACCAGGTGCGCGCGTTCGGCCCGGCGCCGGGCGGCGGCGGCTCCGCAGGCCACCCGTTCCGCGCCCACGGCGCAGCAGCCCAGGTCCGCGCGCGCCGCGCCGACCAGCGCTTCGAGCGCTTCCGAACGCCCGTCCGGTCCGCCGCCGAAGGCCCGGCGGGCGAACTCGTCCAGGTCTCCGGTGGGTGACGCCAGGGCGAAACGAAGGAGCCGCGCGTAGGCCAGCCATTCGGCCGCGGAAGCCGCCTCGCCCGGCAGTTGAGCGCACAGGGTCCGCCAGCACAGGTAGGCCGAGCGGCCCTTGAGCGCGGCCACCCGCGGGCGCGGGCGGACCCCGGCCGCTTCCAACAGCGCCAGGGCCAAGGGCACGTCCTGGCCCATGGCCTGGTCTTGCAGTGCGCGCGTGTAGGTGGCGACGCCCACCCGCAGGCCGCCGCGCAGGGCGAAGATCAGGGCCGGCACCAGGTACGCGAGGGTTTTGCCCGTGCCGGTGGGGGCGTGCAGCAGCAGCAACTCGCCCTTGCCCAGGGAGCGGGCCACCTGGGCCGCCACCTCCCGCTGGGCCGGCCGGTGGGAGCGGCCGAGTTCGCAAAGGTGCCGCTCGAAGATCGCGTCGACGCGCGCCAGATCCGCTTCGTCCAGGGGCGCCGCGAGCGGATGGTCGGGCGGCAGCGGCGGCCCGTCGTAGAGCTCGCCCCCGTCGCGGATCCAGCCGGGCCCGAGGGCTTCGAGCCGCTCGGCCGGGTCGTCCTCGGCGGCTGCGCGGGCGGCCGCCGCGAGCCAACCGTCCCCGGGCAGGCGCCCCGTGCCCTCGGGCAGGGCCCCGCGCCAAAGGGACGGCCGATCGAGCCACCCGACCGCCCGCGCGAGCCGATCCGCCAGCCGCTCGCCCTCGGGGCCCTCGGCCCGCGCCTGGCGCGCGGCCCGGTCCCACAGGTCCACCAGGAGCTCCACCGCCACGGGGCCCAGGGCCACCAGCCCGCGCACCAGCTCCGAAAGGCGCCCGGGCAGTTCCTCCGGCGATCCGAGCCCCGGCCGCCGACCCAGGGGATCGGGGTCGCCGGCCAGGTTTTCCAGCTCCTCGAAGTCCGCGCCATCCGGCAGGGAGCCCGGCGCGAGCGGGGGTCTGGGCGCGCTCTCGGGTCGGACGGGCAGGATCACGGCAGGAGAGTAACGAAGGCCTCCGGGTACCAGGACTCGCCCGGGCGAGCGGGGGTTGCGGGCTCCCCGGGCGGCCCCCGGCGGGGTGCCCACCGGCGGGAGTCCTCGGCCGGCCTCCGTTATGGCGGCCTAAGTGCTTTTACGGCAGTAGCTTACGTTCCTCCCCCGGCCCCGGGTGCCGCGGCGGCTCCCTTGACTGGCGGGCGCGGATCGCTACGGATGGCCCGCCGCGGTCCGCCGCGCCCGTCCCCGGATCCCCCCCAGCCTCCCCCAGAGTTTCGAGACGCCCATGCCCCAAAAGACCGGCAAGGCCCTGGTGATCGTCGAGTCGCCCACCAAGGCGCGCACGATCTCGGCCTTCCTCCCCAAGGGCTTCGTGGTCGAGGCCAGCGTGGGCCACGTGCGCGACCTGCCCAGCAGCGCCAGCGAGATCCCGAAAAACGTGCGCGGGGAGAGTTGGGCGCGCACCGGCATCGACATCGAAAACGGCTTCAAGCCGCTTTACGTGGTGCCGGCGGCCAAAAAGGCCCAGGTGAAGAAACTGAAGGACCTTTTGGCCGGCGCCGACGAGCTCTACCTGGCGACGGACGAAGACCGCGAGGGCGAGTCGATCTCCTGGCACCTTTTGGAGGTGCTGCAGCCCAAGGTGCCGAAGAAGCGCCTGGTGTTCCACGAGATCACGCGCACGGCGATCGAGAAGGCGCTCGAAAACCCGCGCGATCTGGATCAGGGTTTGGTGCAGGCCCAGGAGACGCGGCGCATCCTC
>JBJHAV010000300.1:0-4490 GCA_050480685.1 Planctomycetaceae bacterium | reverse complement strand
CGTGGAGCGGCTGACCGAAGGGCAACTGGTCCAGCTCGTCAACACCGACCCGCCCTACAACGTCAAGGTCGAGCCGCGCTCCAACAACGCCATCGCGGCGGGGCTCTCGTCCTTTGCGCCCACGAAGCAGACGCACCACCAGAAGCTGGACCTCGCCCGGCACCCGGAGAAGGCCAAGGCCACGGGCAAGATGCGCCCCAAGGACCGGCCGCTGGCCAACGACTTCATCACGGGCGAGGCCTTCGACGAGATGCTGCGCGCGTGGTTTGGCAACGCCGCCCGCACCTTGATCCCCGGCGGCGCGGCCTACGTGTGGGGCGGCTACGCAAACCTCGGCAACTACCCCGCGCCCCTCGAAGAAGCCGGGCTCTACTTCAGCCAGGCCATCGTCTGGGACAAGCAGCACCCGGTGCTGACGCGCAAGGACTTCATGGGGGCCTTCGAGCTGGCCTTTTATTGCTGGAAGACGGGCGCCGCGCACCGCTGGTTCGGGCCGAACAACGCCACGGACCTGTGGCACGTCAAGAAGCTGACGCACACCAAGATGGTCCACCTCACGGAGAAACCCGTCGAACTCGCGGCGCGGGCGATGCAGTACTCGTCGAAGAAGGGTGAGCGCGTGTTGGACCTCTTCGGGGGCTCGGGCTCGACCTTGATGGCGGCAGAGCAGCTCGGGCGGCAGGCCTGTCTGATGGAGCTCGACGCCCTGTACTGCGACGTGATTGACCTTGTCTGCCTTTTTCGGACACCCCAGCTACCCCGAGTTGGGCGTAGCTGTCGCGTGACGCCCACCTTGGCAGCGGCTTCGCGCGTTATGGGGTCGGGGCGCGGTGGGGGCCGAAGGGGGCTAGGTAGAGGGGGCGGATGGACTCGGGGGGGTGGGTTTCGCCGCGGGAGAGGTGCTGGAGTCCGAGGTGCAGGAGGGCGGAGGCGCTCGGGGTGCCGTGGGGTGAGGTGGCTTGGGTTGTCAGGCCTAGGGCGAGGCGCGCGCCTTCGTCGGCGAAGAGGTGGGTGGGGTCGCGGGGGAGGCGCTCGGCCCATTCCGTCCAGGGCAGGGCTTGGGGAGGGTCGAGGGCGGTGACTTCGGAGGGCTCGCGCAGGTAGCGGCTGCCGTAGCCGCGGCCGCCGCGGGCGTCGCTGAGGAACCAGGCGGTTTGGCCCGGTTGGAGGCGTTCGAAGGCCAGGGCGGCACAGGAGGCCACGCCCAAGAGGCGCATCGGGCGGGCCCGGGCCAGGCCCAGGGCGGTGGCGGCGGCGACGCGCAGGCCGGTGAAGCTGCCCGGGCCGAGGCCGACCACGAGGGCGTCGAGCTGCTCGATGCTGCCGCAGGTTCGCTCCAGCAGGCGCAGGAGGGCCGGCAAGAGGTCGCTGGCGTGGGCGCGGCGATCGGCGAGGGGCTCCTCGGCGGCGGGCTCTTCGGCGGCGGGCTCTTCGTCCAGGCGGTCGAGCCGGGCCAGGGCCACGGAGCCGGGCCTGCCCGACAGTTCGAAGGCAGCGGCCAGACGCCAGGTCGGCGCGCGGCTCACGCGCCCGGGGCGCCGATGGCGCGTCCGACACTTTGGGCGATGGCCTGGGCGCGGGCCTGGATCCAGTCGAGTTCGGGGCCCTCGACCATCACCCGCGCGAGGGCCTCGGTGCCCGAATAACGCAGTAGGACACGCCCGTCGTCGCCCAGCTCCCGCTCGACCTCGGCCACCAGGGCGCCCACTTCGGGCAGGTCGCTCCAGGCGGGTTTGGAGAGCACGGGCACGTTGACGAGCACCTGGGGGAAGGCGCGGAAGCGTCCGGCGAGTTCGGAGAGCGATTTGCCGCCGGCGCGCAGCACTTCGAGCACCCGCAGGGCGGTCAGGGTGCCGTCGCCGACGAAGTGGTTCTCCGGCCCGAAGACCACGTGACCGGAGGGTTCGCCGCCGAGTTCGAGGCCCTCGCGGCGCATGGCCTCGACCACGCGCCGGTCGCCCACGTCCACGGTGACCACGCCGACACCCAACTCGCGCAGGGCCCGGTAGAGCCCCTTGTTGCTCATCACGGTGGCCACGATGCGGCCACCCCCGAGGTGCCCGCGTTCCACGCGCCAGGCGGTCAGGAGAGTCAGGAGCGCATCCCCGTCGACCAACTCGCCCCGCTCGTCGACCATCAGGCAGCGGTCGCCGTCCCCGTCCAGGGCGATGCCCAGGGCCGCCCCGCGCGCGCGCACCTCGGCGATCAGCCGCGCGGGGTGGGTCGAACCGCAGCCCGCGTTGATGTTTTCGCCGTCCGGCTCCGAGGCGATCGCGGTAACGCGCGCGCCCAGGCGCCCGAGCACCCGCGGCGTCACGCGGCTGGCGCCGCCGTTGGCGCAATCGACGACCACCGCCAGGCCGGTCAGGTCGAGTTCGCCGGCCGCGCCGAGCAGGTGTTCGAAGTACTGCTGTTCGAGCTGTGGATCGTGGAGCGCCGGGCGCCCTTCGCGCACCGGTTCGGGCCGTTCGCGCCAACGCGCTTCCACGGCGGCTTCGAGCCGATCATCGAGTTTGTCGCCCGCGCCGGTGAAGAGTTTGATGCCGTTGTCGCCGGCCGGGTTGTGGGAGGCGCTGACCATGAGCGCCACCCTGGCGCCGCCCAGGCGCGCGACCGTGGCCAACCCGGGGGTCGTGATCAGGCCCGCGCTGGCGGGTTCGAGACCAGCGGCGCGCAGGCCGCGGGCCAGGGCCGCTTCCAACTCGGGGCCCGATCGCCGCCCGTCGTGGCCCAAAAGAGCGCGCCCGCCCGTCGGTCCATCCGACTGCTCGGCGAGCACCTCGCCAACGGCCCGTCCGAGGGCCGAAACCGCGTCGGCCGTGAGCCAGCCTTCGCCGGCCCGGCCGCGCACACCGTCGGTGCCGAACAGCCGCTGCTTGTGACTCTGCATGGGGAAAAAAGGACGCTCTCGGCGGAAGCATACCGCGCCGGACCCGCCGGGCGGTCGGCCGCTCGCCGCGCGGTCAGGGGCGCTCGACGGGGACCAAGAGCACTTCCCGTTCGCTTTCGAGCACCACGTCCAGGCGTTCGAAGCCGCCGAGCACGACCCCGTCCATGCCCAGCGCGGGCAGGGAGTCGCGCCAGTCCCGGCGCCAGGTCCAGCGCACGGGGACACTGCGGCCCTCGCCCTCGGGCGGCAGGTCGGCCACGTCCACGTAGACCGCCAGGTTTTCCTGGACGAACTGGCGCAGGGTCGTGGCCCGGTCGAGCATCAGCGCCGTGCCGGCCTCGGCGGTGGCCGGGATCAGCCCTTGGGTGCGGATCGAAAAACGCGCGTTCTGGGCGTGGGCCGGCAGCCGCCAGTGGGCCAGCTCATCCTGGCGCTGGGGATCGAAACAGACCAGCGCGACCTCGCGCACGAGCGAGCCCAGGTCGCGGCGCGCGGGCGCGATCGGCAGGTAGGCCTCCACCAGGGTTTCGCCCTCGAACTCCAGTCCCCGCTGGCGCAGGGCCGGGGCCAGGTCGAGCCGCGGCCGCAGGGAGGTCGTGTGCTCGGGGCCCAGGGCGACGCGCTCCAGGCGCAGTTCGAGTTCCCCGCGCTCCACGCGTTCGAGTTCGCTGCGCGGCCCGCGCAGGGCGATCGCGGCGGGGGAGAGGCGCAGCCCGTCGCGCTCGAACTCGTAGCGCGGATTCAGGCGCGAATCGTCCACTTCCAGGTGCTCGGGCCCGAGGGGCACCGCGAGCCGCCCCATGCGTTCCACGCGCACCTCGGGGCTGGCCCCGCTCCAACGCACGCGCAAACCCGGCCCGGTGTGGCGCCAGCGCACCTCCCGTTCCTCCAGGGTCACCCAACCTTCCGCGCCCGCCGGCAGGTGGATTTCGCCCGCCAGCCGCGCGCCCAAACGCTGCAACTGGGCGCGGGTGCCGGTGACCTCGACGTTCACGCGCCGGCCGATTTCGTCCTCGATCCAGACCATGTCCTCGCCGGGCAGGCGCACCAGGAGTTGGCCGGGCAGGGGTTGGGCGCTGGACGAAGCCGGGACGGCGCGCACCACCAGGGTGCGCGGATCCTCGACGCTGATGTCCTGGTGGGCGATGAAGAGCACACCGACGGCGAGGACCAGGGAAGCGAGCACCCAGGTGGCGTCCCGCCGCGCGACGGCAAAGCCCGAGGCGAGGCGCTGGAGCGCGCCCGGGCCGCGTGTGCCCGCCGCGCCGGGGGTGCCGGAGGTGCCGAGGGCTTCCCGGATGGCGGTCTCCAGCGCGTCCGGCGAGATGTCGCTGTGCAGCTCTCCGCGGCGGCACAGGGCGATCTTGCCGGTCTCTTCGGAAACCGCCAGGGTCAGGGCGTCGGTCTCCTCCGTCAGGCCCAGGGCGGCCCGGTGCCGCGTGCCGGTGGAGCGTGTCAGGGAGCGGCTTTCGCTGAGCGGCAGGATGCAAAGGGCCGCCACGACCCGATCGCCGCGCACCACGAGGGCCCCGTCGTGCAGGGGACCGCCCGGTTGGAAGATGCTCTCCACCAGGATGCGGCTGACCGGGGAGTCCAGACG
>JBJHAV010000299.1:0-4490 GCA_050480685.1 Planctomycetaceae bacterium | reverse complement strand
GGTAGAAAGTGCGCGACTCCGTACTACGACTCCTTACTATCTCAGCATGCACCCCGAGCCCCATTGGCCGCCCGGTTGGACCGCTTCGGACGGGATCCGGGTGGCGCGGTACCGGTTCCCCGCCGGCCGGTCCGCGGCCGCCTTCGCGGCCGAGCTTTTTGCGTCGGATTGGGATCCCGACGGCGCCCGCAAGGGATCCGAGGTGTTTCTGCGCGTAGTGGAGGGCCCCGGCCTGGCCGAGGGCGCCAGGGAACTGCACCGCTGTGCCGTGCGCCTCGGGGGTGTTCCGTTGGCGGAAGGGGATGGGGCCAAGGGCTGGGCGGAGTCCCTGTGGGTTCGGCCCGGACACTTTTACTCGCCGCTCCCGGATCCCGATGAGGTTGCCTCGGATGGGGCCAGGATCTTTCGCAGCGAGGCGCGGGAGCTGCCCGGCATCGACTTGAGGCTGGCGTCCCAGTTGGATCTGGCCCGGCGGCTTGCGCGTTTCTACGGCGAGGAGGAGTTCGCCGAGGAAGAGCGGTCGGATCGGCGCTTCCGCCTTGGGAACGGCTACTTCGAGTACGGGGACGCCTTCGTTTACCACGCGCTTTTGCGCGAAGTCGCACCTCGCCGCGTGATCGAGGTGGGATCCGGGTGGTCCAGCGCGCTGCTGCTCGATACGGCCGAGCGCTGGCTGGAAGGTCGCGTCGAAGCCACCTTCATCGAGCCCTACCCGGAGCGCCTGCTCGGTGTCCTGCGGGAAAGTGACCAGGGACGCGTGCGGCTGATGCGCTCGCGGGTGCAAGAGGTGCCGCTCGAAGAGTTCGACACATTGGAGGCCGGCGACTTTCTATTCGTGGATTCCAGCCACGTGCTCAAGACCGGATCGGACGTGCACCACCTGCTGTTCGAGGTGCTGCCCAGGCTTGTTCCCGGCGTTTGGGTGCACTTCCACGACGTGCACGCGCACTTCGAGTACCCCAGGGCCTGGGTGGAGGAAGGCCGGGCCTGGAACGAGGCCTACGCTCTGCGCGCCTTCTTGGCCTACAACCTGGCCTTCCAGATCGAACTGCACGCCCCGACCCTCGCGGTGCACCACGGAGCAGAATTGCTGCCCCTGATGCCGAACCTGGGCCGCAACGTGGGCGGAAGCCTGTGGCTTCGCCGCCGCGCCTCGGACTAGGATTTCGGCTATGCCCCAGCAGGCACCGGGAGAGCGCGCCCGGGTGCGGATCTTGAACGTCGATGTGGACGATGTGACGTTCGAGGGTCTGCTCTCGGAGCTGCGCATGGGCGTGGTCTTCACCCCGAACGTGGACCACATCATGAAGCTCCAGCGCGATGCCCGCTTCTACGGAGCCTATGCCCGGGCGGACTGGCGCCTGTGCGACAGCCGCATCGTGCAGTGGGCCTCGGGCTGGGTTGCACCAGAGCCGATCCGCGAGCAGGTGGCCGGGTCGGATTTTTTTCCCGCGTTCTGCCGGCACCATGCCCGGCGAGACAGCGATGTGCGGCTGTTTCTACTTGGAGGCAGTTCGCCCGAAATCCTGGAGCGCGCCGTCGCCGCAACACGCGCAGGGGCGGATCGTGAACTGGTCGTGGGCGCCTACTCTCCGCCCTTCGGTTTCGAGCGCCAGCCTGAGGAAAACGCCCGCATCCTGGAGCGCATCCGCACGAGCGGCGCGAACACCCTCGCCGTCGGTGTCGGCGCACCCAAACAAGAGCTTTGGATCGACGCGCATCGCAACGACCTGCCCGAAGTGCGGCTGTTTTTCGCCGTCGGGGCGACCATCGACTTCATGGGCGGAGGCGCCCGCAGGGCCCCGCGTTGGATGACACGCTGCGGAATCGAGTGGGCCCACCGGCTCCTCCAGGAGCCGCGCCGCATGGCGAAGCGCTACCTGGTCGACGACCTGCCCTTCTTCCGGTTGGTGTGGCGCCAGCGGCGCGGGCGTTACCGCGATCCCTTCGCCGGACGTGAGGGCTGCGAACCGTCGGGTTCCGAATCGTCTTCGTCCTGACCGGGTCTGCGGAGTTTGGGGTGCGACTCCTTGCGCAGCCATTTGTGCATTTCGACCGCCACGAGAGTCGTGCTCATGACGGCGGCGATGCGCAGCCACTCGGAGAGCTCCAGCGGTTCGATCCGCAGCACGAATTGGGTCGGCCCGAAGTGCATGGCGCCTGCGTGTAGGAGCAGCGCCAAAAACTGCGCGCCGATGAGGAACGGATTCGAGAAAGGCGACAGGGTGAAGAGGGAGCGTCGTTCGGAGCGCGAGTTGCCCACGTGGAAGGCCATGCCAACCACCAGCGCCGTTAGAGCCACCGTGCGTTCGTAGACCTCTCCGCGCCCCTCTTCGAGTGCGCCTAAGTAGAGCCACAGGGTTCCGAGCGCCATGACCAGGCCCGCCAAGCCGGCGCGCTCCCACAGCAAACGGCTGACTACAGGTGCTTGGCGGGGCCGGGGCGGGCGGCGCAGCACACCGCGTTCGGCCGGCTCGAAGGCCAGGGCCACATCCTGCAGGCCGTTCGTCACCAGGTTCAGCCACAGGAGCTGGGCCGGTAGCAAGGGCAGCGGCAAGCCGAGGATCAGGGCGAGGGGCAAAAGCACCACTGCAGCGGCACCCGTCGAGACGAGGAAAAACGTGACCTTGCGCACGTTGTCGAAGGTGACGCGGCCCTCTTCCACGGCCGCGTGGATCGAGACGAAGTTGTCGTCGGCCAGGACCATGTCCGAAGCTTCGCGGGCCACATCCGTGCCCGTGCGGCCCATGGCGATGCCGATGTCCGCCGCCTTAAGGGCGGGCGCGTCGTTGACCCCGTCGCCGGTCACGGCGACCACGTGCCCCAGGTCCCTGGCCGCGCGCACGACGCGCAGTTTGTGTTCGGGAGCGACGCGTGCGAAGACGGAAACCTTGGGCAGACGTTCGCGCAGCTCCTCGTCCGAGAGTTTTTCCAAATCGGTGCCGACCAGGACCGGAGCGTCCTTGCGGCGATCGATGCCCAACTCGTTGGCGATGGCGCGGGCCGTGGATGCGTGGTCGCCGGTGATCATGACCACGCGAATGCCCGCGTCTTGGCAACCGGCGATCGACTCCAGCACTCCCTGGCGGGGCGGGTCAACCATTCCGACGAGCCCGGTGAATTCGAGGCCTTCGGGCGCGCCCTCGCCCTCCGGCGCGCTGCCTTGGGCCAGAGCGAGAACCCGCAAGCCGCGCGCGGCCATGCACTCGGCTTGCGAAAGTACCGCGTCGCGATCGAAGGATTCGGCGCCGAAGGCCCGCTCGCACATGTCGAGCACCCGTTCGGGCGCACCCTTGACGAAAATGCGCGCTTCGCCGTCGAAGTGGCGCACGCTGGCCGCGTAGCGACGCTCGGACTCGAAGGGGATCTCGCGCACGGACTCGTACCGCTCGGCGGCGGCCTGCGGGTCGATGCCCCGCCGGGCGGCAGCCACGAGCAGCGCCGTTTCCGTCGGATCCCCTTGCAACTCGAAGCCGGAATCGGCCTTCAAAAGACTCGCCTCATTGGCGAAGACCGCCGCCAAGAGGGTGCGCTGCACACCGTCGCCCAACTCCTCCGGCACGTCGTTCGCGCCCCGGACGACTTCGGCTTCGTCGAAGGTGCCGGGCAAGGAGTGTTCGCCGTCGAGGCTCCACACCTCGACCACGGTCATGCGATTTTCCGTCAGGGTCCCGGTTTTGTCGGAGCCGATCAGGCTGGTGCTGCCCAGGGTCTCGACCGCCGCCAGGCGCCGCAAAATGGCATTGCGCTTGGCCATGCGGCGCACGCCGAGGGCGAGGGCCACCGTGAGCACCACCGGCAGACCTTCGGGCACCGCGGCCACCGCCAGGGCCACCGCCACCATGAACATCTCGACCGCCGGGTTGCCCAGGGCCAAACCCAAGCCGAAGAGCGCCACGGCGGCGACGCCGATGGCGGCGCCGATTTGGTGGGCGAATGTGCCCATGCGCTCCTGCAAGGGCGAGAGCGTCACCCCCTCGGAGCGCACCTGTTGCGCGATTTTGCCCAGTTCCGTGGCTTCACCCGTCGCGACCACATAACCGCGGCCGCGGCCGGAGGGCACCGCCGAACCGGAGTACAAAAGGGAAGTGCGGTCGGCCATGCCCGCACCGGCATCCACCGGCTCCGCGGACTTGCGCACCGGCACCGACTCACCGGTCAAGAGCGACTCGTCGGCTCCCAGCTCCTGGGCTCGCACGAGTCGCAGATCCGCCGGGACGCGGTCACCGGATTGCAGGAGGACCAAGTCTCCGGGCACCAGCTCGTCGCTGTCGATTTCCTTTTCGCGCCCATCGCGGCGCACACGCGCGCGCGGCGCCACGAGCCCCATCAGCGCGCGCACGGAGGCCTCGGCCTTGCGCTCTTGCCAAGCCCCGATCGCGGCGTTGAGCGCGAGCACGGCCGCGATCACGGCGCTGTCCACGTACTCACCGAGCGCCGTCGTGATCAGCGCGGCGGCGACCAGGATTTAGATCAGCGGGCTCTTTATG
>JBJHAV010000298.1:0-4495 GCA_050480685.1 Planctomycetaceae bacterium | reverse complement strand
CTTCGGCCGCCTCTTCGGCATCGGCCTGGACCTCGCCGGGCTCGGTTTCCCCACCCGCCACCGGCTCGCTCGAAGCGGGTGCGGCGCCGTCGACAACCTCGCCCACAACCTCGGGGGCCTGGGGCTCCCCGTCCGAGTCAGCGGGCTCGCGCCCCGCCTCGGGGGCCTGGCTCGGATCTCGTTCGCCGGAAAGGATCGCCATGGGGAAGGGAACAGGGGAGGGAGCTGGGGGGCTGGGAATACGGAACAACCCGGGGACCTACTCGTCGCCGCGCCGGCCGGAGCGCGACCAGGCGATCAGGCCGATGACGGCGGACACCAGGAGAAGCAGCAGGAGCACTGCCGCCCCGATCGAATAAACCGGCGCGTGCCAGGACGATTCCATGGGGCGAGCATCGCCGCGGCGCCCGCCTCGGTCAACTCAGCGCCCCGGGGAAAGCGGTGCAAAACCGCGAAACGGAGTTATCGCCGGCGGGAGGGCACCGGCTCCCCCAAAAGGCGGTAGAGGGGAGCCAGGTCGACCGGATGGCGCTCCTGCACGGCCACCTGCCAGGCGACGAACTCGCCCTCGGAGACCGGCTCGTCGCGCAGGCTGCGGCGCACCCGTTCGAAGAGGTCGGCGCCCTGGGTGTCCTCGGCCTCCAAAAAACCGTCCACGGCGATCAGGATTTCGCGCCCGCCGAGGGTCAGGGGGCCGGCGACGGCGCCCGGGGCGGCCCCGAAGACCGCCCGCGCAAGGGGCGAGGCCGGGTCCTCGGGCAACCAGGGAAGGCGCCCGCCGACCTCCCGCGAGGGGTCCAGGCTGTGCGCTGCGGCCATGGCGGAAAAGTCCTCGCCGGCCTCGGCGCGCGCCTTCAGGTCCAGGGCTTCGGCGCGGGTCTCCACCGCGATCAGGCGCGCGCGCGCCCGCCGTTGGCCGAGGCTGTGGGCGCGCACGACCCGTTCGGTGACCAGCTCGCGCACGGTTTCGTCCCGCAGGCGTTGGCGGTAGCGCGCCGGATCCACTTCGAGCACGTCGCGCAGCACCCGGTCGAAGCCGAGCTCCGGGTAGACCCGCCGCCACTGGGCCTCGATGCCGGCCAGGTTGCGGCCGTAGCGCTGCTCGACCTCCGCGGGGGAGAGCTCGAACCCCAGCCGCTCGGCCTCCAGCCGCGCCAACTCCGAGGCCAAGAGCAAGTTGAGCTGCGCCCACAGGCCCGGGCTGTCGCGCTGCAACCACAGTTCGAGCAGGTCCCCCACCGTCACCGCCCGGTTCCCGGCCCAGGCCAGCGCCCCGCCGCGCGCTTCCAGTTCGCGGGCCGCCGCCCGCTCCAGGGGCCGCCCCGCATCCAGGGCGGGCGCGGCGCGCGGAGCGTTCGCCGCCGCGGCGCCGCCCGTCCCGCGGCTGCTTTGGCACCCGGCGGCGAGCACACCCGCGCAGAGGACCGCCGACAGCAGAGCGCGCGCCTGGGCCCCGTGGGAGCGAAGGGCGCTCATCGATAGGTCACGCGCCGCACGACGCCGACCTGGAAACACAGGCCGCAGGGGCGCAGGCGCGAGCCCGCGGAAGCCGCCACGCCGCCGGTGTCGATCACCTCCAGCACGCCGCTTCCACCGCACTCGCGGCAGGGGGTGAAACCCACGCGTGTGAGCTGCATCGCGCCCGCCTTCTCGGCGTGGTACGCGAGCATCCACTGGGCGCGCGCGTTGGCGCCCATCTGCCGCCAGTACTCCTCCGGGTCGGGCCCGTCGGCGCGGCCCGCGTTGGCGCGCTGGGCCTGGCGCTGGTTTTCGATGTAGCGCGCCAACCGCGCCGCCAACTCCGCCCGTTCGGGGTCGTTGGCGGTGGTCGGCGCGGTTTCCTCGCGGGGCGCGGGCAATCCGGCGCGGGCCGCCTCGGCGCCCAGCAACCAGGTCCCGAGCCCGTAGGTCGCGCTGCGCGTGTTGCCCCGCGGGCGGGTCTCCCATACGGCGCGCGCCCGCTCGGGTGTCAGCGTCGGATCGATCTCGACCAAGTCGGCAACGACCCGGGCGAGCACCTCGTCCACCAGGCGTTCTTCCACGAAGTCGCGGGCTTCGGCCAGGCCCATGCCGCGCGAACCCTCGCGCACCAGGCGCACGACCCAGTGGTGGAAGCGGGCCGGCAACTGGCGTTCGAGGGCGCGCGCTTGATCGCGCTGCACACGTGTCGCCAGCCGCGCGCGGTCTTCCGCCAGCGGACTCTGGGGCCAACGGGCCAGGAACAGCTCGAGCTCCGCCAAGGCGCGCGCGTACTGCCCGCGGGCGCGTCGCCGGTCGATCTCCGCCAGGGCGTCGACCTGCTCTTGCACCGCCGCCTTGCGCTCCGCTCCGGCCAGGCGCCCGGCCAGATCCGCGCGGTCCAATCCGGACTGCATGGCCAGGGTCCAGTGCACCACCGCCATGCGATAGTCGAGCAGCATTTCGCAAAAGGCGGCCAACTCCGCGTGGGCCGCGCCGGCCTCGGGGCCGCCCTTGGCCAGTTCAAAGGCCAGTTGCCCCAGGCGCTCGGCATAGAGCTCGTCGCGGGTGTAAATCTCGCTGGCCGGCACCTGCACGTTGACGATGCCGGCGCCGATGCGCGCGATGGGCAACATCAAGAGCCCGCCGGAAGTCTTGACCTGCAACAGGTCATCGCCGCGCGAAACGACCAAACCGACCACCTCGCCCCCATCCACCAGCGGGATGCGTTGGGCGGTCACCATGGGCTCCTCGGCCTCCAGGCTCATGAGCCCGTAGCGCATGCGCAGGTCCTCCTCCGCGCGCCCATCGAAGAAACTCCAGGGCAAACGCACGCGGCCGCCGTTTTCGAGCCGCACTAGGTCCACGCCGTCCAGGTCCGCGCCCAACACGCGCGCCCACAAAAGCCCGCCCCCGCGCAGGAAGAGCAGCTCCGCCGGTGCCATCGCGGCGGCGGAGTCCTCCTCCGTCTCCTGCGCACCGCCGGCGAGGGCCGGCGCGAAGAACCACCCACCCAGGGCGGCGAGGCACACACAGGGAAGGAGCAACAGCGCGGTCGCGCCCTGGGCTCGACGGGATGCGTTTCGGTGGGCCATGGTTTGAATCTCGCGTCAGGGGATCGCGGCAGGGAGCCGCGTCAGAAGGTCAGCTCAGCGGGTCGCTCCGGGCGTTTCGGAGTCGCCGAGCAACTGCCGGCGCAGGCGCTCGCCGAGGGGCACCGCGCGCGGCAAGAGGGTTTGCATGCGGGTCTCGTGGCGCACACTGCGGCTCTGCCACTCGATGGCCACGTCGATGCGCCAAAGTTCGTCTTCGCGCCGGACTTCCAGGGGTTCGCCCTCGGCGCGGTATTCGAGATCGGGGTGCCCGGGCACCGGGCGGATCAGGGGCCCGGGCGGCGGCACCACCCGGCCGGATTCGTCCAAGCGGAAAAAACGCTCCTCCAGGTCGGCCACGACCGCGGGCCATGCGCCTAGGGCGGCGGCCCGGCGTTCGGCCTCCACGGCCACTCCCGCGCCGAAGCTGAGCAATCCCAGGATGGCGCCCATGCCGATCGCCAGCAAGCCCACGGCGAGCACGACTTCGAGCAACGTCAGGCCGGCCCGGGGGCGGCCGCGGTGAAGTGCCGAGACGATCACGGCCGCCAGTCCTCGCGGTAAAGCGCCACCGGCAGCTCGCGCACCACGGTGCGGCCGTATTGAATCGGCGTGCCCTCCGCCAGGGGTGCGCGCCGGGTCCCGCGCCGGGCCCTCTCGACCGAAGCGAAGCGGCCCGAAACGCCGTTCAGCCGCACCCACTCCTCCCCCACCAGGAGGTAACTGCCCACCGGGGGCAGGCGTTCGGGGCGGTCGACCGCGAGGCGCGTGTCCTCGGGGTCGGCGGGCGAGGAGAGCCGCGCCCGCCGGGCCAGGTCCTGGGGCCGCTCGAACTCGAACTCCACGCGGATGCGCCGGGGCAAACGCAGCTCGCCGCGTTCGCCGGCCGCGAAGCCGGCCAACTGGTTTAGGGGGTGGCGCTCCGCATCCGGCCGTCCGCGGCCGCGCGCATCGATCGCAACGGCGGCCTCCCCCGGGCGCGTGCCCAGGTTCCAACCATCCTCCAGACGCGTGGCGCGATCGGCGAAGGCCAAACGCCACCAGAGCACACCCGCGACCACCTCCTCGACGGCGGTCATCGGCGGAGTGCCGTCCGCGCGGAAGAAGTCCGGCGCGAAGAAGGACTCCGCCGGCGGGCCGCCCAGGAGCCGTTCGCCGCGCAGCAAGATGCCATCGCCGCGTTGCTCGCCGGGCACCAGGGGGGTGCGCGGCAGCACCAGCCAAACCACCTCCAAGAGCGGCGGTCCAACCCCAGTGGTTGTTTCTCCGGCTTCGGCTGTCGAGCCGCCGGACACGAGCCGCTCCAAGTCCGCCGGGCTCGCGCGGCGCACCAGGCGCAGGCGCGGCCACGGCCGCCCGGCGATGCCGTCGCCGTTCACGTCGAAGGGCCACCAGTCGCTGAGCAAATCGCCCTCGGCTCCGCCCGCCAGGGCCTCCAGGTCTGT